>DATGHD010000001.1:0-3258 GCA_035308145.1 Roseiarcus sp.
AACCGCACGAATTCGAGATGGCCCATCACTTCCTGGCCGAAAAGGTCGTGAATGCGTTTGACCGCCGCGAGCTGCCCCGGGAACGGATAAAGCGCCTGCAGATAGGTTATCGCCGGATCGACGCGGAGCGCGCGAAGCGTGGTGTGGTTCCAGCTGAGCTCGTAGTTCGGCGACAGCCCCTTGCGATCCTCCGCGGAGAGAAGCGTCGCGTCAAAGAGCGTCTCGGCGTTTTTGTAGCGGCGGTTAAAGGCGCGCAGCGCGTCGAGCGCGTGCTCGGCGACCATGATCAGCACGACGCTCTTTCCCGCCGGAAGGAACTTCCGATGGCGGAGAAAATAATCGTGCGGAACCGGAGCGGCGACCACCGTGATGAGCTTGGTCAAAAGCCCGTCTTCTTCGCCGAGCGTGTTGGCGTAAGAGGCGGCCGCCTCGAACGTATCGAAGCCGACGATGAGGTCGATCCAGTCATAGGCCGCGGCAAGCGCCATTTCGACCTCGGCGATGATCCCGTTCGTGCCATAGGCGTGCGCAGCTTTGTGCAGATCCTCGCCGGTCAGTTCGAGCGCGCGTGGCGCAGCCTCCATCGTCAACACCCGCAGGCGCAGAATATTGCCGAAATCGCGCAAGCCGCCCCAGTTGATCGAACCGACGCCGCCGGACCCTCCCGCCACGAACCCGCCGATCGAGGCCGTGGCGTAGGTCGAAGGGTACATCCGAAGCTCTTGGCCGGAAGCGCGGGTCTCGCCGTCGATCTTGGCGAGGATCGCGCCGGGCTCGGCGATCACGCGGCCCGGCCTGATCGCGCGCACCTTGTTCATCTCGGCGAGGTTGAGGACGATTCCGCCGGCGAGCGGCATCGCCTGGCCGTAATTGCCGGTGCCAGAGCCGCGCGGCGTCACCGGAATTTTGAGATGATGCGCGGCCTTCAGCGTCTCAACCACCTCGTTCTCATTTTGCGGCGTCACAACGATATCGGCGGCGACATGATCGAGCTCTCTCTTCAACACGGGCGAATACCAATAGAAGTCGCGGCTCTTCTGGCGCACCAGAACAGGATTATCCTCCGATTTGATCGGGCCGATCGCTTGGCGAAAGGCCATGATGTCATAAGGTTGGCTCATGGCTTCAGGCCTTCGAGGTCGTCGAGTTCGGCGTAGGACGGCGGCGAGGCGTCGACCACGGCGCCGGCGCGAAGAATTGTACGATCGCTTTGCGGCCTTGCAAAGAATTCGGTGAAGCTGCGCGCCGTGGTCAAAATCATGTCGGCCGGGCCGCCGGCAAAAAGCGCGCCCGCCTGCTCCAGCCCAAGGACCGCCGCGGGCTCCGAGAAAAAAGCCGGCGCCCAGGGCTCGAATGGATGATCGAGATGGAGGATGCGCGCCGCCTCGCGCCAGACTTCCATCATGTCGAGGTCGCCATAGGAGTAGAAAGGATCACGCGTGTTGTCGCTGGCGATCATCACGCGCACGCCTGCGGCTTTCAGCTCATGCAGCGCCGTGACGCCGCGTCGGCGCGGGGTCAGGCCTGCCCGGCGATCCTGCAGATAGAGATTGCACATCGGCAGCGACACGACACTTAAGTTCGCCTTGGCGACAAGATCGATCGTGCGCTTGGTTTCGTCGTCCGGCTGCACGCCGAGCAAACAGCAATGGCCGACGAGAATGTTTTTCGCGAACCGACGGTCGATCGCGGTCCGCGCAATGGCGCTCAGCGAACACGCCGCCGGATCGAGAGTCTCGTCGACGTGAAAGTCAAGCTCCCAGCCTTTACGCTCGGCGAGAGCGAAGAGGATGTCGAGCCCTTCCTGGAGCCGCGGGAAAGCGTAGGTGACCGCGCCGAGAATTCCGGAGCCATGTTCGTCGACCATCTTCTCGACGACGCGCATGTGCTCTTCGTCAAAGGCGAAGTCGACGAGGAAGAGCGGCGAAGCTTGCAGCGCTACGCGCCCGAGCCACCGTTCGCGCGTCGCGGCGAAGACCGGCCAGGAGATCGCGGTCTGCGCACCGATGCTGTCGATATGAGTGCGGATGGCGCCGGCGCCATGCGCATAAGCGCAGCGCAGCGCAAACTCCATGCGCCGCCCGACATCCTTGGCGCTCCAGCGCGCCGTTCGATCGGCTTTCACCGTCTCGAGAGCGCTTGCAAACGTCCCATTGGGGTTTGGCGCCCGCGGCCAGATATGGCCCTTGTCGAGATGCGTGTGCGCGTCAACGAAGAGCGGCAACGCAATCGCGCCATCGAGGGTCAATCGCGGAGAATCGGCGCCGGCGAGTGATCCTCCAGGCGCGAGCGCGCCGATACGTCCGTTCTCGATCAGAATGTCGACGCTCGCCAGTCCTTCGCCGTCGACGGGCGCCTTGCCTCTCAAGAGCGACTGCGGAACCTTGGCTTCGGCGATGATCCAGCGCGGCGCCTTGGCGATCGCGTAAGCGGCCATCTCACGCTTCTCGGCCGCGCGCGCTGTCGTGCCACCGTCGGAGGAGGACATGCGACAGGGCCGTAAAGAACAAGAAAATCAAAATGCCCGCGACCGAGATCAACAATAGGGCGGCGAACATGCGCGGAATATTCAGCCGGAAGCCTGATTCGACGATCCGATAGGCAAGGCCGGCGCCTTGGCCCGCCGAGCCCGCGGCGATTTCCGCCACGATCGCGCCAATCAAAGCGAGACCGCCGCCGATCCTGAGGCCGCCGAGGAAATAAGGCAAAGCGCTTGGGACGCGAAGCCACAGCAATTGCTGCCAGCGCGAGGCGCGATAGAGGTCGAAGAGATCGATGAGATTGTGATCGGCGGAAGCAAGACCAAGCGCCGTGTTCGACAGGATTGGGAAGAACGCGACGAGGAAGGCGCAGACGAGAACCGCCGTGCTGGTCGAAAGATAGACGAGGAGCAAGGGCGCGATCGAGATGATCGGCGTTACTTGCATCACGACGGCGAAGGGAAAGAAGGCGCGTTCGATGATCCGCGATTGAGCGAACAGCATCGCCAGGGCGACGCCGCCCATGATCGCTACGAACAGCGCCTCGAAGGTGATGTGCAACGTCACGAGCAGCGAAGCGAACAGCGTATCCCAATCCACATAGAGCGTCTTTAGAATGAGGCTCGGCGCCGGCAGCACGTAAGTCGGGATAGCGGCGTACCAGACGATGAACTCCCAGGCCAGGAGCGCCAGGATCAGCGCCGAGGCGGGAAGCACGAATTCCACCAATCTGTCGCGAATCGCCAAAGCCTTAGACCCTTCGCCCGGTCACGAGATT
>DATGHD010000002.1:0-10342 GCA_035308145.1 Roseiarcus sp.
CGCGCATAGGCGCGGAGCGACTTGGTCATCGTCGCGTCGTAAACCAGCGGCGAGTTGGCGTTGATATTGCCCATGATGACGCAGTTCTTGTCGACGAAGTCGCGTCCGAAGACGATGCGAGCCATCTCGATCGAATCTTCGGCGCGTTCCTCGGCGGTGACCGAGCCCATGAAAGGCTTGTCGGAGAAGCGCAAATGCGCGGCGACCATGTCGAGGTGGCGCTTGTTGACGGGAATGTCGACGGGCTCGCAGATCGTTCCGCCCGAGTGATGCAGCCATGGAATCGAATAGGCCAGTTTGATCAGATTCTCGAAGTCCTTGAGCGTCCCGTAGCGCCGGCCGCCCTCGAGATCATAGACGAACGGCGAGCCATAGGCGGGGGCGAACGCAACCGAACGATCGCCGATCCGCAGCGATCGTGCGGGGTTGCGCGCGTGCTGGGTGAAGACCGACGGCGCCGATTTGAGAATCTGGCGCAACAGGCCGGCCGGGAACCGCACGAGGTCGCCCGAGACGTCGGCGCTGGCCTTGCGCCAAAGCGCCAGCGCGTCGGCATCGCCGCGGAACTCGATGCCGATTTCCTGCAATATGCGGTCCGCTATCGCCTCGATGCGCGCGAGGCCTTCCTCGCCCAAGAGCTCATAGGTCGGAATCCGTCGCTCGATTCCGGCGATGATGGCAGGCCCGTGGCCGCCGCGCTCGCGTTGCCGGCCGGCGCGCCCGACGCGTCCGCGTCCGCTCGATCGGGTTTGCGCTTGCGTATCCGTCATGTTCGGCCTCCCTCGCCGCCCAATCCCCGCGCTAAGAGAATCCGCTCAATGCCGCCGGCCAAGCCCCACGAGGACGCGCCGGCTCTTACTCGAACAGGTTTCGCAAATGATCGTTCAGGAAACGCCCCGAAGAGTCCATACGGCGGCGAATCTGCCGGAAGTCCTCGAAGCGCGGATAAAGCGCCGGCATGTCCTCGGCGCGGTTGAAATGCAACTTGCCCCAATGCGGCCGCGCTCCGTATTGCCTAAGGATCGCGTCGACGTCGAGAAGATAGCTCCAATAGTCAATTCCCGGCCCACCGGAGACCGAGACCGTCACGCTGGCGCGTTTGTAATACGGGCTGAGCATCCCTGTATCGCCGGCGACGAAGCGATATTCCACCGGATAGATGCAATCGGTATGCTTGGTCAGCATCAGCGCGCGAACTTGGCGCAGCGCCTCTTTGCCGTATTCGACAGGGATCGCGTATTCGAGTTCATGAAAGTTCGGGATGTATTCGATCGGGTAGATTTCGGAGCTATAGGCCACCCGCTCGAAGGCTCTTTCGTTCACATGCGGCGGCTCGTCCGTGACGTTCATCACTTTCATTTCGCAGACATCACTCTCGCGCTTAACCGGCGAGACCGCGGCGACGTCGGGCAGACAGTACAAATGCCTGGACTTAACGGTCGGGCACCAGAAGAAGCTGAAGTGACGATTGTTCGCCGCGAGTTCGTCGTGCCGCTCCATGCAGACCTCGAAGTCGTCGCGCCAGAGTTTCTCCTTCAGATTGTACGCGGGAATCGCTTGCAGCGTGACCGTCGAAATGACGCCGAGCATGCCGACAGAGACTTGGGCCGCCGACATTGTCTCCAGATCCCTGTCGCCGTCGACGTCAAAGATCGACCCATCCGCCCGAATGAGCCGCATGCCGACCGCCTGCGACGACAGGCAGCCAAGACCGATCCCGGTGCCATGCGTGCCCGTCGACAGCGCGCCGGCAATCGCCTGGGTGTCGATGTCGCCCTGATTGGCGAGCGAGAGCCCGATCTTCTTGAGAGCGCGACCGATATCGCCGATTTTAGTTCCCGCGCGGACGACCACGCGCTTAGCTTCGAGGTCGGCGCTGACGAGGCCTTGCATATTTTTCAGGCTGATGAGCAGGCCGCTGGTCGCTACGATCGGCGTAAAAGAATGGCCGGAGCCAGCGACGCGCACGGGAAGATTTTGGCGCGCGGCTTCACTAACGAGCGCGGCCAGTTCGTCTTCCGAGCCGGGCTCGGCCTTATGCCGGGCGATAAACGATTGGTTGCCGACCCAGTTGCGCCAGTGCCCGCCCTGCCCCAGCCGCGCCGGCGACTTTTGCGTGACGTCGTTCATGTCGCATGTCCTGTCCGGCGCCGGTCACCTTGCTGAAACCTCTGCGCCACGCGGCGTCAAACGCCGTAAAATAGACTGGTTCGATATCAAAGCTGGCGCGTGTCCGCCAGTCGCCAATCAACGGCGGATATGGCGCAGCCTTTCAAAGGCGAGCGCGCAGAAGGTCAGGGCATCAAAGACTTTCGAGCGGGGGTTGCGGCGATGAGAAAAAATTGGACAGCCGAGGCTGCGATGGTCATCGCCGTCCTCGTCGGGTGGACAAGCCCGGCGCATGCCGATGTCATTGACGGGAACTGGTGCTCCGACGACGGCCGCCGCTTCTCGATCAACGGCCCGGCGATCATCACGGCTGAGGGCGTAAAGACTGAGGGGAACTATAGCCGGCACGCATTTTCTTACACGATTCCGGAATCCGAGCCTTCGGCGGGTCAGCAGGTCTTCATGATCCTGCTCAACGAACGGACGGTTCGACTGCGGGTTGGCGCCGACCCCGCGACGCCGACGGAGATTTGGAAGAGATGCGACGTCACAAGCTAGGAACTTTGTGCGTTTCGTTTCCAGCAATGTGACGCAAGCAGACCTGCAATCCCGCGCATCTGACCGAGACGCGATCCCTTTGGCGAGGTGTCTGTGTCGACTGCGAGGGGGCGCCTCAGTGCAGCGTGAATTCAGCGCCCAGCGCTTTGATCTCGGCCGGCTTGATCAGGCGCGAATGGCCGATCCGGACCGAATGCAGGGGACCGTCCAGCTTCTCGCGCCAGAACGCCAGAAATTTCATCAGGGCCGGAAATTGCGGCGCAAGATCATAGTCCTGCCAGACATAGGTCTGGAGCAACAGCGGATGATCCGGAAGCCGATAGAGAATTTCCGCCGTCGTCAGGCTAAAGCCTTCGAGCTGACGCACGAAATCGCGAGAAGCACGCTGGGTCGCCATTCGCCGACCTCCTTAGCCGAACGCCTCGGCCTCCATGCAAATTACGGTCCGCCGAGTCACTTCATTGTCATAAACGCCATTGCGCGCTCGAAAGTTTAATCAAATGCTAACGGTCGGCGCCTCCTAAGGCCTCAAGGCGCGGCGAGCGGTCGCCAAGGCCTCGGGCGTATCAACGTCCAGGCTTGCCTCCGCCCCCTCAACCGGAACCGGCAGGATTTGTTCGGCGGAGAGATCGGCGAGCAGCCGCCGCGCGCCTTCATCGCCCGTCAGTTTCGCGACGGCGCCGAACAGTTTTCGCGACAAGAGTACGGGATTGCCGCGTCTGCCCTCGCTGATCGGCGCAACGGCGAGCGCATCGGGCTGATCAACAAATCGTGCGATCAGGCGGTCGAGCAGCGTCGAGGTGACGGCCGGCATGTCGCCGAGGAGCACGAGCGCGCCATCCGCGCCCGCCGGCAAGGCGGCGATCCCGGCTTGCAGAGACGACGCCAGCCCTGAGGCAAAATTCGGGTTGTGGGCGATGATCAATGGCAGGCCTTGCAGCGCCGCTTCGACCGCCTCGCGCGCATGACCGGTTACGACAATGACCGGACGCGCCGCCGAGGCGAGCGCCGCCTCGACGGGAAAACGCGTCAGGGCCTTGCCGGCGAGAGGCGCGATCAATTTGGTCGCCTCGCCGCCGCCGGCCGCGGCGAAGCGCGAGGAGCGGCCGGCAGCCAGGACGACCGCGGCGATTTTGGTCATTCGCCGCCGTCGCCGAGCCGCGGCTGCGGCCGCTGGGCAATCTCCATCAACAGGCCGCCGACGCCCATCGATTTGATCTCCTTCGGCCCGATCGGAACGCCCGCGAGAAGGCGTTGCAATACCCAGTCGAAGCCATTCTCCTTAGGCGAGCGCGCGCAGCCGGGCGCGCCGATGACCGGCTTGCCATCGAGTTCGCCGAGCAACAAAAGGTTGCCCGGATCGACCGGCATGCCGAAATGATCGATCCGGCCGCCGCTCTCTTCGATCGCCGCGGGGATGACGTCGCGCCGATCGGTGATCGCCGAGGCGCCAAAAATAATCACCAAATCACTCGTCTTTGCGAGCGGCGTCAGCGCCTTTGCCAGCGGCTCAGCCTCATGCGGCGTTCGCAATTCCTGGGCGATGCGTCCGCCGGCGGGAGCGAGCCGCTCCTCGAGGACGCGCAAGGTTTTGGCGACGACGCTCGGCTTGACGCCCGGCAGGATGGTCGAAACGACGCCAATCCGCAGCGGACGAAACGGCGCGACTCTGACCGCTCCTTCGCCGACCTCGGCCAGCGCTCTCTTGAGCGCGACAAGCGGCGCGGCGAAGGGGATGATCTTGACCGTCGCCGCCATGTCGCCGGGCGCGACGACGTGATGCGCCGGGAGCGTCGCCGCGGTGATCGCCTCATCAATCGCATTGAGCCGATCGATCGCCGCCGCATCGACGATGATGAGGCCGGCCGCCTCGGCGAAGAGATTGACGCGGCCGGTGAAAGCGCGCTCGAGCCTGATGTGCGGGCCGGCCAGGCGCTCGGCGAGGCGACGCGCCGCCTCGTCCTCGCCGATGTCGCCGGCCTCGAGACGCGCGACGACGATCGTATCGACGCCGGCGCCGATAAGCGCGCTCTGATGCTCGGCTGTCACTCTCTGGCCCTTCTTTAGGACCAGCGCGCCCCTGCGGATCGTATGAGCGACAATCGCGCCGGCGGCCTCGGCGACGGGAACCGGCCCGAATTTCACGCCGCCCTTTCCTCCGCGCGCAGCGGCTTCTTCCGCAGGGAGGCGACGACTTCGCCGACAATGGAAATCGCGATTTCAGCGGGGCTGACCGCGCCGATGTCGAGGCCGATCGGCCCGTGGATGCGCGCCAGAGCCGCTTCGGGAAAGCCCAGCGCGCGCATGCGTTCGGCGCGTTTTGCTTGCGTCTTCCGCGAGCCGAGCGCGCCGATGTAGAAGCATTCGGCGCGAAGCGCTTGGATGAGCGCCGGATCGTCGATCTTCGGATCGTGGGTCAGGAGCGCGACCGCCGAATAGCGGTCGAGCGGCGCGCGATCCAAGGCCTCGTCCGGCCATTCGGCGATCACTTGGACATCGGGAAAACGCTCGGGCGTCGCAAAGGCGGTGCGCGGATCGATGATCGTGACATCGAGGTCGGCGATCTTGGCGATCGGCGCCAGCGCCTGGCTGATATGGACCGCGCCGATCAACACGAGCCGAACAGCCGGGACCTGCACGGTCAGAAAGTAGCGCTTGCCGCCGTGCTCGACGGCCGCGCTCTTTCCCGAGCGAATCGCCGGCTCGAGAACCTCCTCCAAAGGATCGCCGGCCAAGGCCTCGGCCTTGACGAGGCGCTGGTCGCCGGTCTCGAAATCCGTAATCAGCACGCAGGCGCGCCGCGCGGCGCGTTCGGCGTTGAGCGCCGTCAATAGATCAAGCCGCATCAATCGAGCCTTTCGACATAGACTTTGATGCGGCCGCCGCAGGAGAGCCCGACTCGCCACGCCGTTTCGTCGGCGACGCCAAATTCGAGCATTTTCGGCGCGCCGGCGGCGATAACGTCGAGCGCCTCCGTCACCACCTCGCCCTCGACGCAGCCGCCCGAGACCGAACCCAGAAAATTGCCTTCGCCGTCGATCACCAGATGGCTGCCGACCGGCCGCGGCGCCGAGCCCCAGGTCTCGACGACCGTCGCGATCGCGACGTCGCGGCCCTTGCCTCGCCAGTCCTCAGCCGCGGCGAGAATGTCGTCTTCAGTGGATAGCATGTCCTTCTCCTCGATCTCCAAAGATATAGACCAAAAGCCGGCGAAATATCAGAGCGGAAATAACGCTCGCCGGCCGGCTGACGAACGCCTTGGCCTAAGCCTTTAAGGCGCGAGGAAGCCGATCGTCTTATGGGTTCCATCGCAATAGGGCTTGTTCTTCGAACCGCCGCAGCGGCAGAGCGTGACGGATACGACGCGATCGATGGCGCGGCCCGTGCCGGTCAGAATTTCTACATTGCCTTTTACGCCCAGCGGTCCGTTCGGATAGGGCGTGATGGCCAATGGGCCGCCCCGCGCGGCCAGGAGCTCGCTGGTCTTCGAAACAGGCTCCCCTGTCGCCACAAAAGCCGCCGCGACATGCGATCCATCGCAAAAAGGCTTGTTCTTGGACGCGCCGCAACGGCAAAGCGTCGCGCGCGTCCCGATCGTCTCGCTGCCGATCTCTATCGCCGCGTGAACCGCGAGAGGGCCGTTCTCGCGCAGCGCGATCGTATTGACATGAGGCGGCGTCTCGCCGACCCCGCCGTCGTGGCGCTGAATTTGAATGGCGCCCGACGGGCAATTGATCGCCACTCTCACCAGCGCGTCAGGATCAGCCGCGTCGGGGTCGATCCATGGTCCCTGGACATTCGCCTTGAACACACTTGGCTGCGACAAAACACAACCGCGTGAATGAATGCAGAGAGCGGAATTGAAGGAGATCGTCGCCTTCTTGCCGACGGCAGTTTCAACCGGGCTTTCGCTCATGATGCTTCCTCCCAGGCTGGGGCTCCGCCACGACGAAGATGGCGGCTTATATTGCCGTTCGCAAGGAGCGACGCGGACGGGTACGATCCTGAGGGGCAAACTCGGCATGAAGAGCGCGCTCAAAACCGGCTGCGCGGTGGAATTGGTCCCGCTAGCCGATCTGCCCTTCCGGGCTCAGCCAAGGTTCGGCCCCGATTGACGGGTAGGCCTTTTCGTCATTTTTTTATGAAGCTGGAGCGCGGTGATGCAAAGGAGAGGTCTGAAAAGCTTGGCTTTGGCCGTAGTCGCCTTCGCCTTCGCCGCGTCCGCGCGGGCGGAGGATTGCGGCGACAGCGAGGAGGGTTTCACGGCCTGGCTCGACAGTTTCAAGCACGTCGCCATCATTAACGGCGTATCGCCGGAGGTGGTCGATAGCGCCCTGGCGACGGCTACCTTCGACCGCTCCATCCTGGCGCACGACCGGGGGCAAAGGGGCTGGCAGGGCAATTTCGCCGCCTTCGCTGCAGCGCACATCACCCCCGGCCGGATCAAGCAAGGCAAGATGATGCTGCTCGCCTACGCGGAGCCGCTCGAACGGATTGAACAGCGTTACGGCGTGCCGGGTCCGGTGCTGGTCGCGATCTGGGGTCTCGAGACAGATTTCGGGGCGGACCTCGGCAAGTATCCGACTTTCAGCGCGCTGGCGACGCTTGCCTACGATTGCCGCCGCGGCAATATCTATCGCGCCGAGCTGGTCGACGCCATGATGATCGTCCAGCGCGGCCTCCTCACCCCGGAGGAGATGCGCGGGGCCTGGGCCGGCGAACTCGGCCAGACTCAATTCATGCCGTCGGCGTATCTCAAATACGGCGTCTCGTCGAACGGCGGGCGCGGCGTCGACCTGATGCGCAACTCGGCGGACGCGCTCGCTTCGACCGCCAATTTCCTGCAGCAGAAGGGCTGGAAGCGGGAAGCGAGGTGGGATCCCGGCGATCCGAACTTCGCCGCGCTCCTCGAATGGAACGCCGCCGAGGTTTACGCTAGGACGATCGCCCAGTTCGCCGACCGGCTGGCGGAATCGGACTGACCGAACGGCTCACGCTCCGAACGCGCCGTGCCGATGTAGGTCATCATGGAGCGCACGCTCCAAGGAACGAACGCCAACGCCACGGGCCGCCCTCCGAGATAACGCGTTCAATTGAAGGTCTGAAGCTTCTAAAATGGTCTGCCAATTGCAGACGCTGCGCCCGCGGAGTCGCCATGTGGTCTCGCCTGCTCGCCCTCGCTTTGCTCCTCATACCCGGCCCGGTCCTGGCCGGCGCCAAGGAGAAGGTCGCGGCCCTCGCTCCGCAGGGAGTGGTGCTCGTGATGGACGCCCAAGGCGACGAGTTGGTGGCCCAGAACGCCGATGAGCCCTTCGTCCCGGCCTCAGTCGCCAAGATCGTGACGGCTTGGCTGGCGATGGAGGTCTTAGGCGGCGACTACCGCTTCCAGACCCGCTTCTACCTCGACGACAAGCGGGTGCTCTATGTGCGCGGCGGCGGCGATCCTTTCCTGATCTCGGAGGAGCTGGCGCCGCTCGCGACCGCGCTGGTCGCAGCGATCGGCAAAACGCCGATCTCCGGCATCGTGCTCGACGCGAGCTACTATCCTTCGAACCTTCGCATCCCTGGCATCGAGGATACCAATGAGGCCTATAATGCGCCGAACTCCGCGCTGGCGGTGAATTTCAACACTGTCGCCGCCGTGCGCAGCGGCGCCAAGGTGCGCTCCGGCGAGAACCAGACCCCGATCACCCCGCTCGCGATCGCCCAGTTCCGGGCGCGGGGCCACAACGGAAGCGGCCGCATCAGCCTGAGCCAGGACCCCGCGGCGAGCCTCCAATATGCCGGCGAGGTGATCGCCGCGTTCATCGAGCGGGCCGGCGGCAGCGTGAAGGGCAATATCTCGACCGGAACCGTACCCAAGGGACTGGAGCCGGTCTACGTTCACCGGCAGTCGCGCACCCTTTCGCAGATTCTCGTCGAGCTGCTCCGCGCCTCGAACAACTATATCGCCAACCAAGTCTTCCTGGAGATCGGCGGGCGCAAGCTGGGCGGCCCGGTCAGTCTCGAGAAGTCGCTCCAGGTCGCGAACGGGATGCTCGCCGCGCATGGCCTCGCCTCGTCGATCCATCTCGAGGAAGGCTCGGGCATCAGCCGCGACAACCGCTTCACCGCGCGCGGCCTCGCCAAAGTGCTCGATCTCTTCGCGCCCTACGCCGGCCTGCTCCACGGCCATGATGGCGGCATGAACAAGACCGGCACCATGGAGGGGGTCAGCACGCTCGCCGGTTATGCCGACACCTCAAGCCATGGGCGGGTCCGTTTCGTGATTGCGCTCGCGAGCGATGACGGCGAGATGCGCTTCCGGCTGCTCCGGGCTATCGAGTCCGAGCTGTAGCCTTAAGTCTCCCCACCGAGCCGATGTTTCCCCGTACGCTCTATCGGTTCGTAGCGACGCCACACCAGGTCCGGTTGACATCGGGGGCGTTTGCGGCCGGCTCTTTATGCTAATCTCGCAAGCGCGAGGGGAGCGATGACCGAATCTCGAAAGCTTGCGGCGATCCTCGCCGCTGATGTGGTCGGCTACAGCCGGCTCGCCGGGGCCGACGAGGACCGGACGCTGGCGCGTCTCAGGGCTTTGCGCAGCGATCTGATCGATCCCACCATCGCCGTGCATCATGGTCGCGTCGTCAAGCGAACTGGCGATGGGAGTCTTGTTGAATTTCGAAGCGTCGTGGACGCGGTGCGCTGCGCCATTGAGGTGCAGAATGGCATGATCGAGCGCAACGCCGGCCTGCCATCCGACCGCCGCATCGAGTTCCGCGTCGGCATCCATCTGGGCGACATCGTCGAGGAGAGCGACGGCGATCTGATGGGAGACGGCGTCAATATCGCCGCGCGATTGGAAGGCATTTGCGAGCCAGGCAGCATCTGCCTCTCCGAGCAAGCCTACTGGCAGGTCAAGGCGCGGCTCGATCTTGCGATCAACGATCGCGGCGCAGTGCGACTCAAAAACATCGCTGATCCGGTTCGAGTTTATTCGCTTCAAGTCGGCATCCCCGCCCAGGCGAAGCCCGTTACGCAAGCAGCGCCCGCAGCGGCTGAAAAACTGTCCGCGCGGCCCGCGCTGCCGGACAAACCGTCGATCGCGGTCCTGCCGTTCCAGAATATGAGCGGCGATGCGGAGCAGGAATATTTCGCCGACGGAATAGTCGAGGACATCATAACCGGTCTGGCGCGGATCAAATGGCTGTTCGTGATCGCGCGCAATTCGAGCTTCACGTACAAGGGCAAGGCGGTCGATGTGCGCCAGGTTGGGCGCGAACTCGGCGTGCGCTATGTGCTGGAAGGCGGCGTGCGCAAGGCTGGGAACCGCGTGCGTATAACGGCGCAACTGCTCGAAGCCGAGACCGGGGCGCATCTGTGGGCCGACCGATACGATGGGGCGCTCGAGGATATCTTCGACCTGCAGGACCAGATCACCGACAGAGTGATCGGCATCGTGGAGCCGAGCCTAAGGCGCTCGGAGATCGAACGTTCGCGGAGAAAACGTCCAGAGAATCTCGACGCCTACGACCTCTATCTGCGTGCTGTGCCCCATATGGCGTCTATTATGCCCTCGGACGCCAGGATCGCGGCGGGGTTTCTGGAGGACGCGCTCAAGCTGGACCCGAATTACGCCGCCGCCCATGCGCTCCTCGCCTGGTGCCATGAGATTTTCTTCGCGCGCGCCGGG
>DATGHD010000003.1:0-3566 GCA_035308145.1 Roseiarcus sp.
TCGCCAGAGCCTCGCCGTCAAGCGCCGGCAGCCCCGGCCGGCCGAGCGGCTTTGTCGCCGTCAACAGCAGCACGTCATCGGCGAGGCCTTGTTTGATTAGCGCGGAGGCGACCCTCGGGCCGCCCTCGCTGAAAACTCGCATCACGCCTCGTTTCGCAAGCAGCTCTAGAGCAGCGCGAAGCGCGATGCGGCCGGCCACATCGGCTTCCACCCGCGCGATTTCGACGCCAAGGTCTTCGAGCTCGTGCGCTCGTTCCTTCGACGCTTCACTGCTCGTGATCGCCAAAGTTGGGAAATCGCGCGCTGTCGCGGCGAGGCGCGAGCGTGTTGGCAGTTGAAGCCGCGAATCGAGAATAACGCGCAACGGCTTGATCTTGCTCATACCAGGCAAGCGCACGGTGAGCAGAGGATCGTCGCCCAGCGCCGTGCCGATCCCGATCATGATCGCCTCGTGCATCGCGCGCAGGATCTTTACCCTGGCGTTCGCCGCTTCGCCGGTGATCGCCAGGCGCGGATCGTGCTCGTCGCCCGCCGCGAACCCGTCGGCGGTGCGGGCGAGCTTCAGAGTGACGGCGGGGCGTCCTTGCGTCACCCGCAGCTCATGCCCGAGATGGGCGCGGCGCGCCGCTTCGGCGCCGACGCCGACGGTGACATCGATCCCCGCCCTGCGCAGCAGCGCATGCCCATCCCCGGCGGTGCGTGGATCAGGATCCTCCATCGCCGAAACGACGCGCGCGAGGCCCGCGGCGACGATCGCGTCAGCGCAAGGCGGCCCGCGACCTCGATGCGCGCAGGGCTCGAGCGTCACATAAAGGGTCGCGCCCGCCGCCGCCGCGCCGGCGTCATCGATGGCGTTCCGTTCAGCGTGAGGCCGCCCGCCCGGCGCGGTTACGCCGCGGCCGATGACAACGCCGTCCTTGACGATCAGGGCGCCAACCGCCGGATTGGGCGCTGAAAGGCCGAGGCTTCGGCGTCCAAACGAAAGAGCGGCGGCCATGAAACGTTGATCGGCGGCTTCGCCGCTCATTGCGGCTCGGTCGCCAGCTTACGACCATTGCCGGCCGGTTTTGCCGGCGGGCGCTCCGGCTCGGCGGAAAGTTCGCCGACGATGGCGTTGAAATCGCGCGCCTCGCGAAAATTGCGGTACACCGAGGCGAAGCGCACATAGGCGACATCGTCGAGACCTTTGAGCCCCTCCATCACGAGTTCGCCGATCCGCTCGGTCGGAATGTCGCCGTCGCCTTGGCTTTCAAGCTGGCGCACCACACCATTGACGAGCCGCTCGATGCGGTCGGACGCGACGGGCCGCTTGCGCAAAGCGACTTCAACGGAACGCTGCAGCTTGTCGCGATCAAAAGGCGCGCGCCGGCCGGATTTCTTCACCACCGTCAGCTCGCGCAGTTGCACGCGCTCGAAGGTGGTGAAGCGACCGCCGCAATCCGGGCAGACCCGGCGCCGGCGGATCGACGAAGAATCCTCGGTCGGGCGCGAATCCTTCACCTGCGTTTCAAGGCTGCCGCAATAGGGGCACCGCATGCGCTTGAAGCTCCGCGCCCGTCACGCCACCGCCCGAACGCATGCGGCGGCCCGCCAAGCAGAATCAATAGATCGGAAAACGCCGCGTCAGTTCCGCAACGCCGGCCTTAACGCGCGCTTCCGTCTGAGCATTCCCCGATTCGTCTGCCGCCGCCAAGCCGTCGAGCGTCTCGACGATCATCTCGCCGACCCTGGCGAATTCGGCCACGCCAAACCCGCGCGATGTCGCAGCCGGCGAGCCGAGCCTGATCCCCGAGGTGATCGTCGGCTTTTCCGTATCGAAAGGCACGCCGTTCTTATTGCAAGTGATGTGAGCGCGGCCGAGCGCCGCTTCCGCCGCCTTGCCCGTCAGGCCTTTGGGTCGAAGATCGACAAGCAGCAAATGGTTGTCGGTGCCGCCTGAGACAAGGGCGTAGCCGCCGTCTCTGATCGGCGCCGCCAAGGCCTTGGCGTTCTCAACCACAGCCTCGGCGTAAGCCTTGAATTCCGTCGTCAGAGCCTCGCCAAAGGCGACCGCCTTGGCGGCGATCACATGCATCAACGGACCGCCCTGTAGGCCTGGGAAGATTGCGGAATTGATCTTCTTGGCGAGATCTTCCTCGTCGGTGAGGATGAGGCCGCCCCTCGGGCCGCGCAGCGTCTTATGGGTCGTCGAGGTGACGATATGGGCGTGCGGGAATGGCGAAGGATGCGCGCCGCCCGCCACCAACCCGGCGAAATGCGCCATATCGACGACGAAATAGGCGCCCACCGCATCGCAAATCTCGCGGAAGCGCTTGAAATCCCAGTGCCGGGCATAGGCTGATCCGCCGGCAATGATCAGCTTAGGTCTATGCTCGCGCGCGAGCCTCTCGACGCCGTCCATGTCGATGCGGTGCGTCTTAGGATCGACTGTATAGGAAACGGGCTTGAACCATCGGCCGGAGATGTTCACCGGCGAGCCATGGGTCAGATGACCTCCCGCGGCGAGATCGAGGCCCATGAACGTATCGCCCGGCTGCATCAGCGCGAGAAAAACGCCCTGATTGGCTTGGCTGCCGGAATTTGGCTGGACGTTGGCGAAGCGGCAGGAAAACAGCCGACAAGCCCGCTCGATCGCCAGTTTCTCGGCGATGTCGACGAACTGACAGCCGCCGTAATAGCGCCGGCCGGGATAGCCCTCGGCGTATTTGTTGGTCATCACCGAGCCCTGCGCCTCGAGCACGGCTTTGGAGACAATGTTCTCGGAGGCGATCAGCTCGATTTCGTCGCGTTGGCGACCAAGCTCCAGTTCGATCGCCCGCGCAATTTCAGGATCGGCCGCGCTCAACGGCGCGGAAAAAAAGGAATTCGAGCGAATCCGCCCGTCAGCGGGCGGGGCAACCGCAATCGTCATGATGAGCCCTCGAAAACCGATGGCGAAATCCGCTCGGGCGGACCGTCACCTCGTCGTCACGGCCCTTAGCACGAAGGCGCGCCGAAGCGAAGGCGGTTTGAGATAAGCCGCGCGCCCCTGGAGATGCGCCTCAACGGCGCTTGGCGGGGTCGGTGAAAATGACGACGTCGTTCTTGCCGACGCGATCGAGAACCGCGCGCGCCTCCTCGTCGAGCAGGTCGGCGTCGACCGCGTCGGAGCGCATCAGTTCGACCCGGTGCTCCCAGGTCTTATGCTGGCCTTGCAGATCATGGAGCTGGCCGGTGAGCGAAACCATCTGGGCCTGATATTCGGCCTTGGCGTTGAGACCGCGATCGCCGGTCGAGGCCTGCCAAACGAAAAAGCCGCTGGCCGAGCCCGACACCAGATAGAAGACCAACGGAATTAGGATTGCGCGCGCGCGCGTCCGGATGACCATGTCTCGAAGCTTGCCGTGGGCGCAGTTAATTTTCGGTTGGGAGGCGGCGCTGGCCGCCGCCTTTTTAGAGGACATTCGGCGAGCCGGACGCCATCATCCGCAGGGTTTGCGCATGATTGGGCCGCCCCGATGAAACATTTTCTCTGCCGCCTCCTGCCGCCCCGAGCCACTTTCGCATTCGACATGACGGACGACGAA
>DATGHD010000004.1:0-3047 GCA_035308145.1 Roseiarcus sp.
AGCAGCATGCCTGGATCGACAGGCAGATCGCTCCGCTCGGACGCCGAGCCATGGACCGCGCTGACGTACAGCATGGCGAGCGTGTCCTCGACGTCGGATGCGGATGCGGCGAAACGACTGTCGATCTCGCCGGTCGGGTCGGCGAGACTGGACTGGTACTCGGCGTCGATGTCTCGGCGTTGCTGCTCGCCGAAGCGCGCATGTCAGCGCGCCAATTCGCGATCTCGAACGTCCAGTTCGAGGAAGCGGACGCGCAAACCTATTCCTTCCCTGGAGGAGGTTTCGATCTTATCTTCTCCCGCTTCGGGATCATGTTCTTCGACAATCCGATCGCGGCGTTCCAGAACCTTCGGTCGGCGCTCAAGCGGGGCGGCCGCATCGCGTTCGTCTGCTGGCCTGCCGCTCGCGAAAACCTCTACATCGCCATCCCGCTGGCCGTCGCCGCCGCTCATCATATCGCCCTGCCCGCGCCGAGCGACCCAGACGCGCCAGGGCAATTCGCATTCGCAAATCCCGACCGTGTTCGGCAAATCTTGTCGGAAGCAGATTTTACCGCCATCGAGATTGAACGAGTGACCGAAAGAGTGGGTGGGCGCTCCGTCGACGACACAATCGAAATGCTGCTGCAACTCGGCCCGCTCGGCAACGCTCTGAACGATGTCGATGACGACGTGGGACGCGCCGTCAGAGCCGATATCCGGTCCGCCTTGAGCCGCTTTGAGATTTCGGGATGCGTCTGGCTCGACGCCGTGGCCTGGTTGGCGACGGCGCGGGCTTGAGCAGCGGCGCAAATGCGCCGATCTCGCGGCGATTCGCCGGCGGCGACGGGCGCTGTAGGCTTCTTTCGGCCCGCGGACGGCCGGTTCACCATTGCTGGATCGGAGCCCTCAGCCGCCGGGGGTTGGTCCAGACCGAATGAAGGGTTAGCTTACCCATCGAACGGGACCGACGCGGCGCGTTATTCCGCCGGAGTTTCCGGCGCTCGCCTCGGCGAGGCCGCTGACAAGCAGGATGGGGCCCGCCTAGCCAGGTCTTCCGAAGCCATGGATTTGCGGTCGGACGAGCCGGAACTTCGCGCCTTGATGCTGGCCGGTCTCGACGGCGACGCGGCGGCGCATAAGGCGCTGCTGGCGAGGCTGGCGGCGATCCTCCGCGCGTATTTCAAGGGGCAATTCGCCCGTATCGGCAGAGGCGCGGCTGACGCCGAGGACCTCGTCCAAGAAACGCTCATCGCCCTTCACACGCGCCGGCACACCTATGACCGATCCCAGCTTTTGACGCCCTGGGTTTACGCCATCGCGCGCTATCGGCTCGTCGACTACCTGCGCCGAACGAAGGCCTCGGTCGCTGACGTCCCGATTGAAGCCGCAGCGGGTGTATTGGCCGATGAGGACCCGACCGCGGTCGACAGCACGCTCGATCTGATGAAGCTCATGGCGCAGCTCACGCCCAAGACGAGGCAAGCCATTCAATTGGTCAAGCTCGACGGGTTGAGCGTCAGCGAAGCCGCGACGCAGGCAGGCATGTCGGAGTCGGCAATCAAGGTCGCGGTCCATCGCGGCTTGCGCGCGCTGTCGCTCCTGGTGCGGCAAAGGAGCCCATCATGAAGACCGACGAACTCATTGATCTGCTCGGCGCGAATGTCGAACCCGTCAAGCGCGGATATATGCGCACGGCGCTTCTTGCGGCGCTGGCTGTTGGAGCGGCGGCGGCTTTCTGCCTGAGGCTCGCGGTCTATGGCGTCCCGGCCAATCCCTTTAGCGGGGAGGATGTCGGGCTCAAAGTGGCGGGACTGGCGCTCGCTTTGAGTCTGGTTGTCGTCGGCGGCGGATTTCTGATCAAGTCCGCGCGCCCTGGAGAGGCTGGACGCGGGGCGCTGATCATCATCGGCTTGTTGCTTCTCGCAATCTTTTCGGCGGGAACCATTGCGCTCGCTCTCGCCTCGCCATCGGCATGGAGCGGAATGGTGTTCGGGCCGCAATGGGCGGCGTGCTTCTTCTGCATTCCTGTGTTCGCGGCCCTGCCGTTCGCAACGCTTGTTTGGGCTTTGCGCAAGGCGGCGCCGACCCGGTTGGCGCTCACCGGCGCCGTCATCGGGCTTGTCGCCGGGGCTCTCGGCGCGGCCGTCTGCGCTTATCACTATCCCAGCAGCTCCATCCCCTTCCTCGCCTTCTGGTACGGCGGGCCAATTGTGCTTTGCGGCTTGATCGGAGCTTTGCTAGGTCCGCGGCTTCTGCGGTGGTGACCAGCTTGTTTCGAAGTGGCTTTCCTTAACTCCTCCAGGCCGCGCTGGTCTGGCGCCGCCGCGTTCGCATCAATCGGCGGCCTCATCGCCGCAATTCGACGAATGAGAAGCTTCTCAATGTAACCGGCGCCCGCGCCTCTTCGTAGTCATCGATAGAAGCTCTTCGAGCTTTTGGAGATTGAACGAGGAGAGGCGCGATGCTCAGCGCGTTGTGGCCGGCATTCGCCGCCGGCATTCTGAATTTCACGCTCTTGAGCCTGACGGCCTCAACCCTGGCCGCCCTGGCTTTGGCCGTCGCGACGATCGAGAAGCGTTCGTTCCTCGCGCCTCATGAGCGCTGGTCGAACCTCGAACGTTAAAGCGTTATCTCCGGCGCGAGGAGCGTCGGCCTCAACCGATCGCGGAGAAGTACGATGGGTTTTTACTGCAACTGCATTTTTCCCCGATTGCTCGATTGCGTCATGCAACAAAAGCAAATGTCGCCGTTCCGACAACGAATCGGCGCCGCGGCAAGCGGGCGCATTCTCGATATCGGTATCGGATCGGGACTCAACCTGCCTTTCTACGGCGGGCAAGCAAACCGCGTCATCGGCGTTGATCCGTCGGCCGAGCTGCTGCGCTTCGCGAGGAAACGCGCCTCGCAGACATCGGTTCCGATCGAACTCCTACGCGGCTCCGGCGAGGCGTTGCCGATCGACGACAGAAGCATCGACACAGCGGTCGTGACCTTCACATTGTGCACGGTCTGCAATCCCGCCATGACCCTTGCCGAGGTCCGCCGGGTGCTCAAGCCGGGCGGCCG
>DATGHD010000005.1:0-18008 GCA_035308145.1 Roseiarcus sp.
GACGCCAAGTTCTTTTCCTACATCAATGTCATAGACCCGCTGGTGAAGCTTATGGGCGCGCGGGGGCAGGGCGTCATTGTCAACATCATCGGCTCCGGCGGCAAGATGGCGAGCGTCACGCATATTTCGGGCGGCGCCGCCAACGCCGCGCTGATGCTGGCGACCGCCGGGCTTGGCGCGGCTTATGCCGGCAAAGGCGTTCGGGTCGTCGGCGTCAGTCCCGGCCTGACCGAAACCGGCCGCGTGGCCGAGGGGCTCGCGGCAGATGCGCGGCTCGCCGGGATAACCGTCGACGAGGCGCGCCTTCGCGGCGTTGGACGGATTCCGATCGGCCGCATGGCGTCGCCGCGCGAGATCGCCGACGCTGTTCTGTTCCTGGCGTCGCCGAGAGCCAGCTATGTCACCGGGGCCACCCTGTCAGTCGACGGCGGCCAGAACCCGGTGGTGCTCTGAGCGCGCGGCGTTCGCGGAAGAGCGCGCCGGCCACGCTCAGCGAGTGCGGCTTAACCTCAGGAGAGCGCCTTGCGGCGCGTCGCCCATGGGGTCATGCGCCTCATCTGGGCCGCGCTCGCCTGCTTGGGCAGCTTCTCGGCGATGCCGTAGACGCGCTCCCGGCGGTCGATTTCGCTCAAGACCGCCTCAGGCGTAATGCCGCATTCGGCCCAGACCACCGCGAGATGGTAGAGGAGGTCGGCGCTCTCGAGGATCACCGCTTCGCTGTTCATCTGCACGGCGTCGAGCCCGACCTCGATCGCTTCCTCGGCGAGCTTCTTGGCCATTTTCTGCACCCCGTCGCGAAAGAGCTTGGAGGTGCGGGAGATGGCGGGGTCGCGATCGCGCGCGGCGAGGACAGAAGAGAACAATCGTTCGAGCGAATCACTCATGAAACAAAGATACTCTCTTGAATTTGTAAATCATTGGAAAACGCGCGAGACCTCTGATCGGTCCCTCAGGCGGCGAGGCTCTCGAACAGGCCTCGCCCATCCGTTCCGCCGACCAGCGGATCAATCAGGTTTTCTGGATGGGGCATCAGCCCCAGCACGTTGAACCCGTCGCTGAACACGCCGGCGATGTCGCGGGTGGAGCCGTTGGGATTGGCCTCGCCGCCGACGCGTCCCGCGCTATTGCAGTAGCGGAAGGCGACGCGGCCCTCCCCTTCGAGCCGGGCGAGCGTCGCTTCGTCCGCCTCGTAGTTGCCCTCGCCGTGGGCGATGGCGAACTTGACCACCTGACCCGGCGCGTAGGCGCGGGTGAAGGCGGTCTGCACGTTTTCGACGCGCAAATATTGCATCTTGCAAACGAAGCGCATAGCGGCGTTGCGCATCAAAACGCCCGGCAGCAATCCGGCTTCGCAAAGGATTTGGAACCCATTGCACACGCCGAGCACGAATCCGCCTCGCTTGGCGTGCGCGCGCACCGCATCCATGATTTTTGCGCGGGCGGCGATCGCGCCGCAGCGCAGATAGTCGCCATACGAAAAGCCGCCGGGCAAAACCACGAGGTCGACGCCGGCGGGCAATTCGCTCTCATCGTGCCAGACGATCGCCGGGTCGACGCCATTCGCCTTTCGCAGCGCGCGCGCCACATCGCCGTCGCGATTAGAGCCGGGAAAAAGTACGACGGCGGCGCGCATCATCTCCTGACCAGGATCCTTAAGAACGGCGGCTCACGATCTAAACGAATTCGACCGCGTAATTTTCTACAATCAGATTGGCAAGAAGTTTTTCGCAAGCCGCGGCCAATTGCGCCGCCGCGGCGTCCCGATCGACTGCGTCGATCTCAATGTCGAAGACCTTGCCTTGACGGACGCTCGCAACGCCGGCAACGCCAAGCGAAGAGAGCGCGCCTTCGATCGCCTTGCCCTGCGGATCAAGGACTCCGCTCTTCAGCGTCACGATCACGCGCGCTTTCATCGTTAGGGCGCGGTTCGGAAAAGGCGTTCACGCCGCATGAGACGTCGGCGCCTGGGTCAGAAGCGAGAAAAGCGCCGAAGGGTCGCGCGTCTTGCGCAGCTTCGCCGCGAGGCTCGAATCGCGCAGAGCGCGCGCGATGGCGGCGAGCGCCTTGAGATGATCGGCGCCGGCGTTCTCCGGCGCGATCAGCAGAAACAACAGGTCGACGGGCAGGCCGTCCAACGCCTCGAAATCGATCGGCCGCTCGAGTCGGGCGAAAATGCCGAAAATCCTGCCGCACTTCGCCATTTTGCCGTGCGGGATGGCTATGCCGTCGCCGACGCCGGTCGAGCCGAGCCGCTCGCGCTGCAAAAGAGAGTCAAAAATCTCCCGCGCGGGAAGTCCGGAGACCTTAGCGGCTCGTTCGCTCAACTCCTGCAGGGCCTGCTTCTTGCTGTTGACCCTTAGGGAACCGATCACCGCGTCGGGCGCGAGAATATCATTAAGCGGCATTCGTCTCTCTATTTTGACCTAAGATGGTCGCTTCATCCCTTCAACGAGAATCGGGCGGCCTTGATCCTTGCATCTTTGGCGCCGAAGGTTCCTGTGGATCGAGCCACCCGATCGCGCCGTCCCTTCGCCGATAAACGATATTCACCCTGGCGCTGCCGGCGTGCAGAAATACGACCAGCGGCGCGCCAGTTAGATCCAGCTCCATGACGGCCGAAGCCACCGACAGGCTTTTGAGGCGCGCCGAACCTTCCGCAACGATGACTGGGGCGAATTCGCCGCTCTCCTCGACGTCCTCGTCGGGCGCCTCGATCATATAGTTGACGACGAGAGCCTCGCCGCCGTCGCCAGCTTGCGCGCCGTCAGCGGCGTGGCGCTCTTTAAGGCGCCTTTTGTAGCGCCGCAAGCGCCGTTCGATGCGATCGGCCGCCTGGTCGAAGCACTGATAAGGCTCCTGCGCCTTGCCTTCGGCGAGCAGCGTCGCGCCGGAACTCAAATGCAAAGTGCAGTCAGAGCGATAGCCGGAGCCTTCGGGCGCGATGACGACGTGACCGCTGACCGCTCCGTCGAAATAGCGGCCAACGACCGTCTCCACTTTGTCGAGAACATGCTGACGGAGAGATTCGCCAATCGCGAGGTTCTTTCCCGAAACCCGCAATGTCATGCTTCGCCACGCCCTATTTATTTCCAGCGTCTGGCGGCGCCGCTCAACATCTTACGGTTAAGAGCCTGCCGACGCGATGTCAATGCAAGCGGCGACGCAACCCCCTCAAATAAAATTAACTATTTATTTCAAATATTTAACAGAAAATCGGCGCCCGCTAACGGCGCCAGGCGCCGCATCTTCTCGCGCCGGCGGTCGACAGAGGAAGGAATGCGCAGACTGTCGCGATATTTGGCGACGGTCCGGCGCGCGATCACGACATCGGCGGCTTTCAAACGGGCCACGATGACGTCGTCGGAAAGAACGTCGCTCGGGTCCTCGGCGTCAATCATCTGCTTGATCTTGAAACGGACCGATTCGGCCGAATGCCCCTCGCCGTAGCTGCCGGAGGCGATCGAGGTCGAGAAGAAATATTTCATCTCGAAGAGGCCGCGCGGCGTCTGGATGTATTTGTTGGACGTGACTCTCGAGACAGTTGATTCATGCATGCCGATCGCATCGGCGACGGCGCGAAGATTAAGCGGCTTCAGGCCAATGACCCCTTCGGTAAAGAACGCGTCCTGACGTCGGACGATCTCGGCGGCGACCTTCAGGATCGTACGCGCGCGCTGTTCGAGACTTTTCGTCAGCCAATTCGCGTTCTGCAGATTCGTGACGACGAACTGACGGTCGGCCTCGCTCGCCTTGCCGCGCCTGATCGTCGCCGCGTAGCTCTCATTGACCAAGACGCGCGGCAGCGCGTCACTGTTGAGGTCGATGCGCCAAGCGCCGTCGGGCGCCGTGGTCACGAATACGTCGGCGATCGCCAATTGCGTCGGAGCGGCCCCGAACGGACGTCCTGGCTTTGGTTCGAGGCGTTTGATCTCGGCGATCATGTCGGCGAGATCTTCATCGTCGACGCCGCAAAGACGGCGCAATTGGGCGAAGTCGCGCTTGGCGAGGAGCGGCAGATTGGCGATAAGGGACTTCATCGCCGGATCAAGCCGGTTCCGCTCGGCAAGCTGCAGCGATAGGCACTCCGCCAGGTCGCGGGCGAAGACGCCGGTCGGCTCCAGCCCTTGCAATTTGGCGAGAACGCCCTCGACGCGAGCCGGCGGCGCGCCGAGGCGGCCAGCGATCTCGATCAACGAGACGGCGAGATAGCCGGCCTCGTCCAGCCCATCGATCAGGGCGCGGCCGATCATCATGTCGCCGGCGTCGGTCAGGACGATCCCGGCCTGTCGTTCGAGATGATCGGCCAAGCTCACCGGAGCGGCGGCGTAGGCCTCAATATTGGGCGCTTCGGTTTGGCCGCCTCCGGCGACGCCGCTCCATGCCCCGCTCGAGAGGCCATGGGCTTCCTCCGCCTTCGCTTGCTCGGCTGGCGCGACCGGCCGATCCGCCTCGAAGGCGTTGTCGATTTCCGTATCGAGATTGCTCGCAAGCGCGCCCGCGTCGACTTCGAGCTCCTCGGAAGCCCAATCGCGCTCGCCCTCGCCGCCTTGGGCGGCGCTCGGAGACGCCTCGGAGACCGGCGCTTCGGCGGGCTCGTCTTCTTCCGCGCGCTCCAGCATCGGATTGCGCTCAAGCTCGCCCTCGATGTAGGCGGCAAGCTCGATATTCGGCAGTTGCAGCAGCTTGATCGCCTGCAAGAGCTGTGGCGTCATCACCATTGACTGGCTCTGACGCATGACGAGTTTGGCCGACAACGCCATTGCTGATCTAAGACTCAACGCTTGAAAGACACCCCTCGCGCCGACGGCGCGTTTCTTGCTTATAGCATAGTGGTTGCGCTGCACACGGCCCAAGACGACGCATTGTCTCAGGCAGTCGCCGTCGTCGTTAAGTTTGCGTGGCGCCAATCGTCGACAGCCGCAGTTTCCTGAAATTATTCATATTTCTTATCGCAGAGCACGGCTCGCGTGGCGTGGGTCCGGTCTTAGCTTAGAATCGCGCAGCTCCACATAAAGATTTGCTTATGTCTTTATTGCGGGGGGCGGCGGGGCTTGCTAAGAGACCCGCGCCTAACAGAGCGAGATCGATCGTCATGTTGAAGCCCCTCAAAGATTACGCCGTCGCCGACATCGCCCTTGCGGACTGGGGGCACAAGGAAATCGCGATCGCCGAAACCGAAATGCCCGGGCTGATGGCGACGCGGGCCGAATACGCGTTGAGCCAACCGCTGAAAGGAGCGCGCATCGCCGGCTCTCTCCATATGACGATTCAGACCGCGGTGCTGATCGAGACGTTGAAGGCGCTGGGCGCCGACGTCCGCTGGGCCTCGTGCAACATCTATTCGACGCAGGATCACGCCGCCGCGGCGATCGCCGCGGCGGGAACGCCGGTCTTCGCGATCAAGGGCGAGAGCTTGAAGGATTATTGGGACTATACGCATCGCATCTTCGAATGGGGCGACGGCGGCTGCCCGACCATGATTCTCGACGATGGCGGCGATGCAACGCTGCTGATCCACTTAGGCTTGCGCGCCGAGAAAGGCGATACGGCCTTTCTCGGCAAGGCGAGCAATGAGGAAGAGGAAGTGCTCTTCGCGGCGATCAAGAGCCGCCTCAAGTCTCAGCCCGGTTGGTACGGTCGCAACGCGGCGTCGATCCGCGGCGTCACCGAGGAGACGACGACCGGCGTGCATCGCCTCTATGTGATGGAGAAGGAAGGCAGGCTCCTCTGGCCGGCGATCAACGTCAATGACAGCGTCACCAAGTCGAAGTTCGACAATCTCTACGGTTGCCGCGAGTCGCTCGTCGACGGCATCCGCCGCGGCACCGATGTGATGATGGCCGGCAAGGTCGCGATGGTCGCAGGCTTCGGCGACGTCGGCAAAGGCTCGGCCGCCTCGCTGCGCAACGCGGGTTGCCGCGTCATGGTCGCGGAAATCGATCCGATCTGCGCGCTCCAGGCGGCGATGGAAGGCTATGAGGTGACCACGATGGATGAGGCCGCTCCCCGCGCCGACATCTTCGTCACCGCCACCGGCAATGTCGACGTGATCACCCTCGACCATATGAGGGCGATGCACGACCGGGCGATCGTTTGCAACATCGGCCATTTCGATTCGGAGATTCAGGTCAACGCGCTGCGGAACTACAAGTGGCACAACGTCAAGCCGCAGGTCGACGAAATCGAATTTCCTGACGGCAAGCGGGTCATCCTTTTGTCGGAAGGCCGCCTCGTCAATCTCGGCAACGCCACCGGCCATCCTTCTTTCGTGATGTCGGCGTCCTTCACCAATCAGACGCTGGCGCAGATCGAGCTTTGGACCAAGCAGGGTCAGTACCAGAAGAAGGTTTATACATTGCCGAAATATCTGGACGAGAAGGTCGCGGCGCTGCATCTCGCCAAGATCGGCGTCAAGCTGACCAAGCTGACCGAACAACAGTCGGCCTATCTCGGCGTGCCGCAGACGGGGCCGTTCAAGGCCGATCACTATCGCTATTGAGGCGTAGTTCCGGTTTGCGTCCGTAAACCGTCACCTCATCGACGACGCCGAGCGGCGCGTAGTCGGCGAGGGCGGCGGCGACATCGGCATGGGTGAAGGCCCAGCGCTTCCAATCCTTGTCGGCGACCAGAATGGCGTCCGGCTGGTTGGCTTTGATGTCGTTGATCAACGTTTCGCGGTCGCCGCGAAGATAGGGCGCGTATCTCGCTTCGGCCGCGGCGTCGAGTTCCCCTTGCTGGCGCCAATAGTAGATCGTGTCGGTGATCCATAGACACGGCGTGGTCCCGACCCAGATCCCGCCGACTTCGCGCGTAAGCGGATGGCCCAGCGCGATGTCGCCGCCGATCGCGAGAAGTTTTGGATGCGGCGCGAGCGAAGCGACGAGGCGTTGCAACGGCGGGCTGTCGAACCGCGGCGTCTGACAAAAGTAGATGAACGCCAGAGCAAGCGCAGCCGCGCAGCCGACCTTTGGCGTCGCCAATCGTGCGCGCCAGGACGTTCGCGTCGCGTCCTCGAGCGTCGGGACAATCGCCAACGCAATCAGCGCGACCGCCGGATAGGCGTGGTAGGGCCAACCTTTGCCTTGCGCGAGAAACGCGAGGAGAGCGCCGATCGAGGCGAGAGCCGGCGTGGCGATCAAGGGATCGAGCAGCCGGCCTTTGCCGAGCAGGATCACGTAACGGCCGATGACCAGCCAGGCGATCAGTCCAGGATTGGCCGCGAGCGCGATCCAGGATGCGCGCTGCGGCAGATAGACCGCCGCGACCAGCGGCGCCGCTTTGTCGACATAGGCCGGAATGAACAGGAAAACGGTCAGCGCGTAGAGGGCCGCGACCAGCGCTGCGATGTAGAGTTCAACCGAAGCGATGAGCTCTCGCGGTCCAAGCCGCCAGGCAAGATAGGGAAGCATCGCGACGACCATCAGCGCAAAATGAGGCTTGATCGACGCCATGACGCCGCCGCCAAGACCGGCAAGCAGGCGCAAGACCCATTCGGTCGTGGCGCCGGAAGCGTGCGCCGCCAGCACGGCGAATAGGGGCAGACCGGCAAGGACGGCGAGATGCTCCCGCTGGTCGAAGGCGCAGGCCGGCAGAAGAGCGATCACCGCGGTAGCGAAGGCCAGACCCAGCGGACCGAGACGCGCCGTCAGCCCGGCAGGGGCGAGAACGGCCGCGCAAAGCGCCAGGCTCGCAATGATCGCGGCGAAGCCCGAGGCGGCGACCATGAGTTCCGGCCAGACGCCGAGCGCTTTCGCGGCCCAAGTCGCCGGCATATAGAGGAAGATCGAGGCCGGCGGATTGACCTCGATGAAGTCAACGTAGGGCTTATTTCCGGCGAGGATTTTCTCGCAGAGCGTGATGAGCCAGGACACATCGCTCGGCGTCCCGACCCAGATTTGGACCGCCGCCGCCGCGGCCAGAACTGCCGCGGCCGGCCAAAGAACGCGCGCGAGGGCGAGCCGCTCGCGCGTCGCGCCGCTCGCCGCAACGGCGACGCTGCGGTCGATCGCGATCGGCGCGGCCCGCTCGCTCATCGCGCGTCCCCCGCGCCTGCGGCCTCGTCGCTGAGGCTTGGCCGCAAGCCGATCAGACTTGCGCGCGCATAGAGAAACGTTTTTCCGTCCGCCGCGTCGTCGGAGGCGTAGAGCTGATAGTCGGCGAGCGCGGCGGCGATGAGCGGATCGGCGAAGGCCCAATTGCGGTATTCGCCGTAGCGATTGCTGATGACGACGATGTCCGGACGATTTCGATTGATATCATCGATGAGCATGTCGCGATCGAGCCGGAGGTAGGGCTGCATCCTCGCGATCACCGCCGGATCGTCGCCGCTGTCGGCGATGATTCGCCTGGCGCCGGAAGTGAGCCAGAGGGCCCCGACGCGCTGCGCCCAGACGCCGCCGATCCGACGCGCAAACGGAGGGCCGACCTCGAGACGCTGTGTTATCGACAGGACGGTCGGGTGAGGCTTGAGCGTCGCAGCAGCCTGTTCGAGAGGCGACGGCGGATAGAGATGGAGAAGCCACAGAGAAGCGCCATGGATCTCCATGAACCACAGATAGGCCATGGCGCAGACGCCGGCGAGCGCCAGCTCCGACAAGGACGCAATCACGGGGCGCCAGCGCGGTGAAAGGGCGCCGAGCGCTTGCAGCGCAATAGCCGCGACGCCGAGGGGCAAGGCGAAGAAGAACAGATAGTTGATAACGACAAGATCGATCAGCGTCGCCGCGATAAGAAGGATGAAGATTCCGACGCTCGCAACGAGCTGTCGGACGTCGCGTCTATCGCTCGACAACGCCAGCCCCAGCGCGAGCGCCATCAGCCCGATCGCAGGGTACGACTGATAGGGCCAGCCTTTGCCTTGCGCGAGATAGACAAGCAGCGCGCCGCAGGAGGCCAGCGCCAGAGTGGCGATCAGGGGATCGCCGATCTTACGGCGCGCCGTAACGAGGAGAAAGCCGGCGAAGAGGCACCAGACCTTGACCGCGACGCCCTCTGCCAAGACGAGCAAAGGATCGCGCGCGGGCACGTAGACGGCGACGACGAGCGGCGCGATCTTCTCGATATATTCGGGAAAGAAGACGACGATCGCGGTCAAATAGAGCGCGCAGACCGCGGCGACGACATAAAGTTCGAGGGAAGCGACGAGGGACCGCCAACCGACGCGCCACGCGAAATAGGGAAGCGTCGCGACGATCATGAGAGCGAAATGCGGCTTGATCGCCACCATGACGCCGGCGCCGAGCGCCGCCAGCGTCCGCAGGCCAACGCCGACTTCAGCGCCGCTCGCGCGCGCGGCGAGCGCCGCAAAAAGGGGCAGCCCAGCGATGATCGCCAGATGCTCGCGTTGGGCAAATTCATGAGCAGGCAGGATCGCCAGGACGGCGACGGCGCTCGCTAGCCCGAGCGGCCCCGCCTTTTTGAACGCCGCGGTATGCCGAAGCGCCCCCGCGCAAAGCGCGAGACTTGCGCCGATAGCGAGGAAACAGAAGAGGCTCACCATGAATTCAGGCGAGACCGCAAGGAGGCGCGCCATCGCGACAGCGGGCACATAAAGAAAGATCGACGCCGGCGGATTGACCTCGATGAAATCGACGTACGGCCTTTGTCCGTCCAGCGTCTTTTCGCTGAGCGTGATCAGCCACGATATGTCGTCGGTGAGGCTTCCGCGCGCCTGCAGCAGCACAGCGACGGCGAGAACCGCCAAGGCCGGCGAGAGCGCGAGCGAGGCCGCCTTAAGGCGCCGCCGCCATTCGACGTCAGCCGCGACGCGAGCGCCGGCCGCAAGTTCGCCGCTCGCGGTCATTGCGCGGGGTGGGCGTCGTGTCGAACGCGGTAGAAGACCAAGCTTCGCATGGCGAGGTAATTGGCGATGGGCGCGATCACGCAGCTGACGAGCACGGCGAAAATCAAGGGGAAGCCGAGGCGATCCGTGAGCACGATCGGCGTCCCTAAGGCGACGGCGAGCCCGGCAAGATTGAGCGCGGCGAAGCGCGCGGCCTCAACGAAGAGCGCGCCGCGCGAGGCGAAGGTGAAGGCGCGGTGACCGAAAAAAGAAAATGCGCCGCTGGCGACATAGGCGACGAGCGAGGCCGCCGCCAGGGCGGCGCCGGATCGCTGGAGCGCGATCGTCAGAACAAGGTAGAGGAGCGCCGAGGCGCAGCCGACGATCGTAAAGCGTACGATTTGATCCAGCGACGCTTGCGATCCCGCGGCGCTGGGCGCCGTCGCCCTCACGAGCCCACCAAAGCGATTTTGCGTGAAGGTTCCGCCTTCGCGGCGGCTTCGTTGTCGAAACCGATCATTTTGTCGACGATATAAAGGGGACGGTTCTTCACCTCGGCGTGAATGCGCCCGACATAGAGCCCCATGACGCCGGTCATCATCATATTGGCGCCGCCCAGGAAGGCCACGACGATGATTGTCGAGCTCCAGCCCGGCACCAGATCGGCGTGCGCCGCCCACATCGCGATGACCCACGCGGCATAGAGCATCGCCATCATCGAAACGCCCATGCCGGCCCAGAGCGCGACGCGCAGCGGCGCGTCGGAAAAGGACACAAGACCGTTGACCGCGAGCCGCGCCATCTTGCGGAGCGGATATTTCGTTTCTCCGGCGGCGCGTGGCGAGCGATGGAATTGCACCACCGTCTGCTTGAAGCCGAGCCAGGCGAACATGCCCCGGACCAGGCGATCGCGCTCCGGCATGGCGCGAAAACTGTCGACGACTTTGCGGTCGACCAATCGGAAGTCGCCGACATTGCGCGGAATAGCGACCGGCGACAGGTTCGCGATGAGCCGATAGAAAAGATCGGCGGTCGCTTTCTTGAACGAGCTTTCGCCGGCCCGCGAAAGGCGCTCGCCGCAGACCACCTCATAGCCCCGTTTCCACTGGGAGATCATTTCAAGGACGACCTCGGGCGGATCCTGCAAATCGGCGTCCATCACGATCACGGCGTCGCCAGCGGCGAGATCCATGCCGCTGGTGATGGCGATCTGGTGACCGAAGTTCCGCGACAAGCGCACGTAGCGATAGCGATGATCCGCGCGCGCCTTGGCCTCGCAGACGATCGCGCTCGTATCGCTCGAGCCGTCGTCGACGAAGATGACCTCGGCCGGAGCGTCAAATTGCTCGATGAGACCGTCGAGACGGCGAAGCAGGATCGGCAGAACCGCCTCTTCGTTGTAGACTGGAATGACGATTGAATAGACGGGCTTCATGGCCACGATTGCGCGACGTGAATGGCGCCATCAGTAGACCGGCAAAGGCTTAAGAAAGGCATACGCCAAAGCGCTAAGATCAGCCGCGTCGGCCGAACGCCACATATTGCGCGCCGACGGGGCACCAGCGCAGGCTCTGCTCGGCCTTTTGGACGGGCGCGGCGGAAAACGGCGTGAAAAACATGAATTCACGCCCGACGTCCTTAAAGCCGCCATGGCGCAACAGGCCGGCGAGGCGCAGCGGGCTCAGGAGAACCGCGTCGTAGTCAAAGGCGCAGCGCGCGACCGCCAGACGGGTAAGCGGGTTCCAGGGATTATGCTCGAAAACCATGAAGAGGCCGCCGGGGCGCACAATGCGAAAAGCCTCGGCGACGAAGGCCTCCCATTGCGTCGGCGGAACGTGGTGCATCACGCAGATCGCGACGGCCGCGTCAAAAGCTTCATTCTCGAAGGGCAGGTGAGCGCCGTCGTAGGCTTCATAACGAACCCCCGGATTTGCGGCGCGCGCGCTCGCCAAGGCGTCTGCGGCGACGTCGACGCCGACGACCGCGGCAAGCTCAGACATCAACGGCGGATGGAGGAGGCCGACGCCGCAGCCGATGTCGAGGAGGCGCGTCGCGGCAGGATCCTGGCCGCGTCGGCGGAGAAGATCGATCAGTCGCTTCGCTTTGCCGGCGATGAAAAAATCCTGCTTCGCCCCGCTGAAGGCGATCGAGCGGTTCACTTCCGCGACATAGTCCGGATAGGGGTCCCGCGCCCATCGCGCATCGCTGGGCGGCAAGTCCTCTTGGTGGCGCGGCGCGACGAACATAAGCGTTTCTTAAGTTCCCCCGCCGTCCTAGCGATTTTGAGTTAAGGAACGCTTGCCGCATTCCCCTACTCAGCCGCGCCGCGCTTTGCTAAAAGGCCCTTTGAGTGAGCGGCGGCTGGCGCTCCCGGAGGCGGCCATGGAATGGGAGCAATCGCGCGAATCGACCAATATTGAGGATCGCCGCGGCGAGGGCGGAGGCGGCGGCTTTTCGATCGGCGGGGGCGGCGGCGGTCTCGGCATCGGCGCGATCCTGATCATCCTCGCCATCGGTTATTTCACCGGCATCGATCCCCGCATTCTCCTTGGCGGCGCGCAGATCCTGACCGGCGGCGGCAACGGCGTCGCTTATCAGACGCCGGCGCAGACGCCCGCGCGGCAGGCCCAGCCGGTCGCCCAGAACGATCCGATGCGCCATTTCGTGGCGAAGATTCTCGGACAGACCGAGGACGTCTGGACAAAAATCCTGCCTGAGCAGAAAGGCGTTCAATACACCGACCCGAAGCTCGTTCTTTATAGCGGCGCGACCCGTTCCGGCTGCGGCCAGGCCCAGGCGGCGATGGGCCCGTTCTATTGTCCCAACGATCAGAAGGTCTATCTCGACATGTCGTTCTTCAACGACATGCGAACGAAATACGGCGGCGGCGGCGATTTCGCCTACGCCTATGTGATCGCCCATGAAATCGGCCATCACGTGCAAAACCTGATGGGGATCCTCGGCAAGGTCGACAACGCCAAGGCCCAGGTGAACCGCACGCAGGCCAATGCGCTGTCCGTCCGCGTGGAGTTGATGGCCGACTGCCTAGCCGGCGTCTGGGCGTACAACGCCAATCAGGAATGGCGCATCCTGGATCCGGGCGACGTCGAAAAGGCGGTGGCGACCGCTCAGGCGATCGGCGACGACCGCCTGCAGACGGCGGCGCAAGGCTATGCCGTGCCGGACAGTTTCACCCACGGCTCAGCGGCGATGCGGCAGAAATGGCTGACCGCAGGGTTGCAGAGCGGCCAGATCGATTCCTGCAACACCTTCAAGCAATAAAGCGGGACAGGTCCGATAGGCGACGGCCCACGGGAGAGGGAGGAAACGCCATGCCCGCCAACAAGCAAATTATTCTCGACTCACGGCCGACCGGCGCCGCCGAGCCGCGCAATTTCAAGCTGATCGAGACAAGCGCCGCCGAACCTGGGCCAGGCCAAGTCCTTGTCCGCAATCTCTATCTTTCGCTCGATCCATATATGCGCGGCCGCATGAACGACGCCAAATCCTACGCCAGACCACAGGAGCTGGGCGTCGTGATGGGCGGCGGCACGGTGGGCGAGGTCGTCGCGTCAAACAATCAGCGCTTCAAGCCAGGCGACAAGATCGTCGGCATGGGCGGCTGGCAGCTCTATTCCTTGAGCGATGGCGGCGATATCCGGGTTGTCGACGCTTCGCGCATTCCGCTTCAGGCCTTTCTCGGCCCGGTGGGCATGCCGGGCGTCACCGCTTGGTACGGTCTCAACAAGATCATTGCGCCGAAGAAAGGCGAGACAATCGTCGTCACCGCCGCGACAGGAGCAGTCGGCGGCGTCGTTGGGCAACTGGCCAAGATCGCCGGCGCGACGGCGATCGGCGTCGCCGGCGGCGCTGAGAAATGCGCCTATGCGCGCGACGAACTTGGCTATGACATTTGTGTCGATCACAAATCGCCGAATTTCGTTGACCAACTGAACGCAGCGCTGCCCAAAGGCGTCGATGGCCTCTTCGAGAATGTCGGCGGCGTCCCGTTCGAGACCGCGGCGCAGCGCTTCAATGATTTCGCGCGCGTCGCGATCTGCGGGCTCATCGCCTCCTACGACGGCGGCCCGACGCCGACGGTTGATTTGCGCATGATGCTGACCAAGAGGATTAAGGTCGAAGGCTTCATCGTCTCCGATCACCTGGCGCTCTGGCCAACCGCGCTCGCCGAACTTGCCGGCCATGTCGCGGCCGGCCACATTCGCTATCGCGAGACAATCTCAGAAGGGCTGGAAAGCGCGCCCGAGGCCTTTATCGGCATGTTGAAGGGCCGAAATTTCGGCAAGCAATTGGTGAAGCTTGCTTAAGAAGGCGCGAAGACCGTCGCGGTGGCGCCCGATAAACCTCTGGCGCTTCCGCCTCTTTCCTGTATAAGGGCGCCCGCGAGGCGGATGCGCCTCGCAAATCCCCCGCGACCGTGCTGGACGACATCCCGGCGCGGCCGCGTGACTGGCGTTACGGGCTTTTCAGGCCTGCCTCGCCAAGGCGCGCGTACACAAAGTGTTGCGCCTTCCCAAGAACGAAAGGAAGCCCGATGTCGATCAGCGTTGAGCGCAAGCAAGCGCTCGTGAAGGAATATGCTTTGAAGGCCGGCGATACGGGTTCGCCGGAGGTGCAGGTCGCGATCCTTACCGAGCGGATCACCAATCTCACCGAACATTTCAAATCGCATGTGAAGGACAATCATTCGCGCCGGGGCCTGCTCAAGATGGTCTCGCAGCGCCGCACGCTTCTTGATTATGTGAAGGGGCAGGACGAAGCTCGCTATAAGTCGCTCATCGAGCGGCTGGGCATTCGGCGCTGACCTTAAGGCATCGACGATTGTCAGAGACTGGGGACGGCGGCATGGGGTCGCCTTCCTTGAAGAAGAATGAAAGCGACGCGCCATGGCAGGATCGCCAGCGGCTGGACCTTCCGCTTTAAGCGGATGTGGCGTCCAGCCTCTTGCCGTCTTGCGCATGGCCGTTTTGCTTTCGTCAAGATCGAAAGATGAACAACCATGTTCGACATTCAACGTGAAGAACTCAATTGGTGCGGCCGCCCGCTCGTACTAGAGACCGGCCGTCTCGCGCGCCAGGCCGACGGCGCGGTATTTGCAAGCTGGGGCGAGACCACCGTCCTCGCGACCGTGGTGGCGATGAAAGAGCCGAAGCCCGGCGTCGATTTCTTCCCGCTCACCGTCAACTATCAAGAGAAAGCCTTCGCGGCCGGACGCATTCCCGGCGGCTATCTCAAGCGCGAGGGACGTCCGTCGGATCGCGAGACTTTGGTCTCGCGCCTGATCGATCGGCCGATCCGACCCCTGTTCCCCGACGGCTTTCGCTGCGACACGCAGGTCATCGTGACCGTTCTCAGCCATGACCTCGAAAATGATCCGGATGTGTTGGGCATAGTCGCCGCCTCCGCCGCGCTGACCCTTTCCGGCATTCCGTTCATGGGCCCGATCGGCGCGGCGCGCGTCGGCCATGTCGGCGGGCAGCTGAAGGTCAATCCGACCATCGACGAGATGAAGGAATCGTTGCTTGACCTCGTCGTCGCCGGCACGGGCGAAGCCGTGCTGATGGTCGAATCCGAGGTCAAGGAACTCTCCGAAGAGACGATGCTCCAGGCCGTCATGGAGGGGCATAGAGGCTTCCAGCCGGTCATCCAAGCGATCATTCGTCTCGCGGAGAAAGCCGCCAAGGAGCCGCGCGAGTTAGTGGCCGCCGATAAGTCCGCCGCGCTCAAGGCGGTCCTCGACATGGGCGAAGCCGATCTCCGCGCCGCTTACGCGATCACCCACAAGCAGCAGCGCTACGCCGCCGTCGACGCGGCGAAAGCCAAGCTGACTGAAGCGCTCGCGCCGGAGGGCGGCGAAGCGAAATTCACCAAGGAAGAGATCGCCGAGGCCTTCCATGAGGCGCAGGCCAAGGTCGTGCGTTGGAACATCCTCGATCATCAGCGCCGCATCGACGGGCGCGACCTGACCACCGTGCGGCCGATCCTGGCGCAGGTCGGCGTGCTGCCGCGCACCCATGGCTCGGCGCTGTTCACCCGCGGCGAGACGCAGGCGCTGGTCGTGGCGACCCTCGGCACCGGCGAAGACGAGCAATATGTCGACAGTCTGGAGGGAACCTATAAGGAGCGCTTCATGCTCCACTATAATTTCCCGCCCTATTCAGTCGGCGAGACGGGCCGCATGGGCTCGCCGGGCCGTCGTGAGATCGGCCATGGCAAGCTCGCCTGGCGCGCCATCCATCCGATGCTGCCGACTGCGGCCGAGTTCCCCTATACGATCCGCGTCGTCTCGGAGATCACCGAGTCGAACGGCTCATCGTCTATGGCGACGGTCTGCGGCTCGTCGCTCGCGCTGATGGACGCTGGCGTGCCGATGAAGCGGCCAACCGCGGGCATCGCAATGGGCCTTATCCTCGAAGACAAGCGCTTCGCGGTGCTTTCCGACATTCTTGGCGATGAGGACCACCTCGGCGACATGGATTTCAAGGTCGCCGGCACAACCGAAGGCGTCACCTCACTGCAGATGGACATCAAGATCGCCGGCATCACCGAAGAGATCATGAAGGTCGCGCTCGCCCAGGCGAAGGACGGCCGGATGCATATCCTCGGCGAGATGGGCAAGGCGCTTTCAGGCTCGCGCTCAGAACTCGGCGAATTTGCCCCGCGCATCGAGACGATGAAAATCCCGACCGACAAGATACGCGAAGTGATCGGCTCGGGCGGCAAGGTGATCCGCGAAATCGTCGAGAAGACCGGCGCCAAGATCAATATCGAGGACGACGGCACGGTGAAAATCGCGTCCGCCGACGGCGCCAAGATCAAGGCCGCGGTGAACTGGATCAAGTCGATCGCGTCCGATCCGGAAGTCGGCCAGATTTACGACGGCACCGTCGTCAAGACCGTCGACTTCGGCGCCTTCGTGAATTTCTTCGGCTCGCGCGACGGGCTGGTTCACATTTCGCAGCTCGCCAAGGGCCGGGTCGCCAAGACGACCGATGTCGTTAAGGAAGGCGACAAGGTCAAGGTGAAGCTCTTAGGCTTCGACGATCGCGGCAAGATCCGCCTGTCAATGCGGGCCGTCGATCAGCAGACCGGGGCTGACCTCGAGAAGCAGCAGGCCGCTGAAGCGGCCAGCCAATCGGCCTGATCGAAGGCGTTTTTTAAAAGGCGGCGGCGCCGGAGGCGTCGCCGCCTTTTGCTTTTTAGAGCGTCATCCGCCCATCCCGTAACGTTTAAGTCGATCTCCCATCGGATTCACCATATCCGCGGACCGGCGCAACAAGCTTGAGATTGTTGGATTCGTTAAACTTTGCGTAAAGAGCCGCAGATTATCTCTGCGGACTTTCAGAGACACGAAAAGAGTTGGGTCACGAGTTATGCAGGTCAGTCACAGCCAGGAATTGGAAGATGGTCGCCAGGTTCGAGCGATCGGCCGCATCAAGGCGGTCGGCGCCTGGCGCGGCGCCGGCGCCGTTCGCAGCGAAGCCGAACGCGAGGCCGCCTTGAAGGCGCTGATCTGCGAGGCTGAAGACTGCGGCGCCGACGCAATCGTCGGGGTTGATTTCAAAATCGACGGCGTGGTTGGCGCTGATATTGACGGCGTCGCTCTCCAGCGCGTCGTGGCCTATGGCCTCGCGGTGCGTTACGCAGTAGCGGCGTGACGAAAGCGGACGCATGGCGTCCATCCGCTTCAAAACCTGACGATTTAGCCGGTTGACGAGACGTACCTTTGTCCCGCTCTCGCGGGAAAAGATCGCGCGAAGCGCCAGATCAAGGAGGGGGCGGCGCGCCGCCCCGGCTTGCTCGCCCTCGTCAGTCCCGCCGGCCAAGCGGGAGCCGCGGCCCGCCCTTCGCCGCTGCCGCGCCGCCGTCTATGATGCGCGTCGTCGTCAACAAAAAGGGCGCAGCAATGGCCAAGACCAGCACGAAAAAGAAGCCGGACGAGAAAGTGACCGCGCTCGCGCTGGCGCCGGCCGAGTTCACCCCCGCCATGGCCGCCTATTTCGACAAATGTCGCGAGAAACTCGGCTTCGTGCCCAATGTCCTGACCGCCTACGCCCACGACATGGCCAAGCTTGAAGCCTTCGCGGCCTTCTACAACGACCTGATGCTGGCGCCTTCCGGCCTTTCAAAGCTGGAGCGGGAGATGATCGCCGTCGTCGTTTCGTCCGAGAACCATTGTTTCTACTGCTTGACCGCGCATGGGGCG
>DATGHD010000006.1:0-9385 GCA_035308145.1 Roseiarcus sp.
AAAGCCGACGCACATGCCGGCTTTGAGCGGCTCGACGCCGGCGTCGCTCTCCAATTCGACTTCGCCTTTGAGAACATAGATGAACTCGTCCTGCCGCGAATGGGCGTGGCGCGCTGAGGATTGGGCGCCTGGCGGGATGCGCGTGAGATTGACCCCGAAGTTTTTCAGCTTGGCGTGATCGCCGAGGCGGCGGTTCCACCGCCGCTGGTTCGCCGCTCGGTACGGTTCAGGATAACTCGTGGCGTTGCTCTCCGGCAGCGCCAAGGGATCGAAACCCGCGTTCTCCGGCATTAAGACCTCCTGGAAAGATTGCGCCGCGGAAACATTTGATCGCCGTCATTTGCGGGGAGCGATAGGGCGCGTTTCGCGCGTCTGTCATCGCAAGCCATGAGAAAATCCGCCTCGCGTCGGAGTGTCGTATCTGGTGAGCCCGACAATTTCTTTCCGAACTCGGCCTCCCACAATATGATCGCGAGTGTTCCGGTTTTGCGTTGCAAGCGCGGCGGAGCGTCCAAAACCGGCTTCAACGCGCGAAAAAACGGTTTCCAAATTTTTTCGCGCATAACCCGTTGAAATCGCTCAAAACGCCCAAGATAGAAATTTGGAAAAGCTTGGTCTTAGCGAGAGAGGCGCATTGAAAATAAAAGATTTTTCGGTATCACAATTTGCGTGATCCGCGCCATTTCCTTGCGATCCAGGCCTTTTCCAAATCCACCCGCATCGGTCGCCAGCGGCGTCCTCGGCCTTGCATCCGCCGCCTTCCGCCATGATATAGGCGGAAGGAAAGCGGCCGAAGCGCCGCCGATTCCGAAAATCCCATTCTCAAAGACAATGAATTGACAACACATATGAAACAAGCGCGCAAAGAGCGCGCAAAACCGTCGCCTGAGCAAACGGGCGCCCTGCCCTCCCGCGACGAAGTTCTCGCCTTTATCGCCGGCGAAAAGGCCCCTGAAGGCGCCAAGACCCCTAACCGCATCGGCAAGCGCGACATCGCCCGCGCCTTCGGCGTCAAGGGCCCGGCCAAGGCCGAGCTTAAAGCGATGCTCAAGGAGCTGCAGGCCGAAGGCGCAATTGCGCGGGAGCGCAAAACCTTTCACGCCCAGGGCCGATTGCCGGCGATGGTCGTCGCCGACGTCGTTAGGCGCGACCGCGACGGCGAGATGATCGCCAAGCCCGTCGACTGGAGCGAGGCCGACGAGGCCCCGCGCATTCTTCTTCGCCGCCCGCGCGACAAAGCCGAGCGCGGCGCAGCGCCGGCTTTGGGCGCCCGCGTTCTGCTGCGCGTCGCTTTCGACGCCGACGCTGGCCCGCGCGAGCCCGCCTATACCGGCCGCGTCGTCAAGATCATCGACAAGGCCAAGGCCCGCGTGCTCGGCGTCTACCATGAAGCGCCAGGCGGCGGCCGGGTTTCGCCGGTCGACAAGCGCGCGAGGGAGGAATTCTTCGTACCTTCCGGAATGAACGAAGGGGCGGCGGAAGGCGATCTTGTCGCGTTGGAGCCGATCCGCGAGGGCCGCTTCGGCCTGCCGACCGCGCGGGTCGCCGAAAAGCTCGGCTCGTTGAAATCGGAGAGCGCGATCAGCCTGATCGCCATCGCCACCCATCAAATCCCTTATCTCTTCTCGCCGGCGGCGCTCGCTGAAGCCGAGGCGGCCCGTCCCGCCGGCATGGATCATCGCGAGGATTGGCGAAAGCTGCCGCTCGTCACCATCGATCCCATCGACGCCAAGGATCATGACGACGCGGTTCACGCCGCGCCTGATCCAGATCCCGCCAATCAAGGCGGCTTCATCCTGACCGTCGCCATCGCCGACGTCGCCCATTACGTCGGGCCGGGCTCAGCCCTGGACAAGCAAGCGCTGGAGCGCGGCAATTCGGTGTATTTTCCGGGCCGCGTCGTGCCGATGCTGCCGGAGCGCATCTCCAATGATCTTTGCTCGCTAAGGCCCGACGAGGATCGCCCGGCGCTCGCCGCGCGCATGACGATCAATCGCGAAGGCCGCAAGCTAAAACATTCCTTCCATCGCGTGATGATGCGCTCGAAGGCCAGGCTCGCTTATGAGCAGGCCCAGCGCGCCATTGACGGCAGGCCGGACGAGGTTACCGCGCCACTCGTCGAGACCGTGCTGAAGCCGCTCTATGCGGCCCACGAGGCGATCAAGATCGAGCGCGCCAGACGCGGGCCGCTCGATCTCGATTTGCCCGAACGCAAGCTCATCCTCAATCCGGACGGCTCGCTCGCCCGCGTGATCTGGCCGGAGCGGCTCGACGCGCATCGCCTGATCGAGGAATTCATGATCCTCGCCAATGTCGCGGCGGCCGAATCCTTGGAGGCCGCCAAGGCGAGCCTGATCTATCGCGCCCATGACGCGCCCTCGCTCGAGAAGCTCAACGATCTAAACGAGTTTCTCGCGACGATCGGCGTCAAATTCGCCAAGGGCGAGCGCGTGCGGCCGGCGCAATTCAATGGCGTGCTCGCCCGCGTCAAAGGCGAGCCGCACGAAGCTTTGGTCAACGAAGTCGTCTTGCGCTCGCAGTCGCAGGCCGAATACGCGCACGAGAACTACGGCCATTTCGGCCTGAACCTTCGGCGCTACGCCCATTTCACTTCGCCGATTCGCCGCTACGCCGATCTTATCGTTCATCGGGCTTTGATCCGCGCGCTGGCGCTCGGGGCCGACGGCGCGCCCGAGGCGAAGCCCGGCGAGCTTGCCGACATCGCCGAGCGTATTTCCGCCGCCGAGCGCCGCGCCATGGCGGCCGAACGCGAGACGACCGACCGCCTCATCGCCGCCTTTATGAGCGAACATATCGGCGCAACGTTCAAGGCGCGGGTCGCCGGCGTCACCCGCGTCGGCCTCTTCGTACGCCTCGCCGAGAACGGCGCCGACGGCTTCATTCCGGCCGCCAGTCTCGGCGATGAATATTTTCGCTTCGAGGAAGGCGCGCGGGCGATGGTCGGATCGCGCAGCGGCGAGACGTTCCGGCTTGGCGACGACGTCGAGGTCAAGCTCGTCGAGACTACGCCCTTCGCCGGCGCCTTGCGCTTCGAGATGATTTCGGAAGGCCTGGGCAAGAAGCGAGTCAAGGAATTCTTCGACGGGCGGCGGGCGCGAAAGGGATCGCGGCGATGAACAGCACTGCGCCGGTTGCGGCCGACGCCGGCGAAAAGCGCGACCTCGGTCTCGCGGTACGACGCGGCTTCTTCGGCCATTGCCCGAATTGCGGCGAGGGGAAGCTCTTCCGCGCCTATCTCAAAGTGACCCCGCATTGTCCCAATTGCGGCGAGGCGCTCTACCATCAGCGTGCCGACGACGCGCCGCCCTACATCACCATGCTGATCGTCGGCCATATCGTGGTCGGCGGCGTACTCGTCGCCGAGGAGCTTTGGCCGCAATCGCCGATGTGGCTCGGCGCGTTCATCTGGCTCTGGGTCACGCTCGGCTTGTCGCTGACGATTTTGCCGCGCGTGAAAGGCGCGCTGGTCGGCTATCAATGGGCCTTGCGCATGCACGGCTTCGGCGGCCACGAGGACGATCTTGGCTGACGCAAGCGAGCACGCCTACGCCAGGGCCCTGACCGAGGAAGGGCGCGAACGCAAATGGCCGAACGTGCGCCCGCGCAACGCGGCGACGCTGATCATCCTCGATCATTCAAAGGGCGGCGCGAAAGTCCTGCTGGGTCGCCGTCACGCCGACCACAAATTCATGCCCGGCAAATTCGTCTTTCCGGGCGGGCGCGTCGAGCCCGGCGACCGGCTGATGCGGGTCGCTTCGCCGCTTGCCGCGGCCGTTGAAGAAAAGCTCGACGCCCGGCCGCGCCGGCCCTCACCGCATCTCGGCCGCGCTCTGGCGCTCGCCGCCATCCGCGAGACCTTCGAGGAGACGGGCCTGGCGCTCGGCGTTCGCGTCGAAAAGGCTCATCCTGTCGCGCCGGGCGGCGGCTGGGCGCGTTTCGCGGCGGCAAATATCGCGCCGGCGCTCGATAGGCTGGATTTTATCGCGCGAGCCATCACGCCGCCGCGCCGGCCGAAGCGCTTCGACACCCGCTTTCTCGTCGCGGATGCCTCGCTCATCGTCCACAAAGAAGACGGCGTCGTCAGCCCGACGTCCGAACTTGTCGAACTCGTCTGGATGCCCCTTGACGAGGCGACCCGTCTCGACCTGCCGGCGATCACCCGCATCGTGCTTGGCGAGCTTGCCGACGCGATGAAGTCCGGCATGCGCATCGACCGCCCGCGGCCATTCTTTTATGAACGCAACCGCGTCTGGCGGCGGGACGAGCTTTAGCTACGGCGCGTCACGCGGACAGAGCGGGCGTCGGCGACAGGCGGCCGGCGAGCGCGATCAGGGCGAGATGGTACGAACGCGCGACGCTGGTCGAGCGTTGATACCGCGCCATCACGATGTCGAGCAATTCGATCATGATCTCGGCGTCGGCGTCGGCGGCGTCGCTATCGTGCAGGCTGCTTTGAACCAGCGCGTCGGCGAGGTCCCAGCGCGCGGTCTCGAACCGCGCCATGTCGCCGCTGATCGCCGCCCGCCAGGCGCGGGCATGCAGCCGCGCCAGGCTCCAGGAGGTCGCTCCGGCGCCGAGCCGCGCCCTATAGGCCTCCAGCAATCGATCGAAGATAATCGGCTCCGACCATTCCAATAGCCCGGCCAGCCCCATGGCCACATCGGCATTCGGCTTCATCGCTGTCTCACGAATGTAGAAACGTGAACGCGCCGACCGAATCTTTCACAATCAAAGAAATATTAATCCGCGATTTCTCTTGCCGGCAATAGTCGAGCGGGCGCTTGCCTAAAAAAATCCGCAATCTGCTCAGGAAAAGCAGGCGTTAGCGGAAGATCGGCCAGCATATCGCCAATACGTCGGGTCGCTCGCCTTCACGCGGCCGTTCGGCCGGCGCGCACATCGTAGCGGCGCTGCGCGGCGATCACCTCGCTGATATGCGCCTCGGCCCAGACACGCAAAGCGTCCACGGTCGCGCCAAGCGTGCGGCCGAGCGGCGTGATCGAATATTCGACCGTCACGGGCACCGTCGGAAAAGCGCGGCGGCGCACGAGTCCGTCGCGCTCCAGGCTCTTCAGCGTCTGCGAAAGCATCTTTTGCGAGACGCCCTCGATGCGGCGGCGGAGCTCGTTGAAACGCGCCGGCTCCGCCTGCAGAAGGCCAAGCGTCAGCACCGCCCATTTGTCGCCGATACGGTCGAGAACGAGGCGGGTCGGACAGGTCGCGTTATAGGGATCCGGGTTCTTCATGGCGTTTCCACGAGCGGTTTGCGACAGGCAACCAGGTGAGCGAGAGGTTCCTTCTTTACAGCTTCGCCCTCCTCTGACATCTGGTAACTTATGCATACCTAACAACCGAGGACAATATGAAAGTCGCTCTTGTCGGCGCCACGGGAATGATCGGCTCGCGCCTGCTCGCCGAGCTCAACCGCCGCGGCCATCAGGTCACGGCCATCGTACGAAATCCTGAGAAGGTCCCCGCCCTCGCGGGCGTCGCCGCGAGAAAAGGGGACGTCGCCGACGAGAAGGAGCTCATCGATCTCCTCAAGGGCCATGACGCGGCGATCACCGCGGTGCGTTTCTCTCAAAGCGATCCGAAGAAACTGATCGCTGCGGTCAAAGCGTCCGGCGTCCCGCGCTATTTGGTCGTCGGCGGCGCCGGCAGTCTGGAGGTCGCGCCGAGCCGGAAATTGATCGACACGCCGGAATTCCCGGCGATGTACAAAGCGGAAGCCCAGGCGGGCGGCGACTTCCTCGATCTTCTTCGCCAAGAAAAGGCGCTCGTCTGGACCTTCCTCTCGCCTTCCGCGGTGATCGCGCCGGGCGAGCGCACGGGAAAATTTCGTCTAGGAGACGACCAGTTGCTGACCCACGACAAGGGAAGCAACATCTCGGCCGAGGACTACGCCATCGCCTTGGTGGACGAGCTCGAGAAGCCGGCTCATTCGCGCCGCCGCTTCACGGTCGGCTATTGATCGGCGCGCGGGGAGGCCTTAAGCGCGGCGGAAGAACGAGGCGATCGCCAAAACGATGATCGAGCCGATCGCCGCGTCTACGACATCGGCGATAAAGCCGCCGCCGATGACGACGCCAAGGCGCGGCAGGAGAAATCCGGCGACCAGCGAGCCGACAACGCCGAGGAGGATATTGCCGATCAGGCCAAACCCGGCGCCTCGGAACAATTGGCCGGCGAGCCAGCCCGCGATTCCGCCGACGATCAGCCAGACGATAAACGACACCATGGTAGCCCCCTTGAGCCGCCGCCACGCTATCGCGCTTTTCAATCGCTCCGTCAAACCCGCCCAAGCGCCAGAACGAGCCGAGGCGCGGATTGCTTTGCCGTCGGCGCCGCCGATGCTATAGGCGCGAGGCGCAGCGTTTTGGCCCTCGAGAGGCAAGCCATCGATGGAAAAGATCAAGGTCAAGAATCCGGTTGTCGAACTCGACGGCGACGAGATGACGCGGATCATCTGGTCGCTGATCAGGGAAAAGCTGATCCATCCCTATCTCGACATTGATCTTAAATATTTCGATCTCGGCATCGAGCGTCGCGACGCGACCAACGACCAAGTGACGATCGACGCGGCTGAGGCGATCAAGACTTACGGCGTCGGCGTCAAATGCGCGACGATCACGCCGGACGAAGCGCGGGTGAAGGAATTCAATCTCAAGGAAATGTGGAAGAGCCCCAATGGCACGATCCGCAATATCATAGGCGGCGTGATCTTCCGCGAGCCGATCATTTGCAAGAACGTGCCGCGGCTGGTGCCGAGCTGGACAAAGCCGATCGTCATCGGCCGCCACGCCTTCGGCGACCAATATCGCGCGACCGATTTTAAGGTTCCCGGCAAGGGCCGCCTGACCATCAAGTTCGAAGGCGCCGACGGAAGGGTGATCGAGCGGGAAGTGTTCAAGTTTCCCGGCAGCGGCGTCGCCATGAGCATGTACAATCTCGACGATTCAATTCGCGATTTCGCCAGAGCCTCGCTGAACTACGGCTTGATGCGCAAATATCCGGTGTACCTTTCGACCAAGAACACGATCCTCAAGGCCTATGACGGGCGCTTCAAGGACATTTTTCAGGAGACGTTCGAAACTGAGTTCAAGACGAAATTCGCCGCCGCCGGCCTCACCTATGAGCACCGCCTGATCGACGATATGGTTGCCGCCGCCCTCAAATGGTCAGGCGGCTATCTCTGGGCCTGCAAGAACTACGACGGCGACGTGCAGTCCGACACGGTCGCTCAAGGGTTCGGCTCGCTCGGCCTCATGACCAGCGTTTTGATGACGCCGGACGGATCGATCGTGGAGGCCGAGGCCGCGCATGGCACGGTGACGCGCCACTACCGAGAGCATCAAAAAGGGCGAGAGACCTCGACGAATTCCATCGCCTCGATCTTCGCTTGGACGCGCGGCCTCTCTCATCGCGCGAAGTTGGATTCCAACGATGCGCTCGCGCGCTTTGCCACAACGCTCGAGAAAGTCTGCGTCGACACGGTCGAGGCCGGCTTCATGACCAAGGATCTCGCCCTGCTCATCGGGCCCGAGCAGAAATGGCTTTCGACAGGCGCCTTCCTCGACAAAGTCGATGAAAATTTGCGCAAGGCGATGGGTTGATCGAACCAAAGAACCAAGAGCACGACGGAACGTTTCTATGTTCAACGGTACAAAATGTCGCCGGACACGTCCTCAATACGCGTCAGGCCTATTTGGCCGAGGGTGCGCTTAAGCTCGTCGGAGAGGATAGTGAAGCCGCGCATCGCGCCGGGCAAGCCGGCGGCCGCGGCCCCATAGAGAATCGCGCGGCCGCAAAAGACGAAGTCCGCGCCATGCGCGAGCGCGGCGAGAACGTCGGCGCCGCGTCTGACGCCGCCGTCGATCATCACCGGCATCTTCCCCCCTACCGCCTTTTTGATCGCCGGCAGCGAGGCGAGCGGCGTCGGGCCGCGATCGAATTGCCGGCCGCCATGATTTGAGACGATGATCCCGTCGCAGCCGAGCGCCAGCGCGCGGGCCGCGTCGTCAGGATGCTGCAGGCCTTTGATGATGAGCTTGCCTTTCCACAAGGCCCGATAGCGCTCGAAATCGCTCCACCCTTGCGGCGTATGTTGCTGCGAGCGCATCAAAGTCGCGACGCGTTCGGCGCTGGCGTCCTCCCCTGCATAGGCGGCCCAGGAGCCCATTTTCGGCAGGCCGCCGTTCCTCAGCCACTGGATCGTCCAGGCCGGATGGCCGAGCCCGTCAAAAATGTTGCGGGCATTATAGCGAATCGGCAGGGAGAAGCCGTTGCGAATGTCGCGTTCGCGTTTGGCTTGGACGGGCAGATCGACAGTCAAGACGAGGCCGCCGAGCCCGGCGGCGCCGGCTCTGGCGATGAGATCATGAGTGATCGCTTGATCGCGCGCGGGATAGAGCTGAAACCACGTATGATCCGGAGCGACCTTGGCGGTCTCCTCGATCGTGGCGACGGCGCTGCCAGAAAGAATGAACGGCGCGTTGACCTTTCGCGCCGCCTCGGCCATCGCGAGCTCGGCGCCCGGCCAGAAGAGGCCGGCGTAGCCGACCGGGGCGACGCCAAAGGGAATGTCGTACTGTCGACCGAACAGCGTCTTGCCGAGATGGCTAGCCGAGACATTGGCGAGATAGCGCGGCGCGAACCTCGTCGCGGCGAAGCCTTCGACGCTCTGGCGCAGCGCTGATTCATCGCCCGCGCCGCCGTCGATCCAATCGAACAGGATGCGCGGCAGGCGCCGGCGGGCCATGTCGCGCAAATCATCGATGTTGACCGCCTTTTCGACCCTCATGCCTGCTCCCGACCCTTTGCGTCCCGCGCCGGTCGCCGTCTCACTCAAAGTTCCCGCCCGCCCGACGCGGCCCCGCCGTCATGCATCCGTCACGCGACTCTTTTAACCGCACTCAATTGCCCTTCGCCAGCGGAGGCCTCACGTTGCGATCATCCAATTCAACCCTGCGCCGGGCCACGGCCAGCGGGCTCAGAAGCGCCGTCCATCGCCATAAGGCGCTGTCGCGCTCCGGGGCGCTAGAACGGCTCTTCACCATCGCCTTTCGCCGCCTCGTCTATCCGCAGATCTGGGAAGACCCCTTGGTCGACCTCGAGGCCTTGCAGATTCGCCCCGAAGACCGCGTGATAACCATCGCTTCCGGCGGCTGCAATGCCCTCTCGTACCTGATCGCCGACCCGGCCCGCATCGACGCGGTCGACCTTAACGGCGCGCATGTGGCGCTCGGCCGCCTCAAACTCTGCGCGGCGCGGCGCCTGCCCGATTACGACGCCTTCCGGCGCTTCTTCGCCTCGGCGGATTCCCGCGCCAATGTCGAGGCTTACGACGCCTTGCTGCGCCCATATC
>DATGHD010000007.1:0-3011 GCA_035308145.1 Roseiarcus sp.
CGACGCTGGAGGTGCGGCTTGACGGCGGCGATCGGAACTTCCGCCAGCACGAAGGCGGCGCGGCGGAGTTGAGTGGCGCCAGCGCGGCCGAAAGCCTGTCGCGCAAAGCTCTTCAAGCAGCCCTCAAAGCGTTGTGCTTGATCGCGCACGCCTTGTTTGAGCGTCGCAGGCCAATCGCCCTCGACAAAGGCGCGTCGGCTGTAAAGCAAAAGCAGCCGCGCCTCATCCAGATGCCGACGGGCCCAAGCGGGCGTATGAAGCGCGGCGGCGAGCCCGTCGCCTGCTTCGATAGCCGCGACGAAGCCCTGTTGATAGGCGAGGACGGCTTCGAGCCATAATTCGCCGAGCAGCGCGTCGCGCGAAGGAAAGCGATAGTAGAACGAGCCCTTTGGCGCCTTTAAACGCTGCGTTACCGAATCGATCGTCACCGCGGCGGGGCCGCGTTCGCTGGCCAGCGCGCGCGCCGCATCGAGAAAGTCCGCGTTGGCGAAGAGCGGGCGACCCATCATTTTAGACTATATAGTCTAGACTTCTCGGTCAACACGTGGCATCCATCGCGACGGCTGGGCGGCCCGAGCGATGGAGCGTCAAAATGACGGGCGACAACGCCGAAACGGGCCGGCTGCTCGCCGGCGCCGCCAAGACCATGGCGAGCGTGCGCTATTGTTGGCTGGCGACGCTGGACGAAGCCAGCGGCCTCAACGCGCGGCCAATGGGGCGCGTGCCGAACGAACCTGGCGAGGACGACTGGACGATCCGATTCATCACCGACGGTCGTTCGCGCAAGGCGTCCGACATCCGGCGCGCCGGCGAGGCAGCGCTGATCTTTCAGCGCGATAGCGATGACGCCTACGTCGCCTTGACCGGCCGCGCCAAGTTGCGCGAGCGCGCGTCCGAGGACCGCCACTGGAAGGACGCCTACAACGTCTATTTTCCGACCGCGCATGATCTGAAAAGCGCCGCTTTTATCGAAGTCGACGTCGCGCGCATGGAGCTGTGGATTCGGGGCGTCACGCCGGAGCCGTTTGGCTTGCGCCCGACCGTGTTGGAGCGGGAGGCCGGAGGCGCGTGGCGGATCGCTCAAAACTAGCCTCGCCCTATCGCGGAAATCTCCCGCATCTCGCCCTCGCTCAGCGCGAAATCGAAAATCGCCAAATTCTCTTCAAGATGCTCCCGCCGCGCCGCCTTCGGGATCGCGACAAGGCCCTTCTGGATATGCCAGCGCAACGCAACTTGGGCGGCGCTTTTCTTATGAGCTGCGGCGATGCGCGCCAGCGTGGAATTGCGGAGGATTGCGCCTTTGCCGAGCGGACGGTACGAGACGAAGGCCACGCCGGCTTTACGGCATGCGTCGATCAGCTCGTCCTGATCCATGCCGGGATAGCATTCGCATTGATTGGCGACGATCGGCTCGGCCGCGAACGCCATGGCCTCCCGCAGCAACGCGCTCGAAAAATTCGAGACGCCGATGTGGCGGGTCAAGCCGCGCCTCTTGGCGTCGCAAAGCGCGCCGATCGATTCCTTCAAAGGGATCGACGCATTGGGCCAATGGATCAGCAAGAGATCGACGCTCGCGATCTGCAACCGCTCCAGGCTCGCCTCGGCCGAGCGCTGCAAATCGCCCTCGCCGATATCGCTCGACCAGACTTTCGTCGTGATGAAGACGTCGTCGCGCTTGATCCCGCTTGCGCCAAGCCCCTGCGCGACTTCTTTTTCGTTGCCGTACATCGCCGCTGTGTCGATATGGCGGTAGCCTAAGCGAAGGGCCTCGGCGACGGCGGCGGCGCATTCTCGTCCGCGCAGGCTCCATGTTCCAAGGCCCAGCGCTGGGATGCTCATCGCTTTCGCGGCGACGAGCGGCGCGGAAACGCTCATCCTTCGCCCTTTTCCGCGGCGTAGCGGGCGCGGGTCGCAGCGTCCGCCGGATAGAGGCCGGGCAGCGCCGCGCCCTTCTCGACTTCGCGCATGATCCAAGCCTCGAGCCGCTCCTGCTCGCCGGCTTCCGCGACCACGGCGGAGACATAGGCTTCGGGAATGACGACCGCGCCGTCGCCGTCGGCGACGATCACGTCGCCGGGCGTCACGGCGACGCCGCCACAGCCGATCGGCTCGCCCCAGCCGACGAAGGTGAGCTCGGCGATCGAAGGCGGCGCGGCGAGGCCGGCGCACCAGACCGGCAAGCTTGTCGCGGCGACGCCGGCGCCGTCGCGAAGAGCGCCGTCGGTGACAAGGCCGGCGAGGCCGCGCTTCTGCATCCGCGCGCAAAGAATGTCGCCGAAAATGCCGGCGCCGGTCAGGCCCATCGCGTCCGCCACAACGACGTCGCCCGCCTCCATCGTCTCGATGGCCGCCCGCGTCGAGCGGGGCGACGACCAGGATTCCGGCGTCGCCAGATCCTCGCGCGCCGGAATGAAGCGGAGCGTGAAGGCGCGCCCGACGATGCGTTTGCTTAGCCCTGCGCCGAAAGGCGTCGGTCCGCGCATGGCGACGCGGCGGAGGCCTTTCTTCAAAAGGACGGTCGTCAATGTCGCCGTCGAAATGGCGTTGAGCTCGGCGACGATTACGGGATCGAGAGGCATGGGACGCTCCTAAACGGCGGCGACAATGGCGCGCGCGCCAGGCGGCGTCCAGGTCCAGCCTCGCCGATACCAAATGAGGCGGCGCCTATTTCATCACCGCGGTCATTCCGGCGAAGGCGGGAATCCAGAGAACCTCCGCGCCTCAAGACCGACTCAGCCTGGATTCTAAGCTTTCGCGGGAATGACATGCCAGCGAAAGGCGCGGTCCGGCGCGAATTGACTTAGGATAGATTAATTGTTAATATAAATTAAGTAATTCGAGGAACGCTGTTATGTCTCGCCCTCCTCCCCGCCGCGCCAACGTCGGCGAGGCGCTGCAGCGTCTCGTCAATCTTGTCTCGCATCGCTCCGGCGCGGCGATCGCGATCATGAACGAAGCGGCCGTCACCCTGCCGCAAGTGCTGTTGCTCAGTCGCGTCGAAGCCTTTGGAT
>DATGHD010000008.1:0-9889 GCA_035308145.1 Roseiarcus sp.
CATTCTCACCGCCGGCGACAAAGCCTTCTACTGGAAGACGGCTTTCGACGAAGGCCTTGCCGAATATTCGCCCGGCGTGTTGCTGACGCTTGATCTCTCGCGCCTCCAGGAGCGAGACGCGAATGTATCCCTCACCGATTCTTGCGCGATCGAGGGCCACCCGATGATCGAAAGGGTCTGGCCGGAGCGGCTCGCCTTTGTCGATGGCCTCATCGCCATTCGGCCGGGGGTCGAGGCGACGTTGAAACTGTGGCTGGCGCGACGCGAATTGGCGCGCTGGGCCAAAGAAAGCGCCAAAAGGCTGATCTACCCGCTTCTTGGACGCAAGCGCTCTTAAACGTCGTCTAAGCGCCGAGCCTCCTCCGGCAGCATGATCGGAATGCCGTCGCGGATCGGGTAAGCGAGACGAGCGGGGCGGGAAATCAGCTCTTGACGCTGCGCGTCATATTCGAGCGTCGCGCGGGTCGCCGGGCAGACCAGGATTTCGAGCAGGCGCGGGTCGATCCGCGTCGGCTCGCGCTCCGTCGCCGCGGGCAATGTGTTGTCGTCGTCCATCGATCATTGTCCTCAGCGCCGGCGATCATAAACGACCGCGGACTTGGCGGCCACTCGCTTGGTCGTCGCCCGCCACCCTAGTCTAGAACTCGACCTCCAGCTCCTCGATCTCTTCGGCTTCGGCCTTCGCCGCCTCGACCCATTCCTGCATCGCCGGCAGTTCCCAAATGTGGTCGGCGTAGGCCTGACAGGCGCGGTCGAGCGCTATGTCGTAAGTGCGAAACCGGCTCGCCACGGGCGCGTACATGGCGTCGGCGATCGAAATCTCGCCGAACAAAAACGGACCCCCATAGGCGGCGAGGCATTCCCGCCAGATCGCCGCGATGCGCTCGATGTCGGCTTGCGCCTTAGACCAAACTTTGAACTTGGGGAAATGCGCCTTGATGTTCATGGGCAGGGCTTGGCGCAGCGAGATGAAGCCCGAATGCATTTCGCCCGAGATTGCTCGGGCATGAGCGCGCCTTGCCTGATCCTTGGGCAGGAGGCCCGCCCCCGGAGCAATTTCATTGAGGAACTCGCCGATCGCCAGCGTGTCCCAGACTTTGATCCCCTGGTAGGTGAGGCAGGGAACGAGAATCGAGGGCGACAAGAGCAGGATTTCGGCGCGGGCGTCCGCATCGTCCGGCGCAATGATCACTTCCTCGAATTCGATCCCCGACAATTTCGCCATCAACCAGCCGCGGAGCGACCAGGACGAATAATTCTTGCTGCTCAACGTCAGCGTGGTTCCCGACATGGGCGCGGGCCTCCCAAGAAAACCATTGAAAGATATAGCAAATCATGTGCCAATGGCACAGCGATTGCTTGATCGATTCCGGCCAAGAGCGAGCCGCAGCGGATGTTGTACGATTTCTATCAGGCGACCGCCGACTTTGGCGATTTCGTCCGATCGCTCGCCGCCAATTCGGAAGGCCTCCTGAAAGCTTGGCCGACGGGCGCCCTGTCGCCGTCGCGGCAGGCCGCGGCTTTTTGCGAGGCGATTGCGCTCGCCGGCTTCACCCATGACCGTCCCGGTTATGAAATCTCCACGGTCGAGGTCCGCGGCGAGACGATTCCCGTTCTCGAAGATGTCGTCCTCTCCACCCCGTTCTGCGATCTCCGGCGCTTCCGGAAAGCGACCAGCGTCGACGAGCCGAAGGTGCTGCTGATTGCGCCGATGTCCGGCCATTTCGCCACGCTTTTGCGCGGCACGGCGCGCACACTGCTGCGCGACCATGAGGTTTTTTTGACCGACTGGATCAATGCCCGCGACATCCCCGCCGACGCCGGCGTGTTCGGCTTCGACGACTACACCCAACATCTCATCGACTTCATCAGGCGCATCGGGTCTGACGCCCATATCGTCGCGGTGTGCCAGCCGGCCGTCTCCGCCCTCGCGGCGACGACGGTCATGGCGCAGCACATGAACAACCACCAGCCGCGAAGCCTGACGCTGATGGCCGGGCCGATCGACACGCGCATCTCGCCGACCAAGGTCAACGAGCTGGCGACGAAATATCCCTTACAATGGTTCGAGGACAATCTGATCAGCGTGGCGCCGAAGCGGCTCAAAGGCGGCGGCCGGCGCGTCTATCCGGGCTTCCTGCAATTGACCGCCTTCATGAGCATGAACCCCGAGAGGCACCTAAAGTCCTTCCTCGACATGGTCAATCATCGCATCAAAGGCGAGCATCAGAAGGCCGACGCGATCCATGAGTTTTATAAGGAATATTTCGCGGTCATGGATTTGAGCGCGGAATTCTTCCTCGAGACGGTGGCGCAGGTCTTTCAAGAAGCGACGCTGCCGCTCGGCAAGATGCGGTTCAAAGGCGAAAGAATTGATCCTCGCGCGATCCGCAAAACCTTCCTGCTCACCGTCGAGGGCGAAAAGGACGACATCTGCGCCGTCGGCCAGACTCTCGCCGCGCAGGACCTTTGTTCCGGCTTACGTCCCTATATGAAAACGCACCACATGCAGGCCGGCGTTGGCCACTATGGCGTCTTCAACGGCAAGAAATGGGAGAACCAGATCTATCCAGTGGTGCGCAATCACATTCAGTCGAGCCGGTAGGCGGCTGGGAAACACAATTTCCCAGCCGCCGCGCGATAGTCCTCGGGGCCGACGAAGCGAGCGGCAAACCCCCTCTCCCGCAAGCAAGCGGGAGAGGGCTGGGGTGAGGGTAAGCCGCGGCAGATCTCGGTCAGCCGATCGAAACCTACCTACCCCAGCCTGTCCGCAATCGCCTTGCCGGCGCTGACCGTGTCGGCCGAGCCGCCGAGATCGCGGGTGCGCGAAGCGGGCTCTTCCAGCGCGCTTTCGATGGCGGCTTCGATCGCCCGCGCGGCTTCGCTCTCGCCCAAATGATCGAGCATCATCGCGGCCGACCAGATTTGCGCGACCGGGTTGGCGATTCCCTTGCCGGCGATGTCCGGCGCCGAGCCGTGTACGGGCTCGAACATCGAGGGAAACTCGCGTTCCGGGTTGATGTTGCCGGAAGGCGCGATGCCGATCGAGCCGGCGCAGGCCGGGCCAAGATCGGAAAGGATGTCGCCGAAAAGATTGGAGCCGACGACCACATCGAACCAATCCGGGTGCAAAACGAAATGAGCGGTCAGGATGTCGATATGGTACTTGTCCCAACGCACGGCGGGGAAGTCTAGGGCGATCGCCTCGACGCGCTCGTCCCAGAACGGCATGGTGATCGAAATGCCGTTCGACTTGGTCGCCGAGGTCAGGTGCTTCTTCGGCCGCGAGGCGGCGAGGTCGAAGGCGAATTTGAGGATGCGATCGACGCCATGACGCGTCATGATCGTCTCCTGAATCACGATCTCCCGCTCAGTCCCCGCGAACATCCTTCCGCCGATCGAGGAATATTCTCCCTCGGTGTTTTCGCGCACGACATAAAAGTCGATGTCGCCGGGCTTGCGGCCGGCGAGCGGGGAAGGCGCGCCCGGCATCAGGCGCACCGGCCGCAAGTTCACATATTGGTCGAACTCGCGCCGCATCAGGATCAGCGAGCCCCAGAGCGAGATGTGATCGGGCACGATCGCCGGCCAGCCGACCGCGCCGAAGAAAATCGCGTCATGTTTTGCGAGCTGCGCCTTCCAGTCCTCCGGCATCATCGAGCCGTGGCGGCGCCAATAGTCGACGCTGGCGAAATCGTAGGACGCGAGTTCGAGATTGAAACGGAATTTCTTCGCCGCCGCTTCGAGCGCTCGCAAGCCCTCGGGCACAACCTCTTTGCCGATCCCGTCGCCGGGTATGACGGCGATGCGATAGGTGCGATTGGTGTTGGCCTTGGCGTCCACTTAAGCTCTCCAGATCTCGAACGAGGGGGGTTCAGTCGCGAGAATGGCCAAGGCGCGGCCTCTGTCAACGTGGGAGAAAGGCGTCAAGACCTGATCCCGCGGCGAGCGCTTTAAGGAAAACCTCGTAAGCTTCCGGCGAATTCGCGTCTTTTCTTAAAGGCGTCCTAAGGAATGAGGAATAGTCTTGGCCAGGGGTCGGCTGGGAAATTCTTGATGGCCGCAGCGCCAAGCACGCTCGAAAATCTCGAGCAATTCATGAGCGAGAGACGAAAGAGCCTCCGCTTCCCGCCTTGCCTCGAAGCCGAGTTCGAACGCGACCTCGGCGCCCGGCGCGCGCAGAGACTCTGTGTCAATATGTGCGCGATGAGCGTCACCTATAACGCCTTCCTCATCGGCGACTGGCTTCTCGTGCCGGACCAAATGACGCTGGCGGCGATCCTGCATATCGCGTTGATCACGCCGGCCATGTTTCTGGCGGCCTGGGTGATCAGCCGAAATCCCCGCCCGGCGATCCGCGAGGGCGTGGCGGCCACGGCGCCCATTCTGATCGCTGTTCAGATCCTCGCCGTGTTCTTGGCGAGCCGATCTCCCTACGCGGTCAACTATCAATATCTCGTGCTGCTGCCCATTCTCTACACGAATACGATTCAGCGCCTTCCGTACCAGCTTGCGCTCGTCGTATCGACGATCATTTTCGTCCTTTACTCGGCGGCGATCTGGGTGAGCCCGGACATTGCCGCGCCTGTCGCGATCATGGCCATGACGATGCTCGCCGCTTGCGCCTATACGACTCTTGCCGCCAATTTCTGGCTCGAGCGCGACTTCCGTCGGACTTATCTGCAATCGCTGCGCGACCGTCTGCGACAGGAAGCCGCCGAAGAGGCTTCGCAGCGCGACGCGCTCACCGGCCTCGGCAATCGACGGCGCTTGCAGGCGAAATTGGCGGAGCTGTGGACGAAGGACGAAGGTTCGGTGGCGTTGATCATGGTCGACGTCGACCATTTCAAGAGCTTCAACGATCGCTACGGCCATCCGGCCGGCGACGCCTGCCTCAAGCGGGTTGCGTCCTGCGTGCTTGCGGAGCTTCGCACCTCGAAGGATCTTGCGATTCGTTACGGCGGCGAGGAATTGCTGATCGTCTTTCCCGGCGCCCAAATGGAGGACGCCCTGAGAGCGGCAGAACGAGTAAGGCGCGGCATTCAGGCGCTGGGGATACCGCATGAGCTGGCGGCGACCCGCATCATCACCGCGAGCTTCGGCGTCGCCGCAGCCCCGGCCTCGACGGTCTCCGCCGATGAGCTGATCGCCGCGGCCGATGCGGCGCTCTATGCGGCGAAACGCGCTGGCCGCAATCAGGTTCACCCGCCTCTCCTTCGCGGCGACGCGGCCGGCGCGGAGGCGAAGGTCGTCGCTCTGCGCCCCGCCGGCTAGCGCCGCCGCGCGTCGTTCTTTCAGCACATCAAACTTAAGTTCAGCGTCGATCGATTGCGCAGCAGCAATCGGGTGGCGACCCATCTTTGGCGCGCATAAACAAGCCTGTACGCTCCAGATTCATGGGACATGCCCAAGTGACTTCCCCCGTCGCTCGATTCTCCGCCGCGTTCATGCGTCTCGCCTGGTCGAACCTCGCGGCGCAATGCGCCGAGCAGATGGCGCTCGCCGCCGCGACGATCGTCGCCGTGCTTCTGTTCAACGCCGGCGGCGAAGAGACCGGCCTTTTGCAGACGGCGCAGACGCTGCCCTTTCTTTTGCTGTCGCTGCCCGCCGGCGTTCTTGCCGACCGCATTTCACGCCGCGGCCTGATGGTCGCCGCCGAGGCGACGCGCGCAGCGTCCCTGGCGCTCATCCTGGCGTTGATCGTCAGCGGGCGCCTGACCCTCGCGCTTCTCGCGACGCTCGGCTTCATCGGCGCGACCGGCACCGTCGTCTACAATGTCGCGGCGCCGGCGATGGTCCCGCTGCTCGCGCCGCGCGAATTGCTGGTCCCGGCCAATCGCTGGCTGGAGCTCGCGCGAAGCTGCGCCTTTGCGGCGGGCCCGGCGCTCGGCGGCGCGCTGGTTGGCTGGTCAGGGGCGCCGACGGCTTTCATCGTCGCGACCGCCTTATCCCTTTTCGCCGTCTCGATGCTTACCGGGCTGCCCGACTCAACCGGACGAGGCGACTCAGCGCGGCGCCCTCTTCACGACCTCATCGAGGGCGGACGCTTCGTCATCAATCATCCCTTGCTGCGGCCGCTGCTCTTCGTGGCGATCTTGTTCAATACATCGTGGTTCGTCTTGCAGGGGGTCTATGCGCCTTATGCGATCCATCATCTGGGCCTCAGCGCGTCAGGCGTCGGCGCGACGCTCGGCGCCTATGGCGCCGGCATGATCGTCGGCGCATTGGGCGCGCCCGCGTTGGCGCGGCGCCTCGCCTTCGGCGCAACGATCATCGTCGGACCTTTGAGCGGGTTCCTCGCTTCCGCGCTGATGGCCGTCACAATCGTCGCGCCGTCGGGGCTTATCGCGGGCTTGAGCTTCTTCCTCTTCGGCGCGGGGCCCGTGATCTGGGTCATCACCACCACGAGCCTGCGTCAGACCGTCACGCCCAATGCGATGCTCGGCCGCGTCTCGGCGATCATCGTGACGGCGACCTATGGCGCGCGTCCGATCGGCGCGGCCATCGGCGCAGCGTTAAGCGGCGGCTTCGGCGTCGAGGCCTGTCTGCTGATTTCTTTGGTCGGATTCTTCGCGCAGTTCGCGTTAATTGTCGGCGCCGAGCCGCCGCGGCTTAAGAGGCTGCCGCAGCCGGCCGAGTGAAACCGGTCGGTGGTCGGAGCGTCGGCGGGCTAAAAGGCGCGCCCACCACGAGTGACCCGAAGCGCGTACAGCCTTAGCGTCACGGCCGCGCTAGTCCGCACAAGGCCGGGCATGACGGCCGGAGGTTGCAGAAGCGCCGTGCACCACAACAGAGCGGCTGAAAAAAGCACGCCTGTTCACCCGCGCCCGACGAACGGCATTTTCGTCGCCATGATCGTCATGGTGAGAATGTTCGTCGAAAGCGGCAAGCTCGCCATATGCGCAATCGCCGCGCCAACATCTTCAGGATCGATCGTCGGCTCGATCGCGATGCGCCCGTCGGCTTGCGGCACCCCTTGCGTCATTTTGCGCGCCATTTCGGTGAGCGCGTTGCCGATGTCGATCTGGCCGCAGGCGATGTCGTGCTTGCGATTGTCGAGCGCGATCGATTTGGTGAGGCCGGTGATGGCGTGCTTCGTCGCGGTATAGGGCGCGGAATTCGGCCGCGGAACATGGGCCGAAATCGACCCGTTGTTGATGATCCGGCCGCCCTTCGGCGTCTGGTTCTTCATGATCGAGATCGCGCCTTGCGCGCAGAGGAAGGCGCCGGTGAGATTGACGTCGACGACCGCCTTCCATTGCTCGTAGGTCAGATCCTCCATTGGGACGCCCGGCGCGCCGGCGCCGGCGTTGTTGAAGAGAAGATCGAGGCGGCCGAAAGCCTCCGCGACTTTGGCGAAGAGCGTCTTGACCGCGGCCGGATCGCCGACGTCGCATGGGTGCGCGAGGCTCCTGCGCCCAAGCGCTCTGATTTCGTTCGCGGCTTCTTCGAGCGGTTGCGGACGCCGACCGGTCAATGCGACATGCCAGCCCGCCTTGGCGAGCGCCAGCGCGGCCGAGCGGCCGATGCCCCCGCCCGCGCCGGTGACGAGCGCGTATTTTTCTTCCGCCATCTGTTCATCCCCTCGAAGTTTCTTGGCTGTCGCGGCGCCTCTATAGCAAAGGCGGCGCGCCGACGTCAGTCGAGGCGCGCCCGGCGCCGGCGCGCCACAAGTCCGGCGCGATGCGCCAGAGGACCGCGCCCAGCACCAGCGCGCCGCCGATCATCGCCCGAACGCCAGGGTTCTCGCCGAAGGCCAAGAAGACCCACAAGGGTCCGAGCACAGCCTCGGCCATGTTGATCAGCGCCGACTCGGCGGCTGGAATGTGCTTGGCGCCCTCCATGAACATCACGAAGGCGACGCAGACCGTGGCGAGCCCAAAGATTGCGACAATGACCAGGTCGGCGGCGCCGACCGGCTGGCGCGGCGAGAGCGCCAGCGCGAAGAGCGCCGAGGCCAAAGAGCCGAGCGTGGTAATCGCCGTCATCGACATCTCCGGACGGCGGCGCTGCAGCACGACCAACAGCGCGAAGCTGACCGTCATGACGAAGGAGAGACCCTGCCCGAGGAGTTGCCCCCCGCTCGCCGCGCCGCTGACCGTCACCACGACGCCGATAAGCGCCAAGCAAGCGGCGGCGAGAGTCCTCATCGAGGGGCGTTCGCCGAGAAGCGCAAAGGCGAGGCCGGCGGCAACGAAGGGAAGGGTCGAGTAAATGACCATTACTTCGGCGACGGTCGTCACCCGTATGGCCGCGATATAGGTCGTCATCGCCAGCGCCGCGAGAAGGACGATCAGCGGCGACAGCGGCGAGCCGAGGCCAAAGCGCGGACCTAATCTGCCGCGGCGCCACTCGATGATCGCAACGACGCTCATGAACAGCGCGCCGAATCCGGCCCGGCCGCCGAGAACGGTCCAGACATCGAGATCGCCAAGCAAACGCGCAAACACGCCCGCCGTGCTCCAGATCAGCGTCGCCAAGCTCGTCAGGATCAGCCCACGCCGGCGCGCCGCGCCATCGCTCTCCATGGGCTCTCCCTTAAAGGCTCGATTCGCGTCTTGACCCATTGCGGCAGGCCGACGACGCTCGCGTCAAGCCGAGACCCTCGACTTGAAGCCATGCCAAAAAGTCGGCCCTGGCCTCGTTTTGATGCGTGGAGAATAAAAGATGACGCCGCTGCATGCGTTGGATGTCGAAGTCGCGCCGGATTGGATCGACTACAACGGCCATATGAACGACGCGTGCTATGCGGTCGCATTCAGCAGAGCAGGCGACGCTTTCATCGAAAAGATGGGTCTTGGGCCTGACGAGCGCGCCGCGACGAAACGGTCGATCTTCACGCTCGCTCTGGTCATTCGATTCATCGCCGAGGCGAAGCTCGGCGAGCGCTTAGCCGTGAGCGTTCAGATTCTCGAGCGCGACATGAAGCGCTTGCGCGTCTGGTTTGAGGCGCGCCGCGGCTCGGACGGCGCGTCGGTCGCCACAAGCGAACAGGTTTTCACCTGCGTCGATCTTTCCGGCGAGCGGCCGCGCGCCGCCGAATTTCCGCCCGACGTCGCCGCAACAATCGAGGCTCTCGCGCGCGAACACGAGGCATTGCCTATGCCGCTCGAGGCGGGGCAGGGGCTGACCTTGCGCCGGCGATCGGCGTTCTCCGTTACGCCTTAAGTCCGCGTCGCGCGTTCCGCCCGATAAAGCGCGCCGAATCGCTTGAGGCGCGGCGCCAAAAGAACGGCCCGCTCAGCGCCGGGCGCAAAGCGTTGCTCGACCGCCGGCGTTCGGCAGATCGTCGCCTCCTCGCCCGCGCCAGCCGCCAGCATGGCGAGCCGGGCCGCCCCGACCGCCGCGCCGGCTTCGGCGCCGGCCGGCAGATCGATGGTCAATCCCGTCGCGTCCGCAATAAGCTGCGCCCAAAATGGGCTGCGCGCGCCGCCGCCGACGATCAGCGTCGATTTCGGCCGGGCGCCGGCCGCCTCGACCACGTCAAGGCCATCGGCAAAAGCGAAGGCGACGCCCTCCATCACCGCATAGACCAGAGCCTCGGCGCCATGTTCGGCGCGAAGGCCAATGAAGGCGCCGCTCGCCGCGGGATCGTTATGGGGCGTGCGCTCGCCGCTGAGATAGGGAAGGAACAGCGGCGCGTGAGCGACATTGTCGGGCGCGCCCGCGAAGGCCGCGGCTGCCCTCACCAAGCCGGCGATGTCGTCCTGTCGTCCGAGTATTGCGGCAATCCAGCTCAAGGCCGAAGCCGCCGAGAGCATCACCGCCATCGCGTGCCAGCGTCCCGGCAGCGCGTGACAAAAGGCGTGCAGCGTGCGTTCAGGCAGGCTGACGAACCGATCGGTGACCGCGAAAATCACGCCCGACGTGCCAACCGAAACCAGGCCTT
>DATGHD010000009.1:0-2944 GCA_035308145.1 Roseiarcus sp.
CAACTCTCGGCCTCCAACGCCAATTTCAAGAAAATCGCCGATTCCTATATGGCGTTCCGCGACGACCAATACCTCTGGTGGCAGGTCGCCGAATATTCCTTCGACAATTTCATGATCCGCCAGCGGCGCGCGAAGAGCTGACGGCGCGCGGCGGCAGCCGCGCGAGCTTGACGGCGATGGCGAGCGCGGCGCGATTATTCGCGAGCTAACGCAGCCGACTGCGCAAAGCTCACGCCGCGACGCGTTCGTCGAGATAGTCGGCCGCCTGGGTCTCGTCCACGCCCTGGCTGCGCCAAACCGCTGAGACCACAGTCGCGACGACGATATTGGCGATGACGGCGGCGAGGCCGTTGTACGCCGAGAAACCGAGCCCCAAGTCGAATTTGCCGATGAACGGAATGTCCCACGCCAAGGGATGCGCGGGAACCCAGGCCGTGGCGCCCCATGACAGCGCCGTACCGAAAATCATGCCGACGGCCCAGCCGATCAAAAGGGCGGGACCGGTGTACCAGCGGGTGAACAAGCCGAAGATGATCGTCGGGAAAATCTGGACCATCCAGACGCCGCCAAGCAATTGCAGGTCGACGGCGAATTGGGTCGGAATGAACAGGATCACCGCGAGCGCGCCGACTTTCACGATTAATGACATCAGCTTGGCGAGAAAGGATTCCTCCGGGCCGGTCATCTGAGGGTGAACGAAGGGCTTCCAGATATTTCTGGTGAAGGTGTTGGCGGCGCCGATTGACATCACGGCCGCCGGCACTAAGGCGCCGATCGCGATCGCCGCAAAGCAGAAGCCGGCGAACCAATCGGGGAAAGACTTCAGCAGCAGTTGCGGCACCGCGTCCTGGGGATTGGCGACTTTGACGCCCGCCGCATGCGCCATAAAGCCCATCAGGGCAATGAGCCCGAGCAAGAAGGAATAGGCGGGCAAGGCCATGGTGTTGCGGCGGATCGCTCCGCCGCTCGAGGCGGCCAGCGTGCCGGTCAGCGCGTGCGGGTACATGAACAGGGCCATCGCCGAGCCGACGGCGAGCGTGATGTACGGACCAATCTGCTGCGGCATGAGCGTCAGCCCGGCGGCGAGCTTGGGATTGGCCGCAACCTTGGCGTCGTAAACTTTGCCGGCCGCATCGAAGATTGCGCCGTAGCCGCCGAGCTGGATCGGCACGATGATGACGACGGCCAGGACGAAAATATAGATCATGGCGTCCTTGACAAAGGCGATCATCGCCGGCGCGCGCAGGCCGCTCCTGTACGTATAGGCGGCGAGGATGACGAAGGCCAAGGTGAGCGGCGCATGCGTGTAGACGCCCTCGTGCGGAAAGCCGAGCGCCTGGATGACTCTCTCCATGCCGACGAGTTGCAGGGCGATATAGGGCATGGTGGCGAGAATGCCGGTGAAGGCGACGGCGAGTTCGAGGCGCTTGTCGCCGTAGCGGCCGGCGACGAAGTCGCCGGCGGTGAGATAGCCGTGCTTGTTGGCGACCGCCCAAAGGCGCGGCATCGTCAAGTAGAGAAAGGGATAGATGATGATCGTATAGGGGACCGCGAAGAAGCCATAGGCGCCGATGGCGTAGACAAGGCTCGGGATAGCGATGACGGTATAGGCGGTATAGAGGTCGCCGCCTAGCAGGAACCAGGTGATCCAGGCGCCGAAGCGCCGCCCGCCAAGCCCCCATTCATGCAGTTCGGCAAGATCGCCGGCCTTCCAGCGCGAGGCCATAAAGCCGACAATCGTAACGACCGCGAAGAAAAAGACGAAGACGATCGTCGCCGTCCAATTGAGATTGTCAATCATGGCCGCGTCCGTCCGACGCGGTCCGCGAAATAGATGCCGATTGCCGAAATCAATATCAGCAGGAGCTGGAACCAGTAGAAGAAGGGCAGGCCGGCGAGCTCTGGGGTCAGCGAATTATAGAGCGGCGCCATAAGCGCGACTACGCATGGCGCGAAGAGCAGGAGATATTTCATCGTTCCCCCCGAAGGCGCGGGCGTTCGCTTGGCCTGCGTCGGCGTGTCTCGGCGAGTTTGCTTAAGACGCCTTCGCCGCGGCCGCGACTCGGTCACGTCGTCAGATCGTCATAGCCAAAGATTGGCGGCGGGTCGAGGCCGCGGAGCGCTTGCCGCTTTACCCGCCGGTCACGTTCATATGCCGCGCCACGGCAGGGCGCTCGATGCGGCGGTCGATGACGAAGTCGTGCCCTTTGGGCTTTCGAACGATTGCAGCGCGAATCGCCGCGATGAGGAAATCGTCGACCTCCGCGCGACGCAATGGCGCTCGCAAATCAGCGGCTTCCTCTTGGCCGAGGCACATGTAAAGCGTGCCCGTGCAGGTGACGCGCACGCGGTTGCAGCCTTCGCAGAAATTATGAGTGAGCGGCGTTATGAAGCCGAGCCTCCCGCCGGTCTCGCCGACGTCGTAATAGCGCGCCGGCCCGCCGCTCGCATAGGTCGACGGGGTCAAAGTGAAGGCGCGTCCCAGCGAGGCGCGAAGGGCGGAGAGCGGGAGATATTGATCGACGCGCGCGCCGTCGATTTCGCCGAGCGGCATTACTTCGATGAACGTCATGTCCATGCCGCGGCCGTGCGCCCAGCGGATCAGCCCGGCGGCTTCATCATCGTTGACGCCCTTCAGAGCGACGGCGTTGATCTTCACCTTGAGGCCGGCCGCTTGCGCGGCGTTGATCCCGGCGAGCGTCTTGTCGATGTCTCCCCAGCGCGTGATGGCTCGGAATTTCTCTGCGTCGAGCGTATCGAGAGACACGTTGACGCGCTCGACGCCGCAATCGGCCAGTTCGCTCGCATAGCGGGCAAGCTGCGAACCGTTGGTGGTCAAAGTCAGTTCATCCAGCGCGCCGATGATGAGATGGCGCGACAGAGAACGGAACAGACGCATGATGTCGCGCCGCACCAAAGGCTCGCCGCCGGTGATGCGGAGCTT
>DATGHD010000010.1:0-7399 GCA_035308145.1 Roseiarcus sp.
GGCGCGAAAAAGTCGTCGACATTGGTCCCGGGCGCGTTGGTCGGCTGCGAATCGGGATCATTGCCGTTGACGAGGTCATAGGCCGGATGCTTGTCCGACCAGGCCGTGTGCATATGGTGCTGGTGAATGATCTGGAAAATCGTGTTCACGCGGATGAAATTATGCGGCCAGACCGGCGTGCAGACGCCGTTGACCAATTGGCCGGGCAGATTGTTCGGATCGATCGCCACCGCGCTGTTGAGCCCGGTCAGCGCCGCCGGCACGCCGCCGTCGATCTGATGGAGATCCTTATCCTCGACTTCGGAATTGTTGGTCTCGGCGCCCGGCCCGCTCGTGCAGGGCCCGGTCGAAAAGTTGGCCGGCGCATAGAGCGTGCGGTCGTAGGAATCGTCGTAGTAGACGCCTGCCGATTTCGGCGTTCCGCCGGTTATCTGCGCCGTCAGGCCGGGGAAAGAGTCCGACGGTTTCGTGGTCGACGCGTTGGCGTAGGTCACGCCGTGCTCAGCGAGTTCGGCCAGATGCGGGCAATAGCCGCCCGCGACGCAATTCGTCAGATCGACCGCATGAAAGCCGTCGATGCTGATCAGCAGCACGTGCTCGATATGGCGCGGCTGGCGATGTCCATCATTGTCGTCGTCCGCCTTCGCGGCCGCGGCAAAGAGGAGCTGCGTGGAAAGCGCGAGGGCGATCGCCGTCATCGTCCGTCCGCTCAATAACGTCCTCATCGGGTGCTCCCATGTTCTGGTTGGGAGGCGGATGTAAAGGGCGCGAAGTGACAGGCGTATTTCACTTCGATGAAGGTACGATCGTTCGGCGTCAAGACGTGCAAGAACAAGGACTTGCAGTTGAGAAAATTTCGCGCCGCAGCGGAACGGAGCGGCGTGAAGGGTGCAATCGTCTTGGCCGCGCGCATACAATGGGGCGGAACGCCGGCGGCGTTTTGGCCGCAAAATTTGCTTACTTTGCTCGATCTAATAAAATCAAAGTCTTAGGGGTTTATGCGCCAAATTTTTCCAAATTCTTATTTCCGCGAATCGGGGGAATTTCAAAGGGTCACAGGGCAAAAAAAATTTGGATTTGCGTTTTTTGATTTTGACCGAGAGCCGTACCCCCAAAGCGACCTCCGTTCTCTCCGCCGATTTAGAAGCAAGAAATATCGATTGAAAGAGTCGAAAGGTCCAGAAAATGTTTTGTCGCGCAGCGCAGGGCGTAGCGGTTGAACGTCAGACTCAGCGGCCCACCATCGCGCTACGCGCAGTCCTCCTCCCCGGCTTCGCCGGGAAGGTTGTTGGCGTTAGCGACGAGGCTTTCCGTATAGGCCTCGCGCGGCGCCATGAAGATTTGCCGCGTCGGGCCGCGTTCGACGATCCGGCCATCCTTCATGACCAGGATTTCGTCGGCCATGGCCCGAATGACCGCAAGGTCGTGGCTGATGAAAAGGTAGGAAAGGCCATGCGCCTCCTGCAACTGGCGCAGCAGGGCGAGCACGTCCTTTTGGACGCTTCGGTCGAGCGCTGAGGTCGGCTCGTCGAGCACGACGAGGCGAGGCTTGAGAATCATCGCTCGAGCGATCGCGACCCGCTGGCGCTGGCCGCCGGAAAGCTCATGCGGATAGCGGTTCAACAACGCCGGGTCGAGGCCGACCTCGCCCAAGAGTCGCGAGGCTTCCCGTGCCCGCTCGGCCGCAGTCATTGCCGGTTCGTGGATGAGCAACCCTTCGCCAACGATTGCGCCGACAGTCAGGCGCGGCGACAGCGAGCCGAACGGGTCCTGCAAGACGAGCTGCATATCGCGTCGCGAGGCGCGGAGCGCCCTGGCGTCGAGCGCGGCGAGATCTCGTCCCTCGAAGCGCACAAGTCCCTGGCGCGGGGTCAGCTGCAACAGCGCGCGGGCCAAGGTCGATTTTCCCGAGCCAGATTCGCCGACGACCCCAATCGTCTGGCCCTGTCGGAGAGAAAAAGTGACGCCATCAACAGCGCGCAAAGTTCTTTTGCTCGCGAACAATCCGCCTGGCAGGGCGAAGTCGACCACAATGTCCGCGGCTTCGAGCAGGATGGGCGCGTCGGCGGGAGGCGGCGCTTTCTCGCCCGTTGCCGTCGCCTCGACGAGCGCCTTCGTCGCCGCGGCCTTGGGCCGCGCCATGACCTCGAGCGTCGGGCCGCTTTCCACGACCCGGCCTTCCGCCATTACACAAACGCGCGACGCGAAGCGTCTCACCAGAGCAAAGTCATGGGTGATGAAGACAATCGCCATGCCGAGCCGGCGCTGCAATTCGCCGAGCAAGCCGAGGATTTGCATTTGCAAGGCGGCGTCGAGCGCGGTCGTCGGCTCGTCGGCGATCAGCAGCGCCGGGTTGTTGGCGATCGCCATGGCGATCATTGCGCGCTGACGTTGCCCCCCTGACAATTGATGCGGCGCGCTCTTGATCCGGCGCTCCGGTCGATCGACGCCAACCAAAGCCAGCAATTCGAGCGCGCGCCGCCGCGCCGCCCTTCGCGACAGGCGGCTATGGACGATCAACGGCGCCATGATCTGCGCGCCGATCGAGTAGAGCGGATCGAGCGCGCTCGTCGGTTCTTGAAATACGAATGCGATCTTGGCGCCGCGCAGGCGATCAAGCGCAGCCGCGGGAAGGCCGAGAATTTCCGCGCCATCAAACTTGACCGAACCCGCGGCTTCCCCATTCGTCGGCAGCAAGCCGAATGCGGCCATCATGGTTTGCGTCTTGCCGGAGCCGCTCTCGCCGACGAGGGCCACCGTTTCGCCGCGTTCGACACGGAGTTCGACCCCACCCGCCGCCTCGATCGTGCGATCGTCGAGACGAAAGCGGACGCGAAGATCCTTGATGGCGAGGAGCGGCGCCATGTCAGCGCTCGCGCGCGCCAAGCGCGTCGCTAAGTCCCTCGCCGATCAAGGTCAGTGCGAGAAGGAGGGCTGAGAGCAGCGCGGCCGGGAAAATCAGCATGCCCGGGGCGTCCTCGATATTGCGCGCGCCGTCGGCGATCAGCGCGCCGAGGCTGGTCATCGGTTCCTGCACGCCGAGGCCGAGAAAGGACAGAAAGCTTTCCAGTAGAATGACCTTGGCGGCAACCAAGGTCAGATAGGCGATCACCGGACCGATGAGATTAGGGACGATGTGGCGAAGAAGAACGCCGCGGGCGTCGACGCCGAGCGCTTCGGCGGCGAGCACGTAGTCCTGCCGTTTGAGGCTCAGCGCCCGGCCGCGCACGATGCGCGCCATGTCGAGCCATTCAACCGCGCCAATCGCCGCGACGACCAACAGAAAGGAGCGGCCCAAGACGACGATGAGCAGGATCACGAAGAAGATGAAGGGCAAGGCATAGAGGACGTCGACGATGCGCATCATCACGAGATCGACGCGCCCGCCAAAATAGCCGGCGATCGCGCCATAGGCGACGCCGTTGACGAGCGCGACCGCCGAGGCTAGCGCGCCGACAAGGAGCGAGACGCGTCCGCCGATCAGCAAACGCGCCCACAAGTCGCGGCCGTTGCTGTCGGTTCCAAGCGGGAAGACGATCGGCTGCAATCGCGCTTCGACGACGCCTTCGCTCTCGCCGGCGGCGCGGGCGACGATGCGGGATTTCTCCGCCTCCGTCGGATGGACAGCGAGCGAGGGGGCGATTTTCACGTAGTCGCGGTACACGCGATCGTAAGGATGCGGCGAGAGGAGCGGGCCGAATACGCAGACGAGCGCGATGGCGATGAGAGCCAAGAGCCCCGCCATGGCGGGCTGATTGCGCCTAAAGCGCCGAAGCGCCCGGCGGCTCGGCGACTGCGCCGAAGACGAGGGCTGAAACCCTTCTTCGATCGTCCGAGCGCTTTCGGTCATGGCCGAACGCGCGGGTCGATCAGCGCATAAGCGATGTCGACAAGAAGATTGAAGAAAATGATCAGGGCCGCGACAAGAATGGTCGCGCCCATCACCAGCGTGTAATCGCGATTGAGCGCGCCGTCGACGAAGGAGCGGCCAAGTCCCGGTATGCCGAATATGGTCTCGACGACAACCGACCCAGTCATCAGCGCCGCCGCCGCCGGCCCAAGATAGGAGACGACGGGGGCGAGCGCGGCGCGCAAGGCGTGCGTGAAGATAATCCTCCTTGGCATGCCATAGGCGCGAAGCGTTCGGATCGAGGGCGCGGCGAGCGCTTCGATCATCGAGGCGCGCGTCAGGCGCGTAATGATCGCGGCTTGCGGCGCAGCCAAGGTGACGATCGGCAGCACGAGACTGGAGACGCCGCCTTCCTCCCAGCCCCCGATCGGCAGCCAACGCAAGGCGAGGCCAAAGAGGAGCTGCAGGAGCGGCGCGATCACAAAGCTCGGAATGGCGATCCCGAATGTCGCGGCAATGACCGCGGCTTGATCGGCGGCGCGGCGATGGCGAAAAGCCGCGAAAGCGCCGGCGGCGACGCCGATCACGGAGGCAAGGACGAGCGCCGTGGCGCCGAGGCCGGCGGAGATCGGAAAAGCATGGCCCAACAACTCAGCTACCGAGAAGTCGCGCCAGGTGAAACTCGGGCCAAGATCGCCGCGCGCCAGGCCCGAAAGGAACGTCAGATATTGGCGCCAGACCGGCTCGTCGAGGTGATAGAGCCGTTGGAGGTTCTCCATGACGCGCGGGTCGAGCGGATGTTCGAGATTGAAAGGTCCGCCCGGCGCGACGCGCATCAAGAAAAACGCGATCGTGATCACGGCGAACAAGGTCGCGGCGGAGGAGAGCAGGCGCTGCGCTATAAAGCGTTCCATCGACCCTCGCCCCCGACGGGAGCTTAATATCCCTTCGCGCGATCAACGACATTCTTCAGCTTGCCGCCGCGCTCGAACGTCCTGATCTGCGCGGCGATGGCGCGGGCGACCGCGCCAGGCTCGTTCAGAGCCGCGCAATGGGGGGTGACGAAAACGCGAGGATCGCGCCACAGCGGCGAATCTTCCGGCGGCGGCTCCTTCTCGAAGACATCGAGCGAGGCGGCTTTCAGCGCGCCCGAGTCGAGCGCGGCCGCAATGTCCTTATCGACCTGCAGCCCGCCGCGGCCGGCGTTGATCAGGATCGGGCCGCCAAGTCGGCCGTTCCGCGCCAGCTTGGCGAAGAGCCGCGCATTGAGAATGCCGCGCGTCTCGGCGGTGAGCGGCAGCAGCGCGACAAGCATGTCGGTTCGCGCCAGCATCGCGTCGAGCCCGGCGGCGCCATGGAAACAGGCGACGCGTGGCAGGCGCTTTTTCCCGTGGCTCCAACCGGCGACGTCGAAGCCGATGATCTGAAGTTTCTTCGCCGCGTCGCGACCGAGGACGCCAAGACCCATCACGCCAATTCGAATGTCTCGAGCGGCGGGCTGCCCCAGATCCTCCTCCCAATGCCGGTCGGCCTGGCGTCGGTCATAGAGCCGTTGCTGACGAAGATGGAGAAGGGCGTGCAGGACGATCCATTCGCTCATCCGGTTAGTGAGGTCCTTGTCGACGACGCGAATGATCGGCGCGTCAGGCAGCAGAGGATCGTCGAACATATGATCGACGCCTGCGCCGAGCGAGAAAATCGCCTTGAGATTCGGCAGCCCGGCGAGCGCGCCAGGGGCGTGCCGCCAGCTCAGCGCATAGGAAACGCCTGAGCGATCGGCGAGCGTTCGCGGCCTCGCCAGCGCGTGGCCGGGCAGAAGCGCGCGGAGGCGCGTTTCCCACGCTGCAATGGCGCTTTCCGGCTCGATCGCCAGAAGAATGCTCACGGCGCGCCGACGATCCGCTCGATGACCGGGTCGTGGCGCGTCGGCGGCGTATCGCCGATGCGGTAGGCGGCGGCAAGCGCTGCGCTGGCCGTCGCCGCCTGGGCGTCATCGCGGGCGTGGATAAAGGCGAGCGGCAAATCCGGTCCGACTTCCGCGCCAAGCCCGGCGAGATCGGTCAAGCCGACGGCGGGATCGATCGTATCGGCGGCGCGAGCCCGGCCGCCACCCAAGGCGACGACCGCCATGCCGACCGCGCGCGCGTCGATGGCCTCGACAAAGCCGCGCCGCGGCGCGGGCGCCGGGGCGATATGCGGCGCCTTGGGCAACAGGCTCCGCGCTTTTTTGAGAAAGTCGCGCGGGCCGCCAAGCGCCGCGACCATGCGCTCGAATCGTTCTGCGGCCGCGCCCGAGGCGAGGCTCTCCTCCATTTCCGCTTCGCCCTCCGCGGCGTCCTCGACCAAGCCGCCGAGCGCCAGCAATTGTCCGCCAAGCGCCTTGGTCACGGCGTGGAGGCGGGCGTCGCGTTTTGCTCCGGTCAGATGCTCGACGGCGTTCATCACCTCCACAGCGTTGCCCGCGGCCGTGGCGAGCGGCTCATTCATGTCGGTGATCAGCGCATCCGTGGGCAAGCCTGCTCCGGTTGCGACATGGGCCAGGCTCCTGGCGAGGTCGCGCGCGCCTTCCAGCGTCGCCATGAAAGCGCCGGAGCCCGTCTTGACGTCCATCACCAGACCTTGAAGTCCGGCCGCAAGTTTCTTCGAGAGGATCGAGGCGGTGATCAACGGAATCGATTCAACGGTCGCCGTTACATCGCGGATCGCATAGAGGCGCTTGTCGGCGGGCGCGAGATCGGCGGTCTGGCCGATGATGGCGCAGCCGGCTTCGGCGACGACGCGGCGAAACAACTGAAGATCGGGCTGGGCGACATAGCCCGGAATCGAGTCGAGCTTGTCGAGCGTGCCGCCGGTATGGCCGAGGCCGCGTCCCGAGATCATCGGCGTGAAAGCGCCGCAGGCCGCAAGCATCGGGGCGAGCATCAAGCTGACATTGTCGCCGACCCCGCCGGTCGAATGCTTGTCGAGGATAGGGCCAGGAAGATGCGCGTCGCGCCAGTCGATGACGGCGCCCGACGCCATCATCGCCCGCGTTAAGGCGACGCGTTCGTCGAGCGTCATGCCCTGAAAGAAGACGGCCATGGCGAAAGCCGCGGCCTGGCCTTCGGTGACCGCGCCGGAGGTCAGGCCTTCGATGAAGGCCTCGATCTCGGCGGCGCCGAGCGCGAGGCCGTCGCGCTTCTTGCGGATGATTTCTTGAGGCAGAGTGGCGGCCATGAGGATCACGCCGCTCGGGCTTTACGGCGAACTTCGTCTCGGAGCCTCATAATCTCCTTGGCCTTATGAGCGATGAGGAGAAGATAGGTTTTCTCGCCGTGCGTTGGGCGCGTGCGGCCTTGCTCCCAATTTCTGACCTGGTCCAGCGTAAAGCCGAACTCCAGTCCAAAATCCTCTTGCGACATGCCCAGCCCCTTGCGGATTGCGCGTACGTCGATCTCCGAGGGCACGTGCAGCTTGAAGGGCTTTGTCTCACTTCGAGCGATGGACAACGCTTCGTTCAAGCCTTCTGCGATCTTGTTGAACGCCTTCTTCGTCATAATTTTGTCTCCT
>DATGHD010000011.1:0-4862 GCA_035308145.1 Roseiarcus sp.
TCGACCTCGAACTCGCCAATAAAATGACTAAAGAGCTTTTCTCAACGCCAAACGGACACTTCTTCAACAGCCTGCTAAGAGTACATCAGGGCGTATCGACGAGGCATACGGAGGAGAGGCCGTCAGAGCTTCCCGTTACGATTTCCGTCGACGGAAAGCAGAGTCAAATCATGCTCCCGGTTGATGATCATCCTTATTTTCTCGTGCTTCCTGTATGGAGCTGGCCCGGTTTAATGCGTGACGAACAGCCTCAAAAGGAATTTACTGGATTGACTAATAGCGTATATTATCATTTTCCTAATAATATTAAAGATACATTCAAAGGATATAAAAACAAAAACTTTAAGGTAGGTCCAGATAATAGAAATATTGACGTTGAGCAATTTGCTCGCGCATTGGCAAAAATTGCCCTATTGCTCGACGATAGCTCATTTTGGTATTTGCTCTTTTCGACCGCTGGCTATCAAAGACATTATTCTAGGTAAATACTCCGCCAGTTCTTATTTCGTCGGCTCGGATTCTGTAACCCCGCCCCCAGAATCGCGTCCGGGCCATGAAATTCGTTTTGACAGCGGAGTGCTGCACGGTCGGATTCCACTACTCATCGCGCAAATCCGGCTGTTTACCGATTTGGGGACGGGCCAAATCGGCATGCCGATTTATCGCGTAGTTGTCGGGGTCCCAGATAAAGAACACAGAAAATCGCTTAAGCCGCTAAGGACCTCTTCAACGCATAGGCGATAAAACTCGCGCTGAATGTCTGTCAGGCCTCCCCAATCGGAAAGACCAACCGTCGGGTCTAAGTGCTCCATTTTTTTCAAAGAGACGCCGCGCTAGGACATCTAGCGCGGTGTCTCCGTCGGGCGCGCCATCCAGTGTCGAATATTGAGCGCTGGCGGAGGATAAGAGAACAAAATTTGTGGAGTTTGCCAAGTGCATGATCTTCTTTAGTATAGCCAGAAACGGGAACATAATGAGAACATTCTGTCAAGACAGCCACCACCGCCTTCCCTTTTCCCCCCAAATCCTGTATTGCACCGCACAAATTCGACCGGCCGGCAGGGCCGCCCGCCGTCGCGTTCCCGTCACGTCCGCCCTGAAATGAAGGCTTAGCGCCGTGCGATCCGATTCGCGCCGAACGCCTTGGAAACCGCTTCGATGAACCTCCGCAACATCGCCATCATCGCCCATGTCGATCATGGCAAGACCACTTTGGTCGACCGGCTCCTCCAGCAATCCGGCGCCTTCCGCGAGAACCAGCGCGTCGCCGAGCGCGTCATGGATTCCAACGATCTCGAGCGCGAGCGCGGCATCACCATTCTCGCCAAGGCGACCTCGGTCGTCTGGAGGGACACGCGCATCAACATCGTCGATACGCCCGGCCACGCCGATTTCGGCGGCGAAGTCGAGCGCATTCTCTCGATGGTCGACGGGGCGATCGTGCTGGTCGACGCATCCGAAGGGCCGATGCCGCAGACCAAATTCGTGGTCGGCAAGGCCTTGAAAATCGGCTTGAAGCCGATCGTCTGCGTCAACAAGGTTGATAAGCAGGACGCGCGGCCGACCGAGGTCGTCAACGAAATCTTCGATCTCTTCGCGGCGCTCGACGCGACCGACGAACAGCTCGATTTTCCGATCGTCTATGGCTCGGCCAAGCAGGGCTGGATGGCGGCGAGCTCGGAGGGGCCGAAGGAAAACATGGCCCCGCTGTTCGACCTCGTCTTGAGGCACGTCGAGCCGCCGAAGGTCGGCGAGGGCGGCTTTCGCATGCTGGGCACCTTGCTTGAGGCCAATCCGTACCTCGGCCGCGTCATCACCGGCCGCGTCTTTTCCGGCTCGATCAAGCCCAACGCGCCGGTCAAGGTGCTCGACCGCACAGGCGTGGTGATCGAACAAGGCCGCGTCTCGAAAATCCTCGCCTTCCGCGGCATCGAACGCGCCCCGATCGACGAGGCCGAAGCCGGCGACATCGTCGCCATCGCCGGGCTCGACAAATTCAACGTCGCCGACACGCTCGCCGCGCCGGAGGTTACCGAGCCTTTGCAGGCGCAGCCGATCGATCCGCCGACGCTGTCGATGACCTTCCTCGTCAACGATTCCCCGCTCGCCGGCACCGAAGGCGACAAGGTGACGAGCCGCGTCATCCGCGACCGCCTCCTCAAAGAGGCGGAAGGCAATGTCGCGCTGAAAGTCGAGCTGGCGCCCTCGACCGACGCCTTTGTCGTTTCCGGCCGCGGCGAGTTGCAGCTCGCGATCCTGATCGAGACGATGCGGCGCGAAGGCTTCGAGCTCGGCGTGTCGCGGCCGAAGGTCGTCACCCGCCACGACGCCAACGGCCAACTCCTCGAGCCGATCGAGGAAGTCGTCATCGACGTCGATGAGGAATTTTCAGGCGTCGTGGTGCAGAAAATGTCGGAGCGCAAGGGCGAGATGACCGAGATGCGCCCTTCCGGCGGCGGGCGTCTGCGCCTCGTCTTCCACGCGCCGACCCGCGGCCTCATCGGCTATCTCGGCGAATTGCTGACCGATACGCGCGGCACCGCGATCATGAACCGCCTGTTCCATGCCTTCGGGCCCTGGAAGGGCGAGATCCAAGGGCGACGGAACGGCGTGCTGATCGCCAATGATTCCGGCGAAGCCGTAGCTTACGCGATGTGGAACCTCGAGGACCGCGGCCCGATGATGATCGAGCCGGGCGCCAAGGTCTATCAGGGCATGATCGTCGGCGAGCACACGCGCGGCAACGATCTCGAAGTCAATGTGCTCAAGGGCAAGAAGCTCACCAACATCCGCACCCATTCCAAGGACGAGGCGGTGCGCTTAACCCCGCCGATCCAGATGACGCTGGAAAAGGCGCTCGCTTATATCGACGACGACGAATTGGTCGAAGTGACGCCGAAGTCGATCCGGCTGCGCAAAAGCCTGCTCGATCCGAATGACCGCAAGCGCGCCGAGCGGGCGCGGGCGAGCGGGACTTGAAGGCGCAAGAAGAGGCGCCATCCTCCCCCGCTCCGCTTCGCTACGCGGGAGAGGATTCGTCCGCCCTTTTGACGCCGCAGTCCTGTGGCGGCTATCCTGACTATCGTGATTTGCGCGCGAGCGGATGGATGGCGCTGAAATCTGTTCTGACCTTAGCAGCCTTGGCCGCGCTTTGCGCCCCCGCCCGCGCCGATCAGGCGACGACGCCTTCTCCGTCGGCGCCGACCTTGCCTTCTCTCGCTGTCAATCCAGAAGCGCCGTCGCCCTGGGCCGGGCTCTATGTCGGTAGCGAAGTCGAAGCCGCCTTCGCCAAGGGCTCGAAGCCAGGCTTCGGCGGCGCGGCTTTCGCGGGCTACAATCGCGAGTTCGACAATAACCTCGTCCTCGGCATCCAAGGGTCGACGGGTTATGCGCCGTTCCTCTTCGCCCATGGGCCCGCCCGCGGCTTTGATTTCGCCGAGACCAGCGTCAAGGTCGGCTATGACATGGGCCGGCTCATGCCCTATCTCACCGCCGGCGTCGCCCTCGCCAAGCCGAATGGTTTCGGCGTTCCCGCCTACACCGGCGCTGCGGATTCGATGAATTCGCTGTTCAGCTCGGGCGGCGACCTCAGCGCCTATGGAACCGTCGGCGCCGGCTTCGACTATCAGGTCACCGACAAGCTGACCTTCGGCATGGCGGTGAGCGCGGGGGCCAGCCGCGGACCGTTTCTCCCCGCGCCCTGAGGCGGCGGCCTTACGCGCGGCAAACTGGCGCGCGCTTTCACAGTTGCCGGTTGATCCGGCCGCCCGCTATAGCTCCCTGGTCATTCGCCGCCTTCAAGAGCCCATGTCCGACATCAATCGCCGCGCCCTGCTCGTCGCCGTCATCGCCGCGTCGGGCGCGCGCTGGGTCGCTCCTGCTTTCGCCCAGCAAAGCGAGCCTTCGCCGCCCGCCGGCCCGCCGGCTGCCGCGCCGTTTGGCTACGATGAAGTCGTCAAGCGGGCGCGCGAGCTTGCCGCCGCGCCTTTCGAGGCGCAGACCCCGCAACTGCCGGACGGTCTGGCTCGCCTTGATTTCGACGCCTGGCGGGACATTCGCTTCAGGCCGGACAAAGCGTTGCTCGGCGAGAGCGGCGGCCCCTTCCGCCTTCAGCTCTTTCACCTCGGCCACCTCTACCAGCGGCCGGTTATCGTCAACGTGTTGCGCGACGGCACGCCGGCGCCGGTTCCCTATGCCGCCAATCTCTTCGACTATGGGCGCAATAAGTTCGACGCCTCGCTGCCGATCAATCTTGGCTTCGCCGGCTTTCGCCTCCACTATCCGTTGAACTCGCCCCTGATCATGGACGAGGTGATCGCCTTTCTCGGGGCAAGCTACTATCGCTTTCTGGGCCGCGGACAGCGCTATGGACTTTCAGCGCGCGGCCTCGGCGTCAATTCCGGCATAGGCCAGAACGAGGAATTTCCCTTCTTCCGCGAGTTCTGGATCGACGCCCCGGGAGCGGGCGCGCAGCGCGCGATCATTCATGCCTTGCTCGACGGACAATCCGTGACCGGCGCGTTCCGTCTCGAAATCTATCCTGGCCAAGAGACGACGATCGAAATCACGGCGACGATTTTCGCGCGGCGCGACATAGCGATCCTCGATATGGCGCCCCTGTCGTCGATGTTCCTGCTCGGCAAGAACGATCATCGTCTCGCCGACGACTTTCGCAACGAGTTGCACGATTCCGACGGATTGCTCATTCACAACGGCGGCGGCGAATGGATCTGGCGCCCGTTGAGCAATCCGAGCGAAGCCGCGCTCTCGACCTTTCTCGATAAGGACATCCGCGGCTTCGGCCTCCTCCAGCGCGACCGCAATTTTGAACATTATCAGGACCTCGACCTCGCCTATGAACT
>DATGHD010000012.1:0-3865 GCA_035308145.1 Roseiarcus sp.
ACAATTGTCGGAACGCCGTCGTTTTGAGGGCTGCGCCCGCGCTTTTGGGCGAACGGCGCGTTTTCGTTGGACGCCTCGGAAGTTAAGCCTCGTCATCCGGCGTATTTGCGCAGGAAGTCCCGGCCGATGCTCGCCGCGGCGCCAAATCCGTAATGTCCCTCGCGGAAATAGGACCGGAATTCTTCCTGGCGTCGCTTATCCTCCTCGCTGTAGACGGCCTTGCCATCCAAACGATCCAGCATCTCGACGGTCGCGTCGCGAATGTCCTCCGCCGTATTGGGCGCATTCTCGAGGCCGCTCGTTTCAAATTCTCTCGCCGAGCGAAATATTGCGTAACGGCTTTTCATTATGTCCGACAGCGCCAGATAACCGCCGCCGCGCCGCTTGAGCCTTTGGGGAATAGATATGTCTTGCGGCATGAAGCCGTAGGCGCAGGAAAGCGGGCTGACATGCGCGATCACGCAAGGTCTACCGAACATCTCGGCGACGTTGAAAAGACCGGACGCCGAGCCTAGGAAGAAACGGCAGCCGGCGGCGAGCGCGATGTCCAGTCGCGGCGACTTTTTCGCGCTGATCGCATAATCGACGACCCGGTCGCGCGGCGTAAGGGGCCGCATGGATGGATCGCCGACGCGGATGCACCAGCCGCCGCGCCGAACGATCTCGTCCATCGCCAGCGAGAAGCTGGCGATATCGACGCTTCGGTAGCGATGGATCGATTCATCTTCGGGACTGTAACCGCCCTCGCGGGCGTGAACGCAGACATACCAGGCGTCGGCAGGCGCGCCCACGTCGCGAAGGTAATCGTTCAGCGCCCGCCGGTCCTCATCGACGAGCTCGAAGAGGGGCGGTCGGTCGCCCCACTTTGCATAGACGTCATAGGCCGTCGCCGTCGCGTACATCGCGACGGCGTAAGGATGCGTTTCAATCACCGCTCCTTCGGGATCGCCATAAGAGCGAACGAAGTCGAAGACGGGCGATGGTTTTTGAACCGCGACGTATTTCTTGAAATATTGGACGATATGACGATTGGCGAAGCGGTCTTCATCGGTCAATATGAGCTTGGAGACGTCAAGTCCTCGCATCAGCCGATCTTTGAGCAGGGCGTCGACTTCGAGGCAGAGGTGCCCGATCCTCTGCGGGTTTGAGATCTTCACCAACCGATAGCCGTCGTGAATGAATTGCCTGTACTCCTTGACCGAAGCCCAATAGCCCGGCCTGAAAAATCTCGTCAGGCGTTTTATTCTCTCCTCAATGGCTCTGATTTGCTCGCCGAGCGCGATCGCCCTGTCGACGCCAATCCGCTGGCGCAGTCTCGGCTTCAGTTCGCGCGACCAAAAATCCGTCATGACCGCCGTTGGACCCTCGAGTGGCGCTCGGCCTTAAACATCAGCGCATGTTTTGCCGCAAGCGGAGCGGCGATTTAGAAACGCGGATCGTCGGCCCAGGGCGTTAAGCCCCTTGACGCGAAGACCTTCGCCTCCTGTAATTTGACCTTATCCCTTTGGACCGGAGAGGGCGGTTGGGCAGCCTATGTCGCACAGTCTTTGCCGCAAGTCGCGTATCGGCCGAATATCTGGACTGGCTCAATGTTAGAGGCGGCGAGATTTTGTGCGTACTGGCTGTCTCGTGAGCGACGCAAACGAAGCGCGGTCCTTACAAAAAATCCAAAGTCGCATGAGCTTGTCGGATCGCCTTGTTGCTGCGTTTATCAAAAATTCGCTCGCGTGGTTTCTCTCGCGGCCTTGGCGATTTGCCGAGAGGTCTCGCGGCTCTGCGCGGTAATCGAGCCCGGCACGGTCGCGCTAAGGGGCGAGGGGTTGCTTGAGCGCGTCAGGCGCAAACGCTGAGCCCGGGGCGCCGGAGACCGCGGGCCGATCGCAATGAGCTCGCCGCGTATTCACCGTCCGCGGATCGTTTTCTAGTCGGAGGCCATCCGCAGGCTCATAATGTGGAAATGTTCGGGGCCACGAACACCACCTACGACTCGGTCGCGATTCGGATCGAACCCGATCCGTTGCGAACGGGGCGTTTTCGTTGGACGCTCCACATTGGGCCGCAAGTCGTTCTGCGATCGCTGCGCACCTATAGCGATCACGACGAAGCGTGGTTGGAGGCCGAACAGGCTTTGGACCGGCGCTACGATTCTCCCCGGTCAATCATTCGGCCGCCCAAGCTCGTATAGCCTCTCGGCTGCGCCGCGGTGTCTAAAACAACGGCGGATCGCCCCAAGTTGTTGATCGCTCCAAACGCTGACTAGCGCTTTCCGCGCCTCTTTCTCCGCATCGACCCGCGAGACATAAGCGCGCGGCGATCGAGCAATAGTGGCGGCGCCAAGCCTCAACTCCCAACGCCATCGACCTGGGCGCAAAGGATCGGGGACGACGTTGACATACGGCTCGTCAGCGAAGATCGGCATTCGCAATCAACGCGACCGCCGAGTTTAGCGTTCCTATCTACCGTTTCGCGCTGGGTTGAATCCGAGCAATTGCACGCGGCGCCGCGCTTCCTCAGACTGACGCCGGGCGCGCGGCCTTCAGCTTCAGGCTCAGTCGCTCTTCGGTTCGCCTCGCAGTGCGATCATAGTCATCGGCCAACTTGCGCATCCGCGCCCTCAGGTGCGGAGTCGCCTCGCCCGCCAGCTTGCGCGTCTGCGCCTACGGCCTTGGCACCAACGCTCGGGTTTTCATGTCAACACCATCATTTTGTCAGCCTGGCCCCGGCCCCAGTGGCAGTCATAGATACTGTTTTGCGCGCATCACCGTGATAAACCCGGCAAGCGCGACCGCCACCACCGCCAGCCATAGCGTTGTTCCCTCGATCCATCGACGAGGCGGCTCTTTGCGCTCTCCAGGGTCGATCATTGGTGGCCGGCAGCCTTCATCCTCACCCCCGGCTCACCGCCGTTCGTGAACTCGACGCCAGCGGCTTCGAGGGCTCGGCGCATTAGCGTGTTATCCAACGCCGATAGTCGGCGTCCCCCTTTCTTAATACTGCCGATGGTTGCCTTGCTGACGCCGACGTGGCCGGCCAGATGTTCCTGAGACCATCCGAGAAGCTTGCGAGCCGCCTTGATCTGGTCGACGGTGATCATTTGGAGATATGTCGTCGACTGGTTCAGCGACTTCATGTCGCCGGCACCGTCGGCCAAGATGTCTAGTTTCTGAGACTGGATGACGCCGCGGTTGACGCTGCCGCCGGTAAACGCCGAGCTAGTGATGTGTATCGCTGCGCCCATCGATCCCGAAACCGTCGAATATGATTTTACGACGAGGCCGGTCGTAATCACGCCGGCGTTGCTGACATTACCCGAGAACGAGGTGTCGCTCACGATAACGGAAGTCAGAGTTCCGTTGTTGGTAAAGGGAACGGGCCCGCGGTAGACGCCCATGGTTAGTCTCCACGGCTATCATAGCGAGGGATTAAGGCCGGGAAAATCGACCACCTCATTAACCTTGGCAAGGCTGGTCGCGTCAGGACAGCCGGGCTTTAGCCGCGCCGGTGGCCGGTCTGATTCCAACTATTTCCTGCGGTGTCAACTCATCACGGGCGCCGCGCCGCGAGCGATGAGGCCGCTGGTCGATTGGCCCTCGATGAGCGGCGCCCGCAACACGCGCCCGCCGCCCGCTTTGACGATATCGGCGCCGACAATATCGCTCTCCGCGTAGTCCGCGCCTTTGATCAGCGCATCGGGCTTGAGGGCGGCGATAAGGCTCTCCGGCGTATCTTCGTCAAAGATCACGACAAGATCGACGCAATGGATCGCGCCGAGAACGGTGGCCCGCGCCTTCTCGTCCTGGAGCGGCCGCGACGGACCTTTGAGCCGCGCCACCGAGGCGTCGCCATTGAGGCCGACGATCAGCCG
>DATGHD010000013.1:0-23586 GCA_035308145.1 Roseiarcus sp.
CTACATGATGGAGAACCGCGAAGTGACGATGCGGCTGATGCCCGATCTCTTCGCGCAGCACCGGGTCGCGCCGGTCGACAACTACCCGGACGCCTTGCTCTCTTGCCTACGCTCGGTGGCGCCGCGCTCAGGCTCCGGCGACGCGACGATCGTCCTCTTGACCCCGGGGCCGTTCAACTCCGCCTATTACGAACATTCCTTCCTCGCCGATAAGCTCGGCGTCGAATTGGTCGAGGGCCGCGACCTCTTCGTCGCCGAGGACGTTGTCTATATGCGCACGACGCGCGGGCCGCAGCGGGTCGACGTCATCTACCGGCGCGTCGACGATGACTTCATCGATCCGCTTGTTTTCAATCCAGAATCAATGTTGGGCGTCGCTGGACTGATGGGCGCCTATTTGGCGGGCAATGTGACCATCGCCAATGCAGTTGGCACGGGCATCGCCGACGACAAAGCGCTCTATTCCTACGTGCCGGAAATCATCCGCTTCTACCTCGCGGAAGAGCCGTTGCTCGCCAATGTGCCGACCTTCCGCTGCCGTGAGCCGAACGCGTTGTCGCATGTGCTGGCCAATCTGAACCAACTGGTGGTCAAGGAGGTCAACGGCTCCGGCGGCTATGGCATGCTGGTCGGACCCCACGCTACGACCGCGCAGCGGGAGATTTTCGCGGCCAAGCTCAAGGCCAATCCCGCCAATTTCATTGCGCAGCCGACGCTGCCGCTCTCGACCTGCCCCGCGAGTTTTGACAGCGGGATTTCGCCGCGCCATGTCGATTTAAGGCCCTTTGCGCTTTCTGGCGCAGACGGGGTGAAGATCGTGCCGGGCGGCTTGACCAGAGTGGCTTTGGTCGAAGGGTCGCTCGTCGTCAATTCGAGCCAGGGCGGGGGCACCAAGGACACCTGGGTCGTGGATGAGGACCCAATCCTCGCTTCCGAGACTTGATCGATGCTCGCCCGGACCGCGGACAATCTTTTTTGGCTCGCCCGCTACATGGAGCGCGCGGATTTCACCGCCCGCACCATCGAGGCGACGCTGCGGCTCGAGGTTCTGCCGAAATCCGGCGCGCTGGATATGGTCGAATGGGAAGGCGCCCTCACTTCCGTCGGCGCCCTCGAAGCCTTTCACGAAGCTCATGAGGCCCTCGGCGAGCCTGCGGCGGTGGAGTTCCTGACTTTCGATCGCACCAATCCGTCATCGATCTGCAACTGTCTTGAAAATGCGCGGGCTAACGGCCGCGCGGTGCGCACGGCGCTGACGGCGGAGACTTGGACCGCGATCAACGAGGCCTGGCTGGAACTCAAACGCTTCGAGTCGCGCCGCCGCGGCGCCAAGGAATTCGACCGCGAGGCGCTGGGTCGGTTCCTCGACTATGTGAAGAAGGCGTCGCTCGATTTCGACGGGACGTGTTATCGCACGATGCTTCGCAACGACGCCTATTGGTTCAATCGGCTGGGCCTTTTTGTCGAGCGCGCCGACAATACGGCGCGGCTTCTCGACGTGAAGTACCATCTCCTGCTCCCTTCAGATGAAGAGGTTGGCGGTTCGCTCGACTATTTCCAATGGGTGGCGATCTTGCGCGCGGTCTCGGCGGCGACGGCCTATCACTGGGTGTATCGCGACCGCGTGAAGCCCTGGCTGATCGCGGATTTGCTGATCCTCAAGCCGGCGATGCCGCGCTCGCTGATCGCCTGCTACGACAGCATCAACGAGGTGCTCGACTCGATCGCGCGCGAGGACGGGCGAACCGGCGCCGCGCAGCGTCAAGCGCGGGCCATGCTGACCAAGCTCCAGCGTTCGACCATGTCCGAGATTTTCCAAAGCGGCCTGCACGAGTACATCACAGACTTCCTCGACGACAATGCAAGGCTCGCGACGACAATTTCCGAACAATATTTGTTCACGTGAACGGTCATTCCCGCGAAAGCGGGGATCCAGGCAGAGGTGGTTTTCAGGCGCGGAGGTTCTCCGGGTTCCGGCTTTTCGCGGGAACGACGGGAGAAAGGGCGAAGGGGACGCGAGCGTTAGCCAATGAGGATCAAGATTTCGCGCCAGACGTCCTTCGCCTACGCGCCGCCGGCGAAGTCGATCATCCAGCTGTTGCGGCTCACTCCGCGCAGCCACGAGGGGCAGCATGTGTTGCGCTGGCGGATCAGCGCCGACGTCGATTGCGTGCTGCGCCAGTCGGAGGATTCGCTCGGCAATATCGTCCATACGCTGAGCCATATGGGTCCGATCGAGAAAATCGCAGTCATCGCCGAAGGCGAGTTGGAGACGTTCGATGCGACCGGGATTGTCCGCGGCGCCGCCGAGCCTCTGCCGCCGGAGATATTCTTACGGCCCTCTTCGCTCGCCGAAGCCAACGGCGCGCTCCGCGAATTCGCCGAGGGCGCAACGCAGGGCGTGGACGCAACGCTCGACAAGCTGCATGCGCTGATGGATGCGCTTCACGAGACGATGGCCTATGAGCCGGAAACGTCGCGCTCGGCGACATTGGCCGCGGAGGCCTTCGCGTTGCGTCGCGGCGGCGCGTCGGCCTTCGCGCATATTTTCATCGCTTGCGCGCGCTGGCTGGGCGCGCCGGCGCGCTATGTCAGCGGCTATTTGCTGCGAGCGAACGGCGAGGCGCAGGAAGCGGACTACGCTTGGGTCGAGGCGCATGTCCCGGTTCTGGGCTGGATCGGCTTCGACGCCGCCAATCGCCTGTGCCCGGATGAAGGCTACGTTCGCGTCGCGGTCGGCTTCGATTATCTGAGCGCCGCGCCGGTCCGCGGCTCACAGGTCGGCGGCGGCGAGGAGACGCAGAAAATCGCGCTGACCATCGGCCAGGCGCAGAGCCAGCGGCAGAGCTGACGGCGGGATGCGCCCTCCCTCCCTCCTTGCGCCTACAAGGGGGGAGGGGATAACGGGACCGCCTTGCCCCGACTCAAAGCCTCCTTTAACTCCCTGCCCATGGCCAAGACCGCCGCACCCCTTAAGCCTCCCCCGCCGCCGGCGGCGACAGACATCAAGCTCCGCGAGGCGCTGGAAGAGCGCTATCTCGCCTATGCGCTGTCGACCATCATGGGCCGGGCGCTGCCGGACGCGCGCGATGGGCTAAAGCCCGTGCATCGGCGCATCCTCTACGGCATGCATATCTTGCGGCTCGACCCCGGCTCGGCCTTCAAGAAATGCGCCAAAATCGTCGGCGACGTGATGGGCTCGTTCCATCCGCACGGCGACCAGGCGATCTACGAGGCCTTGGTGCGCCTCGCCCAGGATTTTTCCTCGCGCTACCCGCTCGTCGAGGGCCAGGGCAATTTCGGCAATATCGACGGCGATAACGCGGCCGCCTATCGCTACACCGAAGCCAGGATGACCGACGTCGCCAGGCTCCTGCTCGAAGGGATCGATGAAGATTCGATCGATTTTAGCGACAATTATTCGGGCGATACGAAAGAGCCGATCGTCCTTCCCGCCGCGATCCCCAATCTTCTCGCCAATGGCTCGCAGGGCATCGCGGTCGGCATGGCGACGTCCATCCCGCCGCATAATGTCGCCGAGCTTTGCGACGCGGCGCTGTACCTGATCGCCCATCCCAAGGCCGACAGCGCGACGCTGTTGCAATTTGCGCCGGGGCCGGACTTTCCGACCGGCGGCGTCATCATCGATGGGCGCGAGCAGATCGCCGAGACCTATCGGACCGGCCGCGGTTCGTTCCGCCTTCGCGCGCGCTGGAGCAAAGAGGACTTAAGCCGCGGGACCTGGGCGGTCATCGTCACGGAAATCCCGTACGGCGTGCAGAAGTCGCGGCTGATCGAGCAGTTGGCGACGCTGCTCAACGAGAAGAAGGCGCCGCTGCTCGCCGACGTGCGCGATGAATCGACCGAGGACGTGCGCATCGTGCTCGAGCCGCGCTCGAGGACAGTCGAGCCGGCGACCTTGATGGAATCGCTCTTCAAGCTGTCGGAGCTCGAGGCGCGGATCCCGATGAACATGAACGTTCTCGTCGATGGCGTCGTGCCGCGCGTCGTCGGGCTGAACGAGGCGCTCCGGCAATGGCTCGACCATCGCCGCGACGTGCTTTTACGCCGCTCGCGCCATCGCCTCGCCGAGATCGAGCGCCGGCTCGAAATGCTCGCTGGCATGACGATCGTCTTCCTCAACCTCGACGAGGTAATCCGCATCATCCGCGAGGAGGACGATCCCAAGGCGGCGCTGATCGCCAGGTTCAAGCTCTCCGACGCGCAGGCGACCTACATTCTCGATACGCGGCTTCGCGCCCTGCGCCGCCTTGAAGAGATGGAGCTGAAGCGCGAGCAGACCGAGCTGAAGAAGGAAAAGAGCGACATCGACAAGCTGATCGGCGATGAGAAGCGCCAATGGCAGGCGATCGCCTATGAAATCCGCGACATCAAGAAAAAGTACGGACCCGAGACCAAGCTCGGCAAACGGCGCACGACGTTCGAAGCCGCGCCGGAGGTGGTGACCGCCGATCTCAACGAGGCCTTCATCGAGCGCGAGCCGGTGACCATCGTCGTCTCGCAAAAAGGCTGGATCAGGGCCCTGAAGGGCCATGTCGAGGATCTATCGACGCTCGCCTTCAAAGGGGACGACGGGCTCAAAGCCTTGTTTTTCGCCGAGACTCATTCGAAGATTCTCGTCGTCGCCACCAACGGCAAGGTTTTTACTCTCGACGCGGCCAAGCTGCCGGGCGGGCGCGGCCATGGCGAGCCGATCCGGCTCTTCGCCGAGATCGACGAAGGCGCGGATATCGCCGCCGTCCTTCCGTACCAACAAGGGGCCAAGGCGTTGATCGCGACGACCGACGGCCGCGGCTTCGTCGTTGGCCACGACGAAATGCTGTCGTCGACGCGGAAAGGCAGAGCCGTCCTGATCGTCGACGCGCCGACCGAGGCGAAAGTCGTGACGCCGGCCGCGGGCGATCATGTCGCGACAGTCGGCGAGAACCGCAAGATGCTGATCTTCCCGCTTTCGCAAGCGCCGGAGATGGCGCGCGGCAAGGGCGTCCGCCTACAAAGGTACAAAGACGGCGGTCTTTCCGACGCGCGCGTCTTCACGCTGAAGGACGGGCTGACCTGGCGTGATTCCTCGCTTCGCCAATGGACCGTGCTGGCGGGCGATCTCAAAGACTGGCTCGGCAATCGCGCGGAAGCCGGCCGCCTGCCGCCGAAAGGCTTTCCGAAGAGCAACAAGTTCGGGTAGGGCGGGGGGGGTCGCAGTGGCGCGCAAACTTCCCGGTTATTGCGAGCGAAGCGAAGCAATCCAGGCCGCCGGTTGCGAGTCGCTGCGTGACTTGGTTTTCACCACAGTACACGAGCGCTAGGCGCGCGCGACGGGTCGCGAAAGCCGCGACGCCGAAGCCTCCTCTCCCCGCGAAGCGAGGAGAGGGCCCAAGGCTCGCTTCGCGGCTTCCACCTACGCGACGCCCCGGATCGCCTCGCCGCTTTCGCCCGTCCCTACCAGGCTGGCGTAGACCTCGATCGGTTGCGGACGTCCGATCAAATAGCCTTGCGCTTCGTCGCAACCTTCCTGCTTAAGGAAGGCGAGCTGCTCGCTCGTCTCCACGCCCTCGGCGATGACCGGCAATTGCAAGCCGCGCGCCAGGCTGATGACGCCGCGGATGATCGCGGTCGCCTGCGGGTTGCGATTGATATTGGCGATGAAGGAACGGTCGATCTTGATCTTGTCGAAGGGAAAGGATTGCAGGTACGAGAGCGACGAATAGCCGGTGCCGAAGTCGTCCATCGCGATGCGCACGCCCAGCGCCTTGATCCGGCGGAGAATGCCGAAAGCGGAGGCGGGATCGCGGATCAAAACGCCTTCGGTGATCTCCAGCTCCAATCGGCGGCCCGGCAAGCCGGTCTCAACGAGGATCTTCTGGATCAACGCGGGAAGGTCGCCTTGCCGGAACTGAACGGGAGACAGGTTGACGGCGATGCTGAGATGGCGCGGCCAGGACGCCGCTTGACGGCAGGCTTCGCGCAACACCCACTCGCCGATTTCCGTGATGATCCCGGATTCTTCCGCTGCGGGCACGAAATCGGCGGGCGGCACCAAGCCGCGGGTCGGGCTTAGCCATCGCGCCAGCGCCTCGAAACCGAAGACCTCGCCGCCGATGGCGGCCTGCGGCTGAAAGTGCACGCGCAATTGGCCCGCGCCGACCGCCTCCTTCAGCTCGTTCTGCAAGGCCCAGCGATCGCGCAGGCGCTTGTCCATCTCCGATTCGAAGAAGCGCGCGACGCCGCCTCCCTCGTTCTTGGCGCGGTAGAGCGCGGCTTCGGCATGGGCCAGCAACGTCGTCGCGTCTACTCCGTCAGAGGGCGAGATGGCGACGCCGATGCTGACGCCTATCTTGATGCGCCTTGCCACGACGTCGATTTCATCGGCGCATGCGGCGAAAACCCGATCCGCGATCGCCATCGCCGCCGCCGGCTGATCCTGGTCTGCGACGACGACATTGAACTCGTCGCCGCCGACGCGGGCGACAAGCGCGTCGCCCGCCGCCTCTTGCAGCCGGCGAGCCAGAACCTGCAAAGCGCGATCCGCCGCGCTGTGTCCGTAGACGTCGTTGATCTCCTTGAATCGATCGAGGTCGAGGCAGAGAAGGGCGACGCCTTTTTTGCTGCGCTCCAAAGCGGCCGCCAGGCGATTGTCGAACGCGCTCCGATTCGCGAGATCGGTCAGCGTGTCGTGCGAGGTCAAATGGGCGATGCGCTCATCGGCGCGCTTGCGCTCGGTGAGGTCGTTGATCACGGTCACGAGATAGAGGGGTTCGTCGCGCTCGTTCAATATCGGCAGCCGCTTCGAGGTGATGAAGCGCACGCCGTTGCCCGGCGTATCGACGCGATACTCATCCGACAAAACTTCGCGTCTCAGTTGCAGAGCTTGGCGATCGAGGCTGGAGAGAAGGTTTGCTTCGCCGCCCGGATAAATGTTCGCCGAAGTATGTCCGATCAGGCTGACGCGCGGCACGCCGAGAAAAGTCTCCGCTGCCCGGTTGACCAGGACAATCTGGAAGTTGTCGGCGTTCTTGACGAAGATCGGGGCCGGCACGTTCTCGATGACCGTGTTGAGAAATTCGCGCGCTCTGAGCGCTTCGGCTTCCGCCCGCTTCATTTGCGTAATGTCAACCGCAGCGACCAGGGCCGCCGCCCGTCCTTCATGTTCGAGCCGCTGCGAATAGATGGCGACCTCGATCTCCTCGCCCCTCGCTGTGAAGTGACGCCATGTCATGCCGGTGTGGTAGGTTCCAGCGAGCGATCCGGCGATGGCTCGAAGCTTCTCCGCGTCTTCGCTCGGCCGGATATCCTCGATCGTCATGTCGAGAAACCGCTCGCGCGAGTAACCGTAATGCGCGATCGCCGCGTCGTTGACGGCGAGAAAGCGAAGCGTTTCGACATCATAGACCCACATCGGCAGCGGATTGCTGGCGAACAGCAGGCGGAACGACTCTTCGCGGCGTTTCAAGTCGGTTATGTCGATGCGGACGCCGATGCTTCCCCCGTCGGCGGTTCGGCGTTCCTCGACTCTGATCCAACGTTTGTCCGGGAGCTGGATCTCCTCGCTATTTTCCGGTAACCGGTGACGCGCCAGTCTCGCCGCGATCCAGCCCGCGCCTTGCGCTTCGTCGTCCTGGTTCTTGGACTGAGCGGCTCGCATCGCCTCCTCGAAAGTCGAGCCGACTTTCACGGCGTCCGCTGACTCGCCAAATAGCTCTGCGTAGCGTCGGTTCCATAGAACGTGGCGATCTTCGGCGTCGAAAAGCACAAGGCCTGCGGACATCAGATTGGACGCTTCGAGCAGGCGTTGATGCGCGGCATTCTCTTCCTCGGCCGCTCGCTCCGCCCTCCTCGTCTCTTCGACCAAGGTCGCTTGGGTCTCCTTAAGCTGGCGTTGGGCGCGGACTTGCGCGGTGACCTCTTCATGAGTCGCGACCCAGCCGCCGCCGTCAATGGGCGCGTGGGACACCGAGAAAATCCTCCCGTCGCGGAACTCAACGAGTGATTTGGTCGGAACGTTCCGGCCGGCCACTTCGAGCCGGCTGCGGATGTAGGCGTCGCCGTCGTCGCCGGAATAAAGGCCCTTCGACACGCGATACCTCAAGATATCGAGGAGCGGCGTTCCCTTTTTGGTCAGCTCGGGCGGCAGACCGAACACGCGCGCATAGAGTTCATTGCAAACAATGAGGCGCTTATCCGCGTCAAACATGCACAAGGCTTGCGACATATGGTTCAGCGCGGCGTCGAGCTGGCGGTTCCGCTCCGCCAATTGCTTCTCGAATCGGGCGCGCGACGGCATCCGGACGCGCCTGAACAGGCGCGGAGCGGCGAGGCCGGTCAGCACGCAGAGTATTCCGGCGAGCGCGGCCGCGCCCCAGTCGGGAGAATCAAAAACGCCGGCGACGAACTGGAACATGTCAGCCCGATATTCTGCGGCTAACGTGAATAATTTCTTGCTGCTAATTCATGGTTAACTTTTGCCGATAGCGCTTTGCGACAAGGTAAATTTACGCCCGGCGATTCCTGGAAGCGATCCTGGCTCATGCACGGGGGTCCGTCGGCGCCCTAGCGCTCGCGGCGGTTCAGGAAGGCCAGCTTCTCGAAGAGCTGCACGTCCTGCTCGTTCTTTAAGAGCGCGCCGTGCAGCGGCGGAATGAGCTTCTTGGGGTCGCGCTCGCGCAGCGTCTCCGCCGAAACATCCTCGTTAAGCAAGAGGCGAAGCCAATCGAGAAGCTCCGAGGTCGAAGGCTTCTTTTTCAGGCCGGGCGCCTCGCGCAATTCGAAAAAGATGCGCAACGCCTCGTCGACCAGCCGCCTTTTTATGCCGGGATAATGCGCGTCGACGATCGCTCGCATCGTGTCGGGGTCGGGAAAGCGGATGTAGTGAAAGAAGCAGCGGCGCAGAAAAGCGTCAGGCAGCTCCTTCTCGTTGTTCGAGGTGATGACGACGATGGGCCGCCGGGTCGCGCGGACCGTCTCGCCGGTTTCATAGACGAAGAACTCCATGCGATCGAGTTCGAGGAGCAGGTCGTTCGGAAACTCGATATCCGCCTTGTCGATCTCGTCGATCAAGAGAACCGGCCGCACGGGATGGGCGAAGGCGTCCCACAGCTTGCCGCGCTTGATGTAGTTTGCGATGTCGGAGACGCGGGGATCGCCGAGCTGCGAATCGCGCAGACGCGAGACCGCGTCGTATTCGTAGAGGCCCTGCTGCGCCTTGCTCGTCGATTTGATGTGCCAGGAAATCAGCGGCGCGCCGAGGCTTCCGGCGATCTCTTCGGCGAGCAGAGTCTTGCCGGTCCCGGGCTCTCCCTTGATGAGCAGCGGGCGTTCGAGAACGATCGCCGCGTTGACCGCGATCTTCAAATCTTCCGTGGCGATATAGGTCGCCGTGCCATCAAAGCGCATGAATCATCCTTTGAGGGAGAGGATTTAGACAAGCAATGCCGCGTAAAGGCGCGATGCGCAACAGAGCGCTCACCCCATCGCGCTCTTCACCGCCTCGATGAGTTGCTTCAGCGAGAAGGGCTTGGGCAGGAACATGAATTCCTGGCCTTCCGGCAGGTTCTTGGCGAAAGCGTCGTCGGCGTAGCCGGAGACGAAAATGACCCGCGCGTTGAGGCCGCGCCGGTTCAATTCGGTGAGCATGGTCGGGCCGTCCATCTCGGGCATGATGACGTCCGAAACGATGAGGTCGATCTTGCCTTGCGCGGCCTCGACGACTTTGAGCGCCTCCAAGCCGGAATCGGCTTCCAGCACCGTATAGCCGCGCGAAGCGAGCGCGCGCGAAGCAAAGGAGCGCACCGCTTCTTCGTCCTCGACGAGCAGGATGGCGCCCTGACCCGTAAGGTCGGAGGCGGGTTTGACGACCTCCTTCTTGGCCGGTTCGTCCACGGCGCTCGGAACATAACGCGGCAGGAAAATGCGAAAGGTCGCGCCATTGCCGGCCACGCTCTCGCAGAAGACGAAACCGCCAGTCTGCTTGACGATGCCGTAAACCATCGAGAGGCCGAGGCCGGTGCCTTTGCCGACGTCCTTGGTGGTGAAGAACGGCTCGAAAATCTTGTCGCGCACGTCGCTCGGCACGCCATGGCCGGTGTCCTCGACCTCGACGAGCACGTAGTCGGCCGGCGTCAAAGATTGCTCGCGAAAGGCCGCGCATTCGCCAGCGAGGACATTGCGCGTGCGCAGGGAAATCCGGCCGCCTTCCGGCATCGCATCGCGCGCGTTGACCACGAGATTGACGATCACTTGCTCGAATTGATTGACGTCGGCTTTGACGAGCCAGAGATCGCGACCGTGCTTGACGTCGAGCTCAATCGTCTCGCCGACGAGGCGGCGCAGCAGATTCTGCAATTCGGAGAGCACGTCGCTGAGCTGCAAGACCTGCGGGCGCAAAGTCTGGCGGCGCGAAAACGCCAGCAACTGGCGCACCAAGCCGGCCGCGCGGTTGGCGTTTTGCTTGATCTGCATGATGTCCTGAAAGGACGGATCGGTCGGCCGATGATTGGCCAGAAGAAGGTCCGAATAGCCGATGATCGCGGTCAGGACATTGTTGAAATCATGCGCGACGCCGCCGGCCAACTGGCCGATCGCCTGCATCTTTTGGCTCTGCGCGAAATTCTCCTGCAGCGTGCGCTGTTCGGTCGTGTCGAGCGCGAAGACGGTGGCGACCGCGTCGTCTTCGCCGCCGGGCTCGGCCGCCGAGACAAAGAAGCGCGCCGAGCGCGGCGGTCCCTCGGCTTGCAGCGCGGCGTCGACCGGCGGGATTTCGCCCTTGCCCTCGGCGGCGGCGGCGAGCGCCTCGCGAAGCGGGCTGCGATCGCGCTCGGCGACGCCCGAAAAGACGTTGGGGCCGGCGTCGCCCGCGCTCCCTTTAAGCGCGGCCGGCGCGAGGCGCGCGAAAGCGGCGTTCGAGCGCAGAATTGCTCCAGACGCGTCCATTGTCGCGATGCCCATCGGCGTCGAATTGAAGAAGCGGGCGAAGCGAACTTCGGCCGCGCGCAAGTCCTCAGCCTTTTCTTCGCCCGGAGCGCGATTGATCACCAGCGAGCGCGAGGCGCCCGGCGAGCCGTCGCCCGCGAAGGCGACGCGGTGGAGGATGCGGACCGGCAGGAAGCGGCCCTTGAGGCGCTTCAGGTCGACATCGAATTGCTCCGTCTTGACCTCGCCAGGACGTCCGGAAACCAAGCCGATCACCGCCGCCCCGTCGGCTGCGACAATGTCGGCGAGCTTCAGCGCGCGTGCGCCAAATTGGGCAAGATCGTAGTCGAGCCAGCCGGCCAATGTCGCGTTGATGTACGAGACGGAGCCGTCGGGCTCGGCGGAAAAGAATCCGGCCGGCGCGTGATCGAGATAGTCGATCGCGTGCTGCAGCTCCTGAAAGACGTTCTCGTGGCGCTCGCGTTCGCGCGTGATGTCCGACACCGACCAAAGGGTCGAACGTCCCCGGCCGAGCCCTTCGAGCGGCCTGACGCGAATGCGATACCAGCCGACCGGCGCATCGCCGGTGAGAGGCGGCGACATGCGCAGCTCTTCGGCGCCGCGCTTTCCCTCGCGCGCGGCCTGCGCGAGCCGATAGATCGCCTCGGAAATCTCAGGCGCGCCGGAAAAGAGCCGCTCGACCACCCTAAGGTCGCCGACATTATGCGCGCTCGACAGCGTCATATAGGCTTCGTTGGCGTAGAGGATGCGCGAATCGGGATCAGTGACGATCAGCGCGTCAGCGTTGGTGTCGGCGATGATCTTGGTCGTGTCATTTCGCGCCGCTTGTCCGGCGAACAACAGAAAACCGAATGTGTAGAAGAGCAGGGCGAATATGCCGATCACCGCCAGGAGGGTGATCATCCAAAAGGCGAGCTTCGCGCCTTGGCCCGCCGGCAGGAAGTAAAACGCGCAAATCGCCGCGACGAGGCAGGCGGTCAGCAACAAAAGAGACGCTGGATTGGCGCCGCGATCGACGCGATCGAGCGCGGCGGGCGGGGGCGTTGAGCTGAATGAAGTATTGTCCACAGCGGGTTTCCGAAAAATCCAGCCTTTTCCGCGCAATAGGCGCGTTCTGCGGCCTTGCCGCCCCATCGCGGCCCTGGTCGCCGCCGCAACCTCGAGAATTGCCCTCGTTCATCGAGCGCTGATTCGTTGAGCATGGCGCCCGACGCCGCTCAAAGGCAATGGCGGGCAAGCGCCAAGCCTGCTCTTTCCCACGTCGCGCGCCGGCGTCGGCTGCTTTGGGCGTATCCTTTTGCTATTGACGAAGGCGCAGCCGATCAGCTTTGAGTATTCATGGTCATGTCTTCTTGGCGGCTTTACGCCAAGTCGAGCGGTTGGCGCGGTCGTGATGATCCGAGTCTACTTTGACATGGCGGCTCGCGCGAAAGGCGTCAAAGCGCGGCGGAGCGCAGAACGTCCAGGATTCCCATGCAATGGTTCACTAGTCTTCCGTTGGGCGACAATTGGAAGCTGCAGGCGGCGGTTTTTCTCGCTGTTGCGGTTGTCGCCATCGTCGCGCTGATTGTGGCTTACCGCGCCCTCTTTGGCCATCGCCTGCGGGTTCCGGGGGGAGGCAGAGCGCGTCAGTCGCGATTGGGCCTGGTCGACGCCTTCAGCCTGGATGGCCAACGCCAGCTTGTGCTGGTGCGTCGCGACAATGTCGAGCATCTCGTGATGATCGGCGGGCTCAACGACGTGGTGATCGAATCTCAGATCGTGCGAGCCCAATCGCAGTCGCCGGCGCCGCGGGAGAAGGAGCCTATCGCGCCGCCGGCTGCGCCGGCGACGCCAAGGATCGTCGCTGTCGCCCCGAGCCCGCCGCCGGCGGCTCCCGCGCCTAAAACGCCGCCGCCGGTCGCTCCGCCCGCGCCTGTCGCTCCGCCCGCGCCTGTCGCCGCGCCCGTGGCGCCGGTAAGAGCGCCGACGCGGCCAGAGCCGCCAAATATTGCGGCGCAGACGCGAAGCGCGCCAAGGCCGGTCGAGCAACCGCAACCCGCCGCAAAAGCGCCGGCTTCGACGCCGCCCCCGGCGCCGCCGCGTTCTCCCGCGCCGCCGCCCAAGCAATCATCTCTGCCGCCGCCGATCGTCCAGCCGCAGCCGTCGCCTCCTCCGTCGCCGTTAAAGCCTGTGCCGCCAGCGCCAAATCCCGCTCCCGCTGCGGCGCAGCAGTCTAAAACGCCGGCGCCGGCCGCCGGGGCGACGGCGAATAAGAACGATCCGTTCTCCGGGCTCGATTCGCTCGAAGCGGAAATGGCCAAATTGTTGGGCCGTAAAAGTTGATCGCGGCGCCCGCGACTGCGCTTTAAGGACCCGCGCAGCGTCCGGACGGGTCAGTCGTCGCGATAAACGCGCTCGCGACGTTCGTGGCGCTCTTGCGCCTCAACCGAAAAAGTGGCGATGGGGCGCGCATCCAACCGCCGCAGCGCGATCGGGTCGCCCGTTTCTTCGCAATAGCCGTAGGTCCCCTCTTCAATGCGGGAGAGGGCGGCGTCGATTTTGGCGATGAGCTTTCGTTGTCGATCGCGCGCCCTCAGCTCGATGGCGCGATCGGTTTCGGAGGAGGCGCGGTCCGCGATATCCGGGTGATTCTCGCTTTCGCTCTGCAGCGCGGCCAATGTTTCGCGGCTCTCTCGTAGGATCGCCTCCTTCCAGTCCAGCAATTTGCGCCTGAAATATTCTCGCTGGCGCTCGTTCATAAAGGGCTCGTCTTCCGACGGTTTGTAGCCGTCAACAATGACACCGACCACACCCATTGCAACGAATCCTCCGCCTCGACCGGCGCCCTTATAGCGATGTCGTCGTCACCGAACAATGACTTAGCGCGGGCCCGCTTCGCCGCGAGCGAACCCTGGCGAGACTTGATCAATGGCGTTGGCGCGCGCATCCTTGCCGGGCTAGCCCTGGTCAGGAATTCGGCAGGCGCGCGCAAGCGTTTGATGGGGTCGAACTTGACGCCCAGCCGCGCCTTCATCGCGGAGCATGAGCGATGTTCAAACGCATTTTGACGCCGATTGATTTGGCTGAGATCGAACTTGCGCAGCCGGCTGTCGCTCAGGCGGTCGAGCTCGCCGAAGCGAGCGGCGGCGCCGTGCGGCTCATCAATGTGCAGCCGCTCCTTCCCGCAACCTTCATGGACTACGTGCCGGTCGATTTCGACGCGGCGCAGGAGGAACGGGCCGCCAAGGCGCTCGAGGAGATTGCCGCCGGCGTCAAGCTGCCTAAGGACCGGCTCTCGAGCGTCGTGCGGGTCGGGGGGGCCTATCACGAGATTCTCGCCGAGGCGAGCTCCTGGGCGGCCGACCTTATTGTCGTTGGCTCGCATCGCCCGGTCATGTCCGACTATCTCTTGGGCTCAAACGCCAAGACGATTGTGCGCCACGCGATGTGCTCAGTGTTGGTGGTCCGGCATTGAGGCGTCGGCTACCGGGTCAGCTCGCGCATCGCCCCCTCGAGCCCATCCAAAGTTAAAGGATACATACGGTTGCCAAAGATGCGTTGAATCATTGCAGTTGACTGCGAGTAGCCCCATTGCGACCCGGGCGTCGGGTTGATCCAAGCGGCGTGGGGGTAAGCGCGGGTGACGCGTTCGAGCCAGATCTGGCCGGGCTCCGGGTTGACATGCTCGACCGAGCCGCCCGGCATGGTGATCTCATAAGGGCTCATTGAAGCGTCGCCGACGAAAATCGCCCGATAGTCTCGGCCATATGTATTGAGAATGTCAGCGGTCGACGTGCGTTCGGCGTGGCGGCGGCGGTTGTTCTTCCACACGCTCTCGTAGAGGCAGTTGTGGAAGTAGAAATGCTCGAGCCTTTTGAACTGGCTTCGCGCCGCCGAAAATAGATTTTCAGCCGCCTCGACGTGCCAATCCATCGAGCCGCCGACGTCGAGGAACAGCAAGACTTTCACGGCGTTGCGGCGCTCCGGCCGCCAATGCACGTCGATGAAGCCGCTCTTTGCGCTGCCCGAGATCGTGGCGTCGAGATCAAGCTCCTCGGCCGCGCCTTCGCGCGCGAAACGGCGGAGCCGGCGCAGCACGATCTTCATCGCACGGGGCCCGAGAGTCTCGTCGCCGTCGAAGTCCTTAAAATCGCGTCGGTCCCAGACTTTCACCGCGCGGCCATGCCGGCCCCTGTCCTGGCCGATCCGGACGCCCTCCGGGTTCTCGCCATAGGCGCCGAAGGGCGAGGTCCCGGCCGTGCCGATCCATTTCGAGCCGCCTTGATGGCGGCCTTTCTGCTCGGCGAGCCGCTGGCGCAGCGTCTCCATCAACTTCTCGAAGCCCAGGGCCTTCAGCTCGGCGCGCTCCTCCGGCGTCAGGTAGCGTTCGACGAGCTTCTTCAGCCACTCCTCCGGTATCTCCGCCTGCTCGACCGCAGCGACGAGAGACAGGGCGCCTTTGAACGTCGCGGCGAAGACCACGTCGAATTTGTCGAGGTTGCGTTCGTCCTTCACCAGGAGCGCGCGGGAGAGATGGTAGAAATCCTCGATCGATTTTTCGGCGAGGTCGCGCTCCATCGCCTCAATGAGCGTCAGATATTCGCGCGGCGTGACCGGCACGTGAGCTTGCCGCAGTGCGGCGAAGAACGAAAGGAACATGGCGGGACTATCGCACAAGCGCCAGGCGAATTCACGCCATTGGGCTGACGCCGCGGACCCGCAAGGGCGCCCCGTCGATTTTCCCGCTTGGCGCCTGCCGCCGCATGGGAATAGGCTTCAAATAGAGGACCGGCGCGGCATATTCGCGCGCAGCGAGAAAGAACGCATGGGCAATATCCGATGGCTCGCCGCGCTGCCGTTCCTCGCCATCCTGGTCGGAACGGCCTTCGTCAACCGCGTCGAACCTCTGGTCTTCGGCATGCCGTTGGTCCTGGCCTGGCTGGTTGCTTGGGTCATTTTGACGGCTGTGATCATGGCGATCATCTTCGTCTATGACCCCGCCAACAAGGAGGAGAGCGAGGGACCCGGCCCATGAACGCCGCTCTCGTTGTCATCTTTCTTGTCGCTGCGTTGGCGCTCGTTCTTGGCGTGCTCGCCCGTTTCGGCAAGGAGATGACGCTCGAGCAATGGACGGTCGGCGGCCGCGGCTTCGGCGGCTTGTTTGTGTTCCTGCTGACCGCCGGCGAAATCTACACGACGTTCACTTTTCTTGGCGGCAGCGGTTTCGCCTATGGCAAGGGCGCGGCCGCCTACTACATCCTCGGTTACGGCGCGCTCGCTTATATCCTTTCCTATTGGCTGCTGCCGCCGATTTGGCGTTACGCGCGCCGCGAGAGGCTCGTCTCGCAGCCGCACTATTTTGCGCGTAAATACGATAGCCCGCTGCTCGGCGTATTTGTGGCCGTGGTTGGGGTCGTCGCGCTGATCCCCTATCTCGTGCTGCAGTTCAAGGGACTGGGCATCATCGTCTCGGTCGCGTCCTACGGCGCGATCTCCCCCACCGTGGCGATTTGGATCGGCGCGGCGATCGTCGCCACCTATGTGATGGTCTCGGGCGTGCACGGCTCGGCATGGACTTCGACGGTCAAGGACTTTCTCATTCTCGCCATCGTCGTGTTCCTCGGCGTCTACCTGCCGTTTCACTACTACGACGGCTACGGCGACATGTTTCGCGCCATCGACGCGGCTAAGCCCGGCTTCTTGGCGCTCAAGCCTTCAGGCGACGGCAGCGTGCTGTGGTTTCAGTCCACGGTCCTCCTGACCGCGCTCGGCTTCTACATGTGGCCGCATCAGTTCGCCGCCCTGATGACCGCCAGGGCGGAGCGAACCTTCCGCCGCAATGCGATCATTCTGCCCCTGTACCAACTCATCCTGCTGTTCGTGTTCTTCTGCGGGTTTGCGGCGATCCTTAAAGTTCCGGGGCTGACCGGTCCCGACATCGACCTCTCGTTGTTTCGCCTCTCGATCCAGACGTTCGACCCTTGGTTCGTCGGCGTCATCGGCGCCGCTGGCGTCCTGACCGCCTTGGTGCCCGGCTCGATGATCTTGATCGCCGCCTCAACCCTTCTCGCCAATGACGTCTTTCGCGGCTTGCGACCCGACGTCGCGGAGGAGACAGTGACGCAGACGGCCCGCGGTCTCGTGCCCGTCATCACGCTTGTGGCGGTGTATTTCACGCTTCAAGGGGGACAGACCATCGTTGCTTTGCTGCTTATGGGCTATTCCTTCGTCACGCAGCTCTTCCCGGCGGTCGTCGGCAGCCTGATGCGCAACAATCCGCTGACGACGCCCGGGACGTTCGCGGGGATTGGCGTCGGCGTCGCGACCGTGGTGGGCGTCTCGCTGACTCACAGCACGATCGGCAGCCTCGCGCCGTTCCTGCCTGCAAGCTTCAACGACATTAATGTCGGCTTTGTCGCGCTGATCCTCAACGCCGTCGTCGCTGTCGTGGTGAGCGCGGCGACGCGTCGGACCGCGGCCGCAAAGCTCGTCGAGAGCGCCTAGCGCACGGCGGTCAGCCAGAGGATTGGCGGCGCTTATTCGCGCCGACTAAGAAGCCCTCCTCCAAAAAGGGATTGGGAGAAGGGCTTCCACGCAACGGGAATGGTAGGGACGGCGGCTCAGCTCTGGGTCAGCGAGCCGTGACCCTTCGGCGTCATCATCGATGCGCACGTTCCCTTGGCGACATATTTCCAAACATGCGGGTCGTAGTCGACGGTGGAGGTGCCGGCGCAGCTCGTGCCAGCGCCCGCAGCGCAATCGTTCTTGCCGGCGAGGGCGACGCCGTAGCATTTGTCGGCGCCGGCCTGAACGGGGGCGGGGCCGGCCTTGGCGGCGGTGGCGAGGGCGATCGCGGCGGCCAGGGAGCTCGCGAGCGTGACGGCGACGGCGGTCTTGCTGGACATGGACTCTTCCTCTTGTGAGTTGGAGACGAAGGGTGAGACTAGGCCGCCGGCGTTTCGCGACGCGCCTGCCAGCAGGCGTCTTCGCTGGCATGACTCCTACGAGCGACCGCGGTCAAAGATTACCGGCGGAGCGGATCACGAAACCGTGAAAAGCGCAAAGACGAGCCTTTCCGACGACGCGGGCGCCCGCGCCTATTCTCTCAGTGGCCAACCAGCGTTTTCGATAGATCGACGATCGGGGTCGAGAGGATCGGCGCTGCGACCGCAACGAAGCTTGCGGTCAAGTCGGTGAACGACATCGTCAGACCGTGCTTCGCCTTCCAGTCATTGACGACTTTCCATCCCGCGACGCGGTAGGGGGCTTTAAGCGGGTCTGGTTCCGGCGGCGTCAACCGCCCGCTAATCCGCGCGTTGGGCCCCGGGACGGGGAAGCTCAAGTCGGCGACATAGCCCGATTGCTCGCTGCCGTGCATATCCTCGGACGCATGGGTTTGGCCGGCGACGCCGATATCGTCCACGAGCACGAGAAAGCCTGGCACGAACATGGCGATCAACAAAAGCGACGAGATGACGCCTGCCGAGGCCGAGATTGCAGCCGCCAGCGGCTTGATGGCCGCGATATGCGCGGCGGCGTTTTTCGCCCGCGACGCCAAGTCGGCGGCTGGCGGGCCCATCAGATCGCTCGCATCCTTGGCTGCTCCGCCGATCTCCAGGCTTGAATCGAGGAGGGCGCTCAAGGCGATATTGCCGACCACCAGCAGCGCAGCGGCGATGAAGAACAGCGAGAGCAAAGCGTTGAGTTTCTCCCTCAACACGTAGCTGTCCGACCAACGCCCGTTGATGTCGTTGTGCTCGTAACGATAGGCGAGCGCCGTCACGCCATAACCGAGCGCGACAACGGCGACGCAGACCAGAAAGACGCCGGCGCCGACGAGTACCAAGAGAGCGGGTTTCATCCGCTCTGTCCCGCAATAGCCGAGATCCGCCGCGAGCCCGCCGAAGAAGGGTTGCATAATATCGGCGACGAAGCGGCCAAAGAGCGCGATCAACAGAATAAACAGCGCGGCTGCAAGAGCGCAGCAATCGCGCAGCATAGCCGGCCAAGAGGCCATGCGGTCCGGGGTGTGGACGGCTCTGACTCGCCGGGTCGATTCCAGCCCGAAATAGAGCGCGAGAAGGCACATGACGATCAGCGCGGCGTGGGATGCGCTGAAGCGCAGCCGGCCGGCCAGATCGCCGGTCGTAAACAGCGTCAGGAGCCAATCGCTCGCCGCCGCGACGCCGCTGCCGGGACACGAGCTCGACCGGCTCCAGTCATAATTGCGGCCAGAAAGCCAGTAGGCGAGCGCCAGGGCGAGGAGAAGCGTCGCCAACGGCAGCATGGCGGCTGCGGTCGAGTAAAACGCGGGCTTGCGCCGCGTCGCCACGTAAAATTCCGCGCAGGTCTGAGCCTCGCGAACCGCGCCGGCTCGGTCGCGCCGTTGGTCCGCCGCGGCCTGCGCTTCCGCCGCGGCGCGCCGAACGTCATCTGCCGTGTCGGCGCGATTGGCGAAGTCCGCCGCGCGCGACGTTTGGTCTTTGGCTTGCCGCGCGAGATCCGCGCGGGCGCTCGCGGCCCTTGCCTCGTCGGCGGCTTCCTCGGCGACCGCCCGCGCAACCGCGGCGCGCTCGCTTCCCGGCGCCGCGGCTTCGGCGGCTTTGGCCGCGTCCTCGGCGTTCGCGGCCGCCGTCGCCAAGTCGGCGGCAGCGCGAACGGAAACGACCCAAGCGGAACTCGCCCGCCTGGCCGCCGCGCGAGCGGCGGCTCGATAGAGGCTCAGCTCCAGACGCTCATCGCGCTGCGAAGGCGCGATCTGCATCCGCTCGACCAGCGGCCCCGCCGTTAGGTACATCGCCAGCCCCTTAGGATGACGACGCCGACGCGCCTCCCGGGGCGCGACAGGCGTCCAAGCTCAGGGCAGCCGATTCAGCCCCTCCTTGTCAATATGGCGGGTTTCGGGTCATTTGGCCCGCGTAAGCCCCTCCGGCGCGCTTTGCGATTCGTCGCCGCATTTTTTGAGAAGTTCTGATGCGTCTTTCCCGTTATTTTCTGCCGATCCTGCGCGAAACTCCCAAAGAGGCGGAGATCGTTTCGCATCGCTTGATGCTGCGCGCCGGCATGATCCGTCAGGAAGCGGCGGGCATTTACGCGTGGCTGCCGCTTGGCCTACGCGTTCTCGCCAAGATCAACGCGATCGTCCGGGAGGAGCAGGACCGCTCCGGCGCCATGGAAGTGCTCATGCCGACGATCCAACCGGCCGATCTCTGGCGCGAATCCGGCCGCTACAACGATTACGGCAAGGAGATGCTGCGCATCAAGGATCGCCACGACCGCGACATGCTCTATGGGCCGACCAACGAGGAGATGATCACCGATATCTTTCGCGCCTACATCCGCTCCTACAAGGACCTGCCGCTCAATCTGTACCATATTCAGTGGAAGTTCCGCGATGAGGTTCGGCCGCGTTTCGGCGTGATGCGGTCCCGCGAATTCCTGATGAAGGACGCTTATTCCTTCGACCTTGACGCAGAAGGGGCCCGCCACTCGTACAACAAGATGTTCGTCGCCTATTTGCGCACTTTCCTGCGCCTCGGCCTCACCGCCATTCCCATGGTCGCCGACACCGGCCCGATCGGCGGCAATCTCAGTCATGAGTTCATCATCCTCGCCTCGACCGGCGAGAGCGAAGTTTATTGTCACAAGGACTATTTGAGCTTCGCGCCGCCGCCCGAAACAATCGATTTCGACGATATCGGCGCGGTGCAAGGGATCGTCGATAAATGGACGTCGCTTTATGCGGCGACGTCGGAGAAGCACGACGCGGCCGCCTTCGCCGCGCTGCCGGAGCCGGCGAGGGTCTCGGCGCGCGGCATCGAAGTCGGCCATATTTTCTACTTCGGAACCAAGTATTCCGCGCCGATGAAAGCCGTGGTCAATGGGCCGGACGGCAAGGAGCATGCGGTTCACATGGGCTCTTACGGCATTGGCCCGAGCCGGCTCGCCGCGGCGTTGATCGAGGCGAACCACGACGAAGCCGGCGTCACCTGGCCGGAGGCGGTCGCGCCTTTCGCCGTGGGGCTTGCCAATTTGAAAGTCGGCGACGGCGCGACGGACGCCGCTTGCGCCCGCATTCACGAGGCGCTGGAAAAAGCCGGCGTCGACGTCCTCTACGATGATCGCGACGAGCGGCCCGGCGCGAAATTCGCGACAATGGACCTGATCGGCTTGCCGCATCAGATCCTGGTCGGGCCGCGCAGCCTCGCCGAAGGCAAAGTGGAGCTTAAGGAGCGACGCAGCGGCGCCCGCGAACTGGTCGGCATCGAGGACGCGATCGCGCGATTTGGCGGGAGCGCATGATCGTCGGAGCTTCAACATCATGACCGCCGCCGCTCTCGACGCCCCGGTCTCGGCGGAGACGCCGCCGGTCGCGCCACGGCCCTTCTCGCGCTTCGAGTGGATGATTGCGTTGCGCTATTTGCGCGCGCGGCGCAGGCACGGCTCAATTTCCGTCATCGCCGCCTTCTCCTTTGTCGGCATCGTGCTCGGCGTCGCCGCCTTGATTGTCGTCATGTCGGTGATGAACGGCTTCCGCCATGACCTCTACGAGAAGATCATCGGCCTCAACGGTCATCTCTTTCTGCAAGCCGCCGAGACGCCGCTCACCGACTACGATGCGGTGACCGAACGCCTTCGCAAAGTCCCGGGCGTGAGGCTGGCGCTGCCGCTGGTCGAGGGCCAGGCGCTCGCATCTTCTCCGTATAGTTCAACGGGCGTCCTGGTGCGCGGGGCCCGCGAGACGGACATCAAGCAGCTGCCAGGCGTCGGCGGTCATGTCACGCTCGGCACGTTCGACGGCTTCGACAAGGCGCAAGGCGTGGCGATCGGCGCGCGGATCGCCGAGCACCTTAGCCTTCGCATCGGCGACAAGATCACGATCATCGCGCCGCGCGGCGCGCAGACGCCGTTCGGCGTGACGCCGCGCATCAAGTCGTACCCGGTCGTTGCGATCTTCCAGATCGGCATGTCGAATTTCGACAATCTTTTCGTCTTCATGCCGCTGCCCGAAGCGCAGGCCTTTTTCAATCTGGACGGCCAGGCGAATGTTATCGAGGCTTATGTCGATGACCCCGACCGCATTGACGAGATGCGCGCGCGCATCGAACCGGCTCTGCAGCGGCCGATGATCATGGTCGATTGGCGCGACCAAAACCGGCCTTTCTTCGACGCGCTGAACGTCGAGGCCAACGTGATGTTCGCGATTCTGACGTTGATCGTGCTCGTCGCGGCGCTCAACATCATCTCCGGATTGATCATGCTGGTCCAGGACAAGGCCAGAGACGTCGCCGTCTTACGCACCATGGGCGCGACGCGCGGCGCGATAATGCGGATCTTTTTGATCACCGGCGCGACGATCGGCGTCGGCGGCACGTTCGTCGGCGTGATCGCCGGCCTTCTCCTCGCGCGCAATGTCGAGGCCATCCGGCACGGGCTCAACTGGCTGCTCGGCGCCAATCTCTTTCCCGCCGAAATCTATTTCCTGTCGCAATTGCCCTCGCGGGTCGAAACAAGCAACGTCGTCGCGGTCGTTATATTGGCGCTTTTCCTCTCCCTGGCCGCGACGCTCTATCCGTCCTGGCGCGCCGCGCGCCTCGATCCGGTGGAGGCGCTCCGCTATGAATGAGCCGGCGCAAAAGCCCGCGCTCTGGCTCAAGAGCGTCGAAAAGCATTTCGGGCGCGGCGAGACTCTCCTGGAGATTTTGCGCGGCGTCGATCTTGCTCTGTGGTCGGGTCAGTCGGTGGCGTTGATCGCGCCCTCCGGCGCCGGCAAGTCGACGCTTCTGCATGTCGCGGGATTGTTGGAGACGCCGGACGCGGGCGAAGTGCATATCGGCGGCCTCGAGGCGGCCTCTCTCGCCGACGACAAGCGCACGGCGCTTCGCCGCAGCGAGATCGGCTTCGTCTATCAGTTTCATCATTTGCTGCCGGAGTTTTCGGCGCTGGAAAACATCATCCTGCCGCAGATGATCCGCGGCCTCTCCCGCGCCGAAGCGGCCAAGCGCGCGAGCGAGTTGCTCGCCTATCTCGGCCTTGGCGCCCGCGAACATCACCGGCCGGCGGAGTTGTCTGGCGGCGAGCAACAGCGCGTCGCCCTCGCCAGGGCCGTCGCTAATGCGCCGCGCGTTCTGCTCGCCGACGAGCCGACCGGCAATCTCGATCCCAAAACCGCTGATTATGTGTTCGGGACATTGGCCGCGCTCGTCAAAGCGAGCGGCCTTGCCGCGCTGATTGCGACGCACAACCTCGAGCTTGCCGCGCGCATGGATCGCCGCGTGACCCTGCAAGAGGGCAAAGTGGTCGAGCTTGCGTGATCAGTTCTTCAATGCGGATGTGTGGTGATTGAGATGCGAAGCGCGAGGTTAAGGGAAACGATCTCGGTAAGCGTTGCAGATGCGCTGAATCATCGTCTGATAGTGCAGCGGATCACCCACCTTAAGCGCGGGCGGCGCTAGGGCAGACATGCTCGGCTTTCGCAGATGCCTATACTTGTTCGCGATCGCATCGTATTGCGGCCGCCCGTCTAGAGGGTGTTATGCACCTTGCATGAGTTCAGCGGCTCGTTTGAGCATGATACAGACGAAGGCGACGACGTGGAACCCGGCGAGGGTGGCGGCGTAGCGCTCGTAATCCTTGACCAGTCTTCGACATCGGGTCATC
>DATGHD010000014.1:0-8832 GCA_035308145.1 Roseiarcus sp.
CTGACCATGCTTCACGCGCGCCGCCACGGCGTCGCGAAAAACTAAAGCGGAAACCTCGCTCATCGCGGCGGCCGGTCGCCGAGGCGTCTCTCGCGCGGCCAACAAAGGTCACGTTTCGCCGTCACCTTCTTCTTTTGGAGCCTCGGCCAGGCCGGGACGGCTTTGCGCCGGGCCGGCGCTAAGTCCATAATGGCTTAAGATGGCGTCCTTTTGCGGAGGATCGTGTTGAACGCGCCTATGCCCAACGCCCCTGAGCCCCTTCTGCCGGTCGACGGAAAAGGCGTCCGGAGCGCGCGCGAAATTCCATTCCTCGCTGACGGACGCCATGGACCTGACTTGCTCGAGATTTCAGAGGCGATTCAGCCGATCGTCGAACTCGTCGCTCATCGCGACTCGCAAACGCCGATGATGATCGCGGTTGTTGGGCCGTCGGGCGCGGGCAAGAGTTTCACTCTTGGGCGCATCGCGGCGGGCGTCGAGGCTCTTCGCGCCGCGGCCAAGACGGTGGATGGGCCTTTCGTCTCGCAGATCGTGACGGTGTCGCTCGACGCCGCCGCCATCGCCACTGATCCGGCCGCTCATCTTGCCGCTGCGACCTATGCCGCGCTCTGCCGCGATAACGGCGACGGCGGCTACGCCGCGCTCGCTGACGAAGCCGCGCATGCCGGCGCGGACCCGCATCTCGCCGCCAGCAAAGCCGCCGAGCGGCATGACGAAGCGCGCCGCCGGCTCGATGCCGAACGACAGGCGCGGGACGAGACGGAGGCCCGCCGCGCCCGCTTGAGCGACGTCGTGCTGTTCGAGACGCCGGGTTCGCGCGTCGACGCCTACGCGCGCGCCAGTCGCGGCAGGATCGAGGCTCGGCTGCGCCGCTTCGAACTCTTGACGGGCGAGCCCACGGCCAATTTCAAAGAGCTGGTTCGCGACTTCGCCGGCGCCGGCGCCGGCTCGCGCCTGGGGCTCGCTCTGCGCTCGATTTGGGCCTATCGCCGCCAGTCGCGGCTCTTGCTCGGGGCGATCGTTTTCTTCCTTCTGGCGCTCGCGGTCTCGCAGGCGCGAGGACCGATCGTCGCCAGCTGGCTGAAGGGGCTTAGCGCCGGATGGGCGGCCGATTGGATCGCCGCGCACGGTGATTGGATGGACTATGCGATCACCGCGTTTTTGATCCTCGGCGGGCTGGCGCTGGCGCTTAATCTGTGGCGCGCCTTCATTTTCACCGCCAGCCTGTACCGCGGCGTCAGGTTGCTGAACTATGAGGTGCGTGAGCGCGGGCGAGAGCTCGACGCGGCGTCGGCGCGGCTCAATCAGCGCGTCGCATCGCTGTCCGCCGAGGCTGAGGCCGCGGCGCGGCACGCGGAGGCCGCCGATCGACGCGCCAAATTGCGCGGCCCGGTTGCCGCGGAGCGCGGGCCAGCGCCGATGTTCCTCGACCCGACGCAAGCGCCGCAGGCCGCCGCGCGCGCTTTTTTCGCGGCCCTCGACCGGGCGGCCGACGGCCAGGGCGAAGCGGGCGCTCCGCCGGTCAGCGTTACGCCTAATCCCCCGGCGGCCGTCCCCAAGCGCATCGTGCTCGTCATCGATAATCTCGACGCGTTGAGCCCGGCGCAAGCGCTTCAGGCGATCGAGACCGCGCGCTCGCTTTTTGGCCGAGCCTTCGTCGGCCTTTTCGCCTTCGACCCGCGGCGCCTGGCGGCCGCAATCGGCGACAAAGCGCGGCTGACCGAAAGCGTGGATAAGCTCTTCCAGATTGTCTTCAACGCTGGTCGCGTCAACGGCGTCGGCGGCGAAAGACTGGTCGCACGCCTCCTTGGCGGCGCCGCGCAACCGTCGCGGCGCGCCTACGACGCGCGTCAATCGATCTTGGGCGAGCCGATTGGGGCGGCCGAAGGCGCGCTTCTGACGGCGCTCGCGCCTTTCGCGGCCGCAACGCCGCGCGGCGTCAAACGCTATCTCAACATTTATCGCCTGGCGCGCGTCGGCGCGACGAGCAAGGCGGCTGTCGCCTTGGCGCTCGCTGTCGAACAAGGCGGCGACGACAAGACGCGCGGCGCGTTCGCGCGCCTCATCGCCGAGAATCCCGACGGCGCGGTTCCAGAGCCTTTGGAGCCGCCGGCTCTCGTCGCCGCGATGCGCGCGGCGCGGGCGTCAGGTCTTGGCGCCCTGCGTTCGACCGATCTCGTCGAAGCGCAGGCCCTGGCGAACCGCTATCAACTCGGCGTCTGATCGCCTCGTCGCGCCTCACTCGGTCTGGGGCAGAAGCTTGGCCTCGGTCCAACCGCCGCCCAGCGCGACAATCAACGCGACCGCCGCTTCGATTCTCTGTTCGCGCGTGGTGAGCAGGGTTTCCTCGTCGGACAGCGCAGTCGCCTCGGCGGTGACGACCGTCGTGAAATTCTGCGTGCCGGCGCGATATTCGTTGAGCGCGATTTGAACCGCCTGTTCGGCGGCTTTGACCGCTTCGACCTGCACGCTCTCTTCCTGTCCTAGAACCCGGATCGCGACGAGTTCGTCCTCAACCTGCTGAAAGGCGGAAAGTACGGTCTCGCGATAGGTCGCGACGCTCGCCTCATAGGTCGCCCGCGCGGCCGCGACTTGCGCGTCGGTCAATCCGCCGTTGAACAAGGTCTGCGCGATCGACAAGCCGATCGACCATACCGGATTCGATCCGGCCGCCGATTTCACCCCGGGCGAGCCGGAGACGCCGAAGAGTCCCGACAAGGTCACGTCCGGGTAATAGGCGGCGATGGCGACCCCGATCAGCGCGTTTTGCTCCTGCATCGTGCGCTCGGCGGCGGCGATGTCGGGGCGACGCTCGAGGAGCGTCGAGGGCAGGCTCATCGGGACAGGCGGAACCGAGTGCGTCAGCGCGCCATGTGCGATCGAGAGGCCCGCGGGCGGGCGACCCATCAACACGGCGATCGCATGCTCGAATTGGGCGCGGGCGACGCCGGTGTTGATCTCCTGCGCCTGGGCGGCGAGCACTTGCGCTTGCGCGGTGATCACGTCGGAGCGCGCCGACGTGCCGGCGCCGTATTGGTTCTTCGTAATATCGAGAGAGCGGTTGTATTGGCTGACCGCGTCGGCCAGCAAATCGTGCAGAGAATCGGTCTCCCTCAGTTGGTAGTAGGCCGTCGCGAGCGCGGCCTGCGCCGAGAGCTTGGCGTTGGCGAGGTCGGCGGCGCTCGCTTGAGCGCCCGACGCCTGGCTTTCGATGGTGCGGCGAATCTTGCCCCAGACGTCGATGGTCCAGGTCGCGTTTCCTTCAAGCGAGAGCGTCGTCACCGGCTTTCCGGTCGAGTTGATGCGTTGAGCGTCGCCCGTCGCCGTGACGGTCGGGAAGAGGTCGGCCCGCGCCTCGGCGATCAGCGCCTGCGCTTCGCGGTAGTTGGCTTCGTCGGCTTTGAGCGTCTGATTGCTGATCTCGACTTGCGCCTCGAGCGCGTCGAGCTCCCGATCATGGAAGACCTGCCACCAGGCGCCTTTGTTGAGGCCGTCGCGCGGCTCGCCGATTTTCCAGCCTTTGATCTCCTTGTACTGAGCAGGGACAATGGCGGCCGGCCGGATGTAATCCGGCCCGACCAGCGCGCAGCCGCCAAGAGCCAACGCCGCCGCCAACGCGCCCCAGCCGCGGCCGGGCCCCCTCACGCCCCCCATCAACCAACTCCCGCGACGCCTTCCTCCGCACGACCAAGATAAAAGCGACTCCACATGCGGCGCAGCCAATCGCTGAACCGATCCAGATAAAGATAAATCACCGGCGTCGTATAGAGGGTCAACGCCTGGCTGACGATCAGTCCACCGACAATTGAAATGCCCAGGGGATGACGCAGCTCCGAGCCCTCGCCGGTCCCGAAGGCGAGCGGCATGGCGCCGAGCATCGCGGCGCAGGTCGTCATCATGATCGGCCTGAAGCGCAACAGGCAGGCCTGGGCGATGGCTTCGCGCGGCGACAGCCCTTCGCGTCGCGCCTGAAGCGCAAAATCAATCATCATGATCGCGTTTTTCTTGACGATGCCGATGAGCAGGATAACGCCGATCAGGGCGATGATCGTGAACTCCGTATGAAAGGCCATCAAGGCGAGCACCGCGCCGACGCCGGCCGAGGGCAGGGTCGAGAGGATGGTCAGGGGGTGGACGTAGCTTTCGTAGAGAACGCCGAGGACGATATAGACCGCAGCGAGCGCGGCGGCGATGAGCAAGGGCTCATCGGAAAGCGATTGCTGATAGGTCGCCGCCGTGCCGGCGAACGAACCATGGATCGTCGAGGGCATATGGATGTCGAGCATGGCCCCCTGAATCGCCGCCTGCGCTTCGCTGAGCGAGTGGCCGGGGGCGATATTGAAAGAGATGGTGCTGGCGACGAACAGCCCCTGATGGTTGACCGCGAGCGGCGTCAGGCCCGGTCCATAGCTGCTGATCGCCGAGAGCGGGATCATGTTCTCCTTCGCCGTGGAAACCGAAGCGCCGGCCGAGGCGCTGGAATGACCGCTGGCCGCGATCGAATTGATCGCCAAGTTGCGGGCCGAGTCCGCGGCGATCGTCGCGGCCGTGGAGCTGGCGGTCGTCGTCGTGTTCGCTTTAACGTATGTGCCAGCCGCCGCGTTGGTGCTCTGCGTTCCCGACGGATTGGCGCCGGAGGTCGACACCCAGATGTCGCGCAACGTCTCCGGATCCTGCCAATAGCGGGGCGCGACTTCCATGACGACATGGTACTGGTTGAGCGCGCTGTAAATGACCGAAACCTGACGCTGACCGAACGCGTCATAGAGCGTATTGTCGATCGCGCTGACCGTTAAGCCGAGGCGCATCACCGTCGGACGGTCGATATTGAGGACGGCCTGCAATCCTTTTTGCTGCTGGTCGGAATTGACGTCGGCCAAAACGCTTAAGCCCTGCATTGCGGTCGTCAGTCGCGACGCCCATTGATAGAGCAGATCGGCGTCGTCAGCTTGCAAGGTGAACTGATAAGCCGCGTTGCTCTGCCGGCCGCCGGTGCGAAGATCCGCCGCCGGCTGGAGAAACAGGCGCGCGCCCGGCACTTCCGCCAGCTTGACGCGCAAACGCGAATTGACCTGATCGGCGGAAATCTTCCGCTCGGCGAGCGGCTTCAACGACACGAAGACGAAACCCGAGTTGATCTGGCGCCCCCCGGTGAAACCGACCACGTGATCCACCGCCGGATCGGCTTGGACGATCGCCTGCAGCTGCGCGAGCTTCTGCTTCATCGATTGGAAAGAGATGCTTTGATCGGCCTGGATGTTGCCGATCAACAGGCCGGTGTCCTGGGAGGGAAAGAGCCCATAGGGAATATGCGCAAAAAGGTACACATTCAGCGCGACCGTCCCGCAAAGAATGAGAAAGACGATGAATGAGTGGCGCAACGCTATGGCGAGCGTGCGCCGATAGAAATTCAATGCCGCTTCGAAGCCGTGTTCGCTGACGCGGTAGAACCAGCCGTGCGCATGGTCGGCGGGATTGGGCAGAAAACGCGAGCACATCATCGGCGTCGCCGTCAGGGAGACAAAGAGCGAAATCACCACCGCCATCGACAGGGTGAGCGCAAATTCGCGGAAGAGGCGGCCGACTAGGCCCGCCATCATCAGAATCGGCAGAAACACCGCGATCAGCGAAATGCTGATCGAAATGACGGTGAATCCAACCTCCCGGGCTCCGAGCAGCGCCGCCCGCATCCGGCTCTTGCCCTGTTCCATGTGACGCGAGATGTTTTCGAGGACGACGATCGCGTCATCGACAACGAAACCCGTCGAGATGGTCAGGGCCATCAACGAGAGATTGTCCAGGCTGAAGTTCAATAGATACATCGCGGCGAAGGTGCCGACGATCGAGACGGGCACGGCGATGCTCGGAATCGCCGTGGCGCGTACGTTCCGCAAAAACAGAAAAACCACCAACGTGACCAGAATCACGGCGATGACCAGGGTGCGTTCGGTGTCGCTGAGCGAAGCGCGGATGGTCTTGGAGCGGTCGAGGGCGATTGCGATCGACACGTCGCCGGGCAGAGAGGCCGTCAGAAAGGGAAGCTCGGCCTTAACGTCGTCGACGGCTTGGATGATATTGGCGCCCGGCTGGCGGTAGAGAATGACCAAGACCGCGGGCTTGCCGTTGGCGAGGCCGGCGTTGCGCAAGTCTTCCACCGAATCGACGACCTCGCCGAGGTCGCTGAGCTTGACCGCGGCGCCGTTTCGGTAGGCGATGACGAGATCGCGATATTGCGCGGCGGTGGTCGCCTGGTCGTTGGTGTAAATCTGGTAGTGAAAATTGTCGTCCTCGATCGAACCCTTGGGGCTATTGGCGTTGGCCGACGCTAGCGCCGCGCGCACGTCTTCAAGGCCGATGCCGTATTTGAAGAGCGCGCCGGGATTGAGTTCGATTCTCACGCCCGGAAGCGCGCTGCCGCCGAGATCGACTTCGCCGATGCCGGGAAGCTGCGACAGCCGTTGCTGCATCACATTCGAGGCTTCGTCGTAGAGTTGCCCTTGCGTGCGGGTCGGCGACGTCAGCGCCAGGATGAGGATTGGGCTGTCGGCCGGGTTGACCTTGTGATAGGTCGGATTGGATTTGAGACTCGTCGGCAGATCGGCGCGCGCGGCGTTGATCGCGGCCTGGACGTCGCGCGCCGCGCCGTTGATATCGCGATCGAGCCCGAACTGCAGCGTGATCCGCGTCGAGTTCGTCGCGCTCGACGAGGTCATCTCCGAGACATCGGCGATTTGCCCGAGGTGGCGTTCCAAAGGCGCCGCGACGCTGGCCGCCATCGTCTCCGGATTTGCGCCCGGCATGTTCGCCTGCACCGATATGGTCGGAAAATCGATCTGCGGCAGCGGCGAGACCGGCAGATAACCGAAGGAGAAGACGCCGGCCAGCGCGATTCCGACAGTCAGCAGCGTTGTCGCCACCGGCCTTTGAATGAACAGCGTTGAGACGCCGAGGCTCATGCCGGCTCCGTCGCCGGTCCCGGCGCCGATGAGGCGCCGAAGCGCGCGCCGATCCGCTCGAACATCAGATAGATGACCGGCGTCGTGAACAGGGTCAGGATTTGGCTGACCGCCAGGCCGCCGACGATGGCGAGACCCAACGGGTGACGAAGCTCGGAGCCGACGCCCGTCCCAAGCATCAAGGGCAGGCCGCCGAACATCGCCGCCATCGTGGTCATCAGGATCGGGCGCAGACGCAGGAGGCAGGCCTGATAGATCGCCTCGCGCGGGCTTTTGCCTTCGTCGCGCTGCGCGTCGAGCGCAAAGTCGATCATCATGATCGCGTTCTTCTTGACGATGCCGATCAACAGCACGATGCCGATGATGCCGATCACGTCGAGCCCGGCGCCCGCGCCCATCAAAGCGAGCAGCGCGCCGATGCCGGCTGAAGGCAGCGTCGAGAGGATCGTGACCGGATGGATGAAGCTCTCATAGAGGACGCCGAGCACGATATACATCGTCGCAATCGCCGCGAGCAGCAGGTACAATTCGTTCGACAGCGAGGCTTGAAAGGCCTGCGCCGCGCCCTGGAAGCTGGTCAAGAAGCTCGCCGGCAATTTGATGTCTTGCTCGGCCGCGCGGATCGCATCGACGGCCGCGCCGAGCGAAGCGCCCGGCGCGAGATTGAAAGAGATCGTCGTCGCCGGAAATTGCCCGATGTGAGAGATTTGCAACGGCGACTTCTGGACCGTCGTCGAAGTGATGCCGCTGAGCGGCACCTGACCGGAGGTCGAGGCCGACGACGGCAGATAGATGTCGCCGAGCGACGAGACGGCGCGCTTCAGCGCCGGCGTCGCGTCGAGAATCACCCGATATTGGTTCGCCTGCGTAAAAATGGTAGAGATAATGCGCAGACCATAGGCGTCGTAAAGCGCGCTATCGACGGTCGCCGGCGTGATACCGAAGCGCGCCGCCGTCGACCGGTCGATTGTCATGTAGGCGGAAAGGCCGCTCTGCTGGAGATCGCTGGCGACGTCGACGATCTCGGGTATTTGTCGCAAGCGTGAAAGAAGCGTCGGAATCCAGGTCTGCAGATCGGTCAGATTGGCGCTTTCGAGCGTGAACTGGTATTGCGTCGCGCTGACCGCGGTGTCGATCGAAAGATCCTGGACTGGCTGCATATAGAGCGTGACGCCGGGGACTTTGTCGGTCTCTTCCTGCAGCCGCCGAATGATTTGGCTGGCGGTCTGCGTGCGCTCCTCGTGCGGCTTCAGATTGATCAGAAAGCGCCCGGTGTTCAGCGTCACATTGGACCCGTCGACGCCGATGAAGGACGAGAGGCTGACGACGTCGGGATCGCTGAGGATGGCGTCGCCAAGCGCCTGCTGCCGCTCGGTCATCGCCTCAAAGGAAACGGTCTGCGCCGCCTGGCTGATCCCTTGAATGATGCCGGTGTCCTGCACCGGAAAGAACCCCTGGGGGATCGCCACATAGAGATAGCCGGTGATGACGAACGTCGCCAAGGCGACCACAAGCGTGACAGCCTGGTGGTCAAGCACGACGTTCAGCGTTCGTCCGTAGAGGCGTTGCAGGGCGCGAAAGAAGCGTCCGCCCGTCGCGTGCTCATGGACGCCTGGAATTTCGTCGTGCGTGCGCTCATCCGACGGTCGTAGAATTTTTGCGCACATCATCGGCACGAGCGTCAGCGACACGACCGCCGAAATGACGATCGTCACCGCCAGGGTGATCGCGAATTCGTGAAACAGGCGGCCGACGACGTCGCCCATGAAGAGCAGCGGTATCAAAACGGCGATGAGCGAAACGGTCAGGGAGATGATGGTGAAGCCGATTTGCTCCGAGCCCTTCAGCGCCGCCTGGAAGGGAGAATCGCCAATCT
>DATGHD010000015.1:0-5813 GCA_035308145.1 Roseiarcus sp.
TCATACGAAAGGCCGCGCCACGATCCTTCGACGCCGTCGCTGAAGCTCTCGCAGACGCCCTTGCTCAACTCGACCCAAGCGAGTGCGCAAACTATCTCAGAAATGCAGGATACGCGTATACCTAAATGCAGAACGCTTTAGCGGCAAGGACGAGAGGAGCCCACCGAACCTCGGAACGTTCGACAGGCGTTGCCACGCCGCCCAGGAAATCACCACCGCCTCCTTGCGGTCATGCCGGGTGATTGCGATTTCCTCGCCTTGCAATGCTTCGTCGACGGCCGCCGAGAGCGTCGCCTTCGCATCCTTGAGCTGAATCTCACGCATGAGCCGCCGCCCGTCTATATGACCACTACGGTCATATTAGCCGAGCATCAGCGCAGCGTCCGCCTCGTCGGCCGTTCTCTTACTCCAGCACCGTCCCATTGGCCCCCAGCACGGCGCCGGCGAGATAGAGCGACCCAGTCACGAGCACGCGCGGCGGCGCGGGCCAGGTCCGCGCGGCGAGGAAGCGCAGAGCCGCTTCGACGCTCGGCAAGGCGGCGCCTTCGATGCCGACGCTCGTCGCGATGGACGCGACCTCGTCGGCGGGCCGGCCGGCGTGTTCGCCGGCGATCGGGACGGCCAGAAGCTCCTGCGCAAGTCCCTTGAAATGGCGGAGGAAGCCGGCGGTGTCCTTGGTCGCCAGCGTACCGCAGATCAGGACCAACGGCCGCGGCGATTGATCCTCGAAGTCGGCCATGGCCGCGGCCAGGACGCGGCCGCCGTCCTCATTGTGACCGCCGTCGAGCCAGAGTTCCGCGCGCGGCGGGCTAAGATCGACGAGCGGCCCTTTGCGCAGCCGTTGCAAGCGCGCCGGCCATTCAGCTTCGGCAAGGCCGCGTTCAAGGTCGCCCGCCCTCAACAAGGGCTCGACGACCCGGAGCGCAGCAATGGCGTTGGCGGCGTTGCCGTACTGGTGGCGCCCCCGCAAGCGGGGCAACGGCAAATCGAGGAGGCCGCGGTCGTCCTCATAGACGAGCCGCCCGTTCTCCTCGCGAAAAAAGAAGTCGCGCGCCGCGAGCGTCAGCGGCGCGCGGACCTTCAGCGCTTCGCGTTCGATGACCTCGAGCGCGCGCGGATCCTGTTCGGCGACTATCCCCGGCGCGCCATGCTTCAAAATGCCGGCTTTCTCGAAGGCGATTTTCTCGACTGTCGCGCCGAGGAATTCCGGATGGTCGATCGAGACCGGCGTGATGATCGTCGCCGCCGGCTTGTCGATCACATTGGTCGCGTCGTAGCGCCCGCCAAGTCCGACTTCGAGCAGCAAATAGTCGGCGGGCGTCTCCGCGAACAACAGAAGCGCCGCCGCCGTCGTGATTTCAAAGACGGTGATCTGCTGGCCGTCGTTGGTTCTTTCGCAGCGGTCGAAGGCGTCGGCGAGCCGCTCGTCGTCGACCAGCTTTCCGGCGAGCCGGATTCGCTCGTTGAAGCGCAACAGATGCGGCGACGTATAGACATGGACTCGCTTGCCCGCCGCCTCCAAGGCCGCGCGCATAAAGGCGATGGTCGAGCCCTTGCCGTTGGTGCCGGCGACATGGACGACCGGCGGAAGGCTCTTCTCCGGCGCGCCAAGGTCGCGAAGCAGCCGTTCGATGCGGCCGAGCGACAAATCGATCTTCTTTGGATGAAGCGGCGCGAAGCGCGTCAGGATCGCGTCTTGTTGGCTCATGCTTACTCTTTTTCGCTTCTTTCTTCAGGCCGCCGCGGCGGCCGGCGCGGGCGTCAGCAGTTTGCAGAGACGCGCCAACGTCGGCCGCAATTCGTGCCGCGTCACGACCATGTCGACCATGCCGTGCTTCTTGAGGTATTCCGCGCGCTGGAACCCTTCGGGGAGCCGCTCGCGGATCGTCTGTTCGATGACCCTCGCCCCGGCGAAGCCGATTACCGCGCCGGGCTCGGCGATATGGATGTCGCCTAGCATCGCGTAGGAGGCGGTGACGCCGCCGGTGGTCGGATTGGTCAAGACGACAATGTAGGGGAGCTTCGCGGCGCGAAGCCGCTGCACGGCGACTGTGGTGCGCGGCATCTGCATCAACGAGAACATGCCTTCCTGCATGCGCGCGCCGCCGGAGGCGGTGAAGACGATGAAGGGGGTGCGCCGCTCGATCGCCGCCGTCATGCCGGCGATGATCGCCTCGCCCGCCGCCATGCCGAGCGTGCCGCCATGGAAGGCGAAGTCCTGCACCGCGACGATCGCCGGCGCGCCTTCCAGGGCGCCGACGGCAAGCGTGATCGCGTCCGGCGCGCCGGTCTTGGTCCGATATTCCTTCAATCGATCGACATAGCGCTTAACGTCGCGAAATTTTAATGGGTCGACCGGCGCTTCCGGCGTCGGCAGCTCCTCGTAGAGGCCGTCGTCGAAGAGGCTCGCGAGCCGCGCCTTGGCGCCGATCGCCATGTGATAGCCCGAGCCCGGCACCACGAAGAGATTGGCCTCGAGGTCCTTATGGAAGACGAGCTGGCCGCTTTCGGGACATTTGACCCAGAGATTCTCCGGCGTCTCGCGCCTGAGGAAGGAGCGGATTTTCGGCGGAACGACGTCCGACATCCAATTCATGAAAGCACTCCTTGCGCTCCTAAGCCGACGCCGCCGCCTTGGCCGCGCTGCGAACGCCTTGCGCCAATTCGCCGACGAGCGCAGTCACCGCGCCAACTGTTCTCGAACTCGGCTTGCCATCGTCGAGCGACCCGCGGACCGCTTCGACCAGGGCCGAACCGACGGCCACGCCATCGGCCTTGGCGGCGATCGTCGCGGCGCTCGCCGCATTCTTGACGCCGAAGCCAACCGCCACTGGCAGATGGCTATGCGTCTTAAGTCGCGCAACCGCTGCCCCGACCTTGTCGGCGTCGGGCGCCGCCGCGCCGGTAATTCCCGTAATCGAGACGTAATAAACGAAGCCCGATGTATTGGCGAGCACGGCCGGAAGGCGCTTTTCATCGGTGGTCGGCGTCGCCATGCGGATGAAATTGAGGCCCGCCTTGAGCGCCGGCAGGCACAATTCCTCATCCTCCTCCGGCGGCAGATCGACGACAATGAGCCCATCGACGCCAGCCGCCTTGGCGTCGCGCAAAAAGGCCTCGACGCCATAGACATAGATCGGGTTGTAATAGCCCATTAGGACGATCGGCGTCGCGGCGTCGCCCTCGCGGAATTCGGCGACCATCGTCAGGGTCCGGCGCATCGTTTGGCCCGCCTTTAAGGCGCGCAAGCCCGAGGCCTGGATCGCCGGTCCATCGGCCATCGGATCGCTGAACGGCATGCCGAGCTCGATGATGTCGGCGCCCGCGCCGGGCAGGGCCTTTAGAATTGCGAGCGAAGTCGAAAGGTCAGGGTCGCCGGCGGTGATAAACGTCACCAGCGCGGCCCGGCCCTCATGGCGCAGGGCGGCGAAGCGGCGGTCGATGCGGGTCGTCATCGACCGGGGTTAGCATGCTCGCCGCCGGGAGGGAAACGCAGGCGCGCGATGGGCTCATCTGCTTGCGCGATGGGGACGAGTTGGAAGTGGGTCGCCCGCGCCCAGCCCATTCATTCCCGTCATTGCGGTTTTCGCAGCAAAGCTGAAGATGGCGATCTTCGGAGGCTGATCTTATGCTCACCGTTGACCTCAACGAAGCTCAGGCGAGTCTCTCGCGTCTCGTCGCACTCGTCGAGAGTGGCGAAGAAGCAGAGATCGTCATTACGCGAAGCGGCAAGCCGGTTGCTCGGCTCTTGCCGGCCCCGGCGCGGGGCAAGGCGGGCAGGCGGCTCGGGCTGTTGGAAGGTCAGTTCCCGTCGACAACGCAAGAAGAATTTGACGCCGATAATACACGGATTGCTCAACTATTCGGCGAGTCATAAAGCTGCTGCCGATACTCAGGTAGCGATCTGGGCGCTCGCCGACGGCAGCGTTTTCTACATCCCGCCCAAGTGCTCCGCCACGCTGAAAATGTCCTTATCGCCCCGCCCGCAGAGATTCGTCACCATCAGATGATCCTTCGGCCGCTTCGGCGCGAGCTCGATCACTTTCGCCAGCGCATGCGCAGGCTCCAACGCCGGAATGATCCCCTCCAGCTTCGAGCAAAGCTGAAAGGCGTCGAGCGCCTCCTTGTCGGTCGCTGAAAGGTACGTCACGCGGCCGGTTTCCTTAAGCCAGGCGTGCTCGGGGCCGATGCCGGGATAGTCGAGGCCGGCGGAGATCGAATGGCCCTCGTTGATCTGGCCGTCGTCGTCCATCAGAAGGTACGTGCGGTTGCCGTGCAGCACGCCAGGCCGGCCGCCCGCCAACGACGCGGCGTGGCCGTTCGGCGCGTCAAGGCCGCGACCGGCCGCCTCGACGCCGAACATCTCGACCGACGGATCGTCGAGGAACGGATGGAAGAGGCCGATCGCGTTGGAGCCGCCGCCGATGCAGGCGACGAGGCTGTCGGGCAAGCGCCCTTCCGCCTCCTGCATCTGGGCGCGGGTCTCCTCGCCGATGACGCATTGGAAATCGCGCACCATCGCCGGATAGGGATGGGGGCCGGCGACGGTGCCGATGCAATAGAAGGTCGAATCGACATTGGTGACCCAATCGCGCAAAGCCTCGTTCATCGCGTCTTTCAGCGTGCGCGAACTGGACTGGACTGGCCTCACCTCCGCGCCGAGCATTTTCATGCGGAAGACGTTCGGCTTCTGCCGCTCGATGTCGACCGCGCCCATATAGACGACGCAGTCCAGGCCGAAGCGCGCGCAAGCGGTTGCGGTGGCGACGCCGTGCTGGCCGGCGCCCGTCTCGGCGATGATCCTCTTCTTGCCCATGCGGCGGGCGAGCAGGATCTGTCCGAGCACATTGTTGATCTTATGCGCGCCGGTGTGATTGAGCTCTTCGCGCTTGAAATAGATTTTCGCGCCGCCGAGATGTTCGGTGAACCGCTCTGCGAAATAGAGCGGGCTCGGCCGGCCGACATAGTGAGTCAACAAATGATCGAGCTCGCCCTTGAAGGCGGGATCGGCCTTGGCCTCGTTATAGGCTTGCTCCAGCGACAGAACGAGCGGCATCAAGGTCTCGGCGACAAACCTGCCGCCGAAAATGCCGAAGTGACCGCGTTCGTCTGGGCCATTGCGGAAGGAGTTTTGCTTCTCAGGTCTGCTCACGCGACTCTCCCGGCGATTTCGCGGCGCGCAGACTTCTCTTCCTTGATCACGGCGAAGGCCGCGCGCGCGTTCGCGATGAAGGCCGCGATCTTGGCGTTGTCCTTGACCCCAGGCGCACGCTCAACGCCCGACGAGACGTCGACGCCGCTAGCGCCGCTGAGCCTGATCGCCTCTGCGACATTGCCGGCGTCGAGGCCGCCGGAGAGCAGATAGGCCGGCTTACCGGCGACGCCGTCGAGCAAGCGCCAATCAAAGGGCACGCCATTGCCGCCCGGCAGCCTGGCGTCTTTCCGCGCCTTGGCGTCATAGAGCAGCATGTCGGCGGCTCCGGCATAGCTCTTGGCGGTGACCAGATCCGTCGGGCCTTCGACGCCGATCGCCTTGATCGTCGCGACGCCGAAGTTATTGCCGATCATGGCGACGCGCTCGGGCGTCTCGCGCCCATGGAGCTGCAGGAAGTCGGGCGCGAGCGCTTCGACGATCTCCTTAAGCGCCGCATCGTCGGCGTCGACGCTGAGCGCCGCGATCTTGGCGCGCCCTCGCGCGATCGCCCCGAGTTGGCGCGCCTCATCGAGCGAAACGTGACGCGGGCTCTTGGCGAAGAAGACGAAGCCGACCATGTCGGCGCCGGCCGCCAAGGCCGCCTCGAGCGAGACGGAGG
>DATGHD010000016.1:0-20744 GCA_035308145.1 Roseiarcus sp.
TCGCCGCGGCGATTGAACGCCGAACGCCGGGACGAGCGCCGCGCTTCCCGACAAAAGAGCCTTGCTCCAACCTCAAAGGCGGCGTCATGACGTCCGCGATTGTGACTTGCGGCAAGGTCCGGTCTTTCCCGTCTCGCTCCGAAAGTTCTTTCAAGCCGGCCTTGGCGCGGAGACGCGGCGCAGAAAGATACGATCTTCGCGCCGGATGAACGCCTCGCGCTTGGCGAAAGTAAAATTGTCTCGCGCTTGCGGGTCGTCGCGCAGCCTGGCTCGATAGGCCTCGTAGGCCGCCAGATTCTCGATATTGTAGAGGCCATAGGCGATCGTCGCCGAACCCTCGTGCGGCGCGAAATACCCGATCAAATCCGCGCCGCACCGCGGGATGGCTTCGCCCCAGACCCGGGCGTATTGTTCGAAAGCTTCGGTACGGAAAGGTTCGAGCTCGTAACGAATGAAGCAGGTGATCACGATTTTTCCTCCGGTCTCAGGATTGAGCCAGAGCGATCGTGACGGACCCAAGCGATCGTTGGCTTCGGCCGTTATCGAAGCGTGCCTCCTCGCCACCCCCAAGGGCAGGCGCCGGGCCGCTCAAGAATTGTCGCCGCTGGCCCGCCTAGGCCTTCTCGCCGGAGAGCGCCGGCGCCGCCAGCCGAAATCGCGCCAACCGCTCATAGAGCGGGCGCGCCGCCGCGGCGATGGATTTGAGCGCGTCAGGCAAATCCTCGAAGCGCGCCTCGCGTTGCGGCGGGCCGAAACCGGTCGACTTTTCCACGGCCTCGTACCAGACTGGCGCCCAGACGCCGTCGCTGATTTTGCGCCCCGCGGGCCAGGCGAGCATCGCCTCGTCGAACGGCGCGCCGCAGGCCTTGCACAGCGCCGCCAATGCGCCGCGCGGATCGGCAAGCACGTCGGCGCCCTCGATCACCGGCGGCGCCTCGCCCAGCCGATCGGCGGCGCGCTCGAAGAGCGCGACCTGCGCCGGCAGGCCGATTTCGTCGAGCGAAAAATCGGCGCGCTTCTGCGCGTAAGACGCGAGGACCGCCTCGGACGGGCGAATGAGGAAGGCGTTGACGAAGCCGTCGATCCAGTCGCGGCCGAAGCCTTGGACCATGTGATGGGTCATATGCTTCTGGTACCAGATCGCTTTGCCGCCGGGCGCCGGGCCGGTCAGCGTCGCGACGACCTCGCGCCAATCGTTCGGCTGCGAGGCGATCACTTCTTCGCGCATCGGATGATCAAGACCGGTCGCGACAAGATAAGCGGCGTAGAACGGCTCGTCCGAGACCGCGCAGTCGCGCCGATTGCCGAAGGCGCGCATCATCGCGGTCGAAATATTGCGCGGGCCCGACCACATGGCGATGCGCAGCGGCGCTTCCTGGAAGGCCGTGAGCCTCATCAATTCGCTCTGCCCTGCGCCTCTTCCGCCTCGAGCGCCTTGTAAAGCGCGCGCAGGCGGCGCGTCACCGGCCCCGACGCGTCGTCGGCGGCCCGCCCCGCGCCATCGCCGATTGGTCTCCCGTCGACCGAGGCGACCGGCGTGAGGCCGGCGAAAGTGCCGGTGCAAAAAGCCTCGTCCGCGCCATAGACGTCGAACAGCGAGAAGTCGCGTTCGAAAGCCGGAACGCCGGCGCGGCGCGCGGCGCGGAGGACCGCGTCGCGCGTGATGCCGCCGAGGCAGTAACCGCCGGCCGAGGTCCAGACTTCGCCCTTCCGGACGATGAAGAAATGCGTCGAATTGCAGGTGGCGACGAAGCCGCGGTCATCCAGCATCAACCCTTCGTCGGCGCCCGCCTCCATCGCCTGGATGCAGGCGAGCACGCAATTGAGCTTCGAATGCGAATTCAGCTTCTGGTCCTGTTCGGCCGGGCCGGTCCGCCGCACATGAACCGTGAAGAGTTTGAGGCCCCGCGCGCGCATTTGCGGGAGCGGCTGCTTCCATTCCGGGATGATGACGATGGTCGCTCCGCCAACAGTCAGGCGAGGGTCCTGATAGGGCGAGCGCTTTTTGCCGCGCGTGACCATGAGGCGGATATGCACGCCGTCGCGCATCTTGTTGGCCTCGATGACCTCGAAGAGGCGCGCGGCCAAACCGGCGCGCGTCAGGCCGATGTCGATCCTGAGCATTTTTGCGCCGTCCCACAGGCGATCGAAATGCTTATCCAGAAAGGCGATCTTTCCATCGATGAGGCGCAGCCCCTCCCAGACGCCGTCGCCGAGCACGAAGCCGGAATCGAAAACCGAGACCTTGGCGTCTTCGCGCGGCGTCAGAACGCCGTTGACGCTGATCAGCACGGCGTCGTTGCGCGGGTCGCCGACATAATCCTGCGAGCCGGCGCTCGGCTCGCCCGCTTCTTGCATCGTTGGTTCGCCTTTCCATTTTGCGGCAGCGCAAAGAGGCAGAATGCCAGACCGGAAATGGCCGGCAAGGCCGTCGTCGAAAGGCGTCTAAATCGCCGCCGACAAATGATCAAATAATCACGAACGGCCGCCAAGCGCCTGTTTGCCGAAAAAAACGCGAAATAAGACGCTGACGCCGAGCTTAAAGGCCGAGGTCGGCCTTGCCCTGGGCTGCCGGCTCGTGCAGGGAACCTCTGGCGGGGCGAGGGGTCATCGGCGGATGATGCGGGTCAAGGATTACGCCTGGACGGCGGTCGGGCTTTGCGCCGTCGCCCTGTCGCTTTGGCTTTTGTTCCGCGACCTCCGAAACATTGCGCCGTCGGAAGTCGCGGGGAGCTTTGTCGCCATTCCCGTCCATCGCTGGCTGCTCGCATTAGGCGCGACATTCATCGCCTATGCCGCGCTCGCTTGGTACGATCGGATCGGTCTTTCTCACCTCGGCCGCAAATTGTCCTGGACCTTCATTTCGATTGTTTCGTTCACCACCTACGCCCTTTCGCACAATATCGGCGCCTCGGTCTTTTCCGGCGCGATGGTGCGCTACCGCGCCTATTCGACGCGGGGGCTGACGATGGCCGAGGTCGGCGTGCTGGTCGCGTTTTGCGCCTTTACGTTCATCCTCGGCATGGTCTTGCTCGGCGGGCTTGTTCTCATCGTTGCCCCTGAGACCGTCGAGCGCTGGATCGCCATGCCGGCGTGGGGCGCCCGGCTGATCGGCGCGGCAATGCTGGGGCTCGTCGCCCTCTATGCCTTTGGCTCGTTGCGCCACTTCGCGCCGATGAAATTCGGCCGCCTTGAAATCGTCTATCCGCGTCCGTCGATCCTCGTCCGCCAGCTCTGCGCCGCGCCTTTGGAGTTGATCGGCGCCGCCGGCATCATCTATTTCACCCTCCCAGCGGGCGGAAATCCCGGCTTCATCGCCGTGCTTGGCGTTTTCCTGGCGAGCTTCGCCATCGCGCTCGCCAGCTATGCGCCGGGCGGCGTCGGCGTGCTGGAATATTGCTTCTTAAGCTCGATGCCGGATGCGCCCAAGGCGCAGGTCCTGGCGGCTTTACTCGCCTTTCGATTGCTCTACCTGATCATTCCGCTTGTCTTTGCGATCATTGCGGTCATCATCTTCGAGCGCGGGCGCCTGATCGAGGCCTGGCGCCACCGCGCCCACCCATGAGAACGCCATGGACGCGAATTTCGCTCCGCAGCCGAGCGATGCTCTTCTCGTCATCGACATGCAATACGATTTCATGCCGGGCGGCGCGCTGGCCGTCGCCGACGGCGACGCCATCGTTCCGCTCGTCAATCGCCTCGCTGCGCGATTCTCGAATGTCGCGCTGACGCAGGACTGGCACCCGCCGGGCCACGCTTCCTTCGCTTCGTCTCACCCCGGCGCGAAGCCTTTCGAGACGATCCGCCTTGCCTATGGCGACCAGACGCTCTGGCCGGATCACTGCGTGCAAGGCAGCCATGGCGCGGCGATCCACAGGGACGTTGCTGTTGATCGCGCGATCCTCGTCCTCCGCAAAGGCGCCAACGCCGTGGTCGATTCCTATTCCGCTTTCGTCGAGGCCGACGGGACGACAAAGACGGGGCTCGCCGGCTTCTTGCGCGAAAGAGGGATAGGGCGCGTCTTCCTTGCCGGCCTCGCCACGGATTATTGCGTCGCCTTCTCGGCGCTCGACGCGCGCAAGGCGGGCTTCGAGGCGATCGTTATCGAGGACGCCTGCCGCGCCATCGATCTTGCCGGCTCATTGGACGCGGCATGGACGAAGATGGCGCAAGCCGGGGTCGCGCGCGCAGAGAGTTCGGCGGTTCTGGAGGCGCCAGCAGACCGTAATTGAAGGGGCCGCGCCCTAGGGGCTATGCTGGCGGACGGCTGAGGAGGCATCGCCATGCCCAATCGTTTCGAGCTCGTCGACGAAATTCAACCCGACGCTATCACGGTCACGCTCGCGCAAACCCCGCAGGGACAATGGGCGCGCGTCCATTGTCCGGCCTCCGCCCTGCCCTCGCTGCCCAAGGATTGGACCACCGGGGACCTGGCCCCGAAGGACGCGCTTTCCGGCGCGGTCAAGCTCGCCAATAAGGCGAAGCTCGCGATCGTCGTGATGGACCCCGACGGCGTCTGGAAGAAGGAATGGGGCGAGCTCTATCGCTATGAGGACGAGATCGGCGACGGCGAAGTCAGCGACGCGCAATAGCTGGTCAGCGTGCGAGCCGCGCCCCCTTGCGGTCATCGCGTCGCGGCAGTGACCGCCCTCAAGGCGGCGTCCAATTGTCCTTTCGGCGCCAAGTGGGCGAACGCCGCCACGATGCGATGATAGTACGAGTGTTCCGCAAGAGCGCGCCGACGCGCTTTTTCGGCCATTTTCGCCGAGCCGGTCGGATCGGATAACGCCATGCGGAGTTGAGCGACCATTTCGTCAGGGTCGTGGCAAAGAAGCATCTCCTTGCCGGGCTCGAAATATTCCTCGATGCCCGGCCGGCGCTCCACCACCTGCGGAACGCCACACGCCGCCGCCTCGAAGCTGCGTTGGTTGGTTCCCATGCGCACCACTCGCGCGTGAATGTTAAGCGAGACTTCGCATCGTCCGTACACTCGGCTCAGTTTCGCATTGTCGATGGTCGGACGGAATGCGAGCGGACGACGCCAGAACAGCGGGCGTTTGGCGAAATAATTGCCGATCACTCGCGCCGGCAAGCCGCTATCAAGCAGTCGGGCGACGTAGGGATCGCGCTTTGGATCGCGATTGCCGACGAAATAGACTCCTCTGCGGCGTCCGTTGGCCACGGGGTAGTGCAACGGCGGATGACAGGCGAGCGGCAGCACGCCGCCGTATTGCGAAGGTTTTGACAGAGCCGTGAGGTCCGGCTCGTAGCCGCGATCGGACAGGAAGACGCGACCGAAAACTTCGAGGTCGCAAGCCTGCATTTTGACGTCGTCGGTTTGGTACAGAACGTTCCGCGGATGCGCCTTGACGCCGCGATACTCCGGCCGAGTCCCGATGAACAACGCCGCGTCGCAATCGGCGGCGTCGATTTCGCGACGAAATCGATCCCACCACATGTCTTGGTCGCGGCGATAGACCAACTCGTCAGAGAAGGTCATCGGCCGCGTCGACAGCCAACGCACGCTTCCCGGAAACATTTCCTGCATCGCCAAGTATAGGTAACGGCCGAGGCCGCCGCGCCACGGCTTGGCCACAAGCAGGATCTTCATAATCTTCGCCTATTGTCCCGCCCCGGCGGCAGCGGCGCGGCCCCGCTCCGCCGCCCTTGACGCCCAATTTCGAACCGCAGGATGGATGCCGCTCAGGTTAAACTCGGTTTTTGGGCCTATGCCTAGCCCTTCCGCCTGTCAAGGCTATCCCACGGGTCTTTAACGAAGCGCCTCGGGGCCTTTGATCCGGAGGCATCGAGTCGACCCCTCATTCGGCGGGGCCTAGCGATGCGTCAGGATATTAGCATCCGGTTAACCGGATCAGGGCCATGCATAACGGGCTTGGTTGAGAGCCGCGCTCGCCGTCGATCAATTCTGTCGCGTTCACTGTTCGTCGCATGGTCACGCTGTATCATCACCCCTTCTGTCCCCATTCGCGTTTTATCAGGTTGGCGCTCGCCGAATCCGGCATTGAGCCAACGCTTGTCGAGGAACGGCCCTGGGAGCGCCGCCGCGAATTCCTGCTCATCAACGCCGAAGGCGCGACGCCGGTCTTGAGCCGGCCTTCCGGGCCGAGCGTGCCGGGCGCCAATGTCATTGCCGAATATCTTGACGAGACGCATGGCGCGGCGCTCGGCGATCGACGGTTGATGCCGGAAGACATGGCGGGCCGGGTCGAGACCAGGCGGCTGATGAACTGGTTCAATCACAAATTCTTCGCCGAAGTCTCGAATTGGCTCGTCGGCGAGAAAATATACAAGCGCTTCAAGTCGCCGGCGCAGGGCGGCGGCGGACCCGACATGGAGGCGGTCAGGGTCGGCAGGGCGAATTTGCGCTATCATTTGCGCTATATCGGGCACCTGATCGGCTCGCGAAATTGGCTGGCCGGCGAGCGCATGAGCTTCGCCGATCTCGCGGCGGCGGCGCATCTTTCCTGCGTGGACTATCTGGGCGACGTGCCATGGGCGGAGGACGAAACGGCGAAGACCTGGTACGCGAAGATGAAGTCGCGTCCGTCGTTTCGCGCCCTGCTCGCCGAGAAGCTGCCGGGCGTGGTTCCGAGCCCCGTCTACGCCGATCTCGACTTTTAGAGCGCTTACGCGCCAAGTCGCTCGAACTCGGTTTTGACGTTTGCCGCGTGACGAAGCCGGCGCCGCCGCCCGGCGCTGGGGCCCATCTTGCCGAATGGATCGCCGCCGGCCTCCATGGCGACATGGCCTGGATGGCGGAGACGCTTCGCCGGCGCTCAGAGCCGCGCGCGCTTTGGGACGGCGTGAAAAGCGTCGTGATGCTCGCGGTCAATTATGGGCCGTCGGGCGATCCGATGGCCGCCCTGGCGATGAGGCGGTCAGGCGCCGTTTCGGTCTATGCCCGCAACCGCGACTATCACGATGTGATGAAGGGCCGATTGAAGCTTCTGGCCGGCTGGCTCGCCGCGGCGGCGCGGCCCGAAGCGATCAGCGCCAAAGTCTTTGTCGATACGGCGCCAGTGATGGAGAAGCCGCTCGCCGCTGAGGCGGGAATCGGTTGGCAGGGCAAGCACACCAATCTCGTCTCGCGCGAATTCGGATCCTGGCTATTCCTCGGCGCTCTCTTCACCGATCTTAAATTCGAGCCGGACGCGCCCGAGAGCGACCATTGCGGCGCCTGCCGGGCCTGCCTCGACATTTGCCCGACGCGAGCCTTTCCGGCGCCCTACCAGCTCGACGCCACGCGCTGCATCTCGTACCTCACCATCGAGCACAAAGGCCATATCGCGCGCGAATTCCGCGAGCCGATCGGCAACCGCATCTATGGCTGCGACGATTGCCTGGCGGTGTGCCCGTGGAACAAATTCGCCAAGACGTCTCGTGAGGCCAAGCTCAAGGCGCGCGACGATCTGATCGCGCCTGCTCTGGCCGAGCTCGCAGCGCTCGATGAGGCCGGGTTTCGCTCGCGTTTCGCGGGCGGGCCTATCAAACGGCTCGGGCATGTCCGCTTCTTGCGCAATGTTCTGATCGCGATCGGCAATTCGGGCAAGCCGGCGCTCGCAGCAAGCGCCCTTCGCCAACTCACCCATCCCTCGCCCTTGCCGCGCGCCATGGCGGTCTGGGCCCTGAGCCGGCTCTGCGACGCCGGCGCCTTTGCCGAGATCAAGCGCCGTTATAGCGCTGACGAAAGCGACCCTGCGGTGCTGGCGGAATGGGCGGCAGGAGACTGAAGGGCAAAGACGGGCGGCAATACGTCCTTTTCCGCGTGCGGGGTCATCGGCGCGCGGCATAGCTCATTATTTTTGAACTCGCCGGAGCCGCTTTAAGCTGGCGCGCGACCCGGATCGATAAACGAATAAAACGCTTTGCTAATGGGCGACGACCGGAGCCCCTGAGTGCTTCAGCTTCTCGATCTCGTCCTTGATCAACAACTTTTTCCGCTTCAACTCGATCAGTTTCATATCGTCGGCGGCTGGATGGGACTTTTCCGCTTCTATCGCCGCTTTGATCGCGTGGTGACGACGCTCAAGCTCGGCGAGATGCGCCTCTAGCGACATAAGTCACTCCCGATTGTGATCGACGACAAAAGTGTGACACAGCCGCTTGGCGATTCAAGGCTTAACGCCTTGACGCGGTGATCAAATCTTTTGTGCGGGCGGGTCAATTTTCACCAATATGCGGACGTTTCCTTTCGGAATCGTCACCCAAGTCTTATGACATATCAAGGGCCTAGCTTCGTCGGAAGATCGCCCGGAGCAGAGGCGGCAAGGTCGGCGCCCTTCACCGTCATCCCCGTCTTCCACCGCCTCTTCTTGCGGCGCGGCTCGCTCGCCCGCATAATTGGAAAATTCCGACGGTCATGGCGCGAGCGGGGCGTCAACCGAATCATCGGGCAGGCGGAATGGCGCACCAGGAACTGACGGAAGCCGAGCGCGCGGAAATCCGTCGACAATTGGAGCGTTTGCGCGAGGAGCATCGCGACCTCGACGCGGCCATCGAGGCTCTTGACCGCGTCGGCGCCGCCGATCGGCTTCAGATGCAGCGTTTGAAGAAGCGCAAGCTGGCGCTGCGCGATCGCTTGGCCATGTTCGAGGATATGTTGACGCCCGACATCATCGCCTAAAGTCGGGTTTAGCGATCTCAAGGGCTGCGCCACCCTGCCCCGCCTTGCGCGGCGGGTCGGCCTGGGCTAACCGCTCGAACCTCGTCCACCCGTTGAGAAGCAATTTGGCGATCTTAAGCAAGCCCGTCGCTGTCATCATGGGCAGCCAGTCCGACTGGGCGACGATGCGCCACGCGGCCGAGACCCTCGAGCAACTCGAAATCGGCTATGACGCGCGCATCGTCTCAGCGCATCGTACCCCCGACCGGATGGCTGCTTTCGCCAAGGGCGCTCGCTCGGCGGGCTTTAAAGTCATCATCGCCGGCGCCGGCGGCGCGGCTCACCTGCCGGGCATGACCGCAGCCTTCACCCCGCTTCCGGTTTTGGGCGTCCCAATCGAGTCGAAGACCCTCTCCGGTCAGGACAGCCTTTTGTCGATCGTGCAAATGCCCGCCGGGGTGCCGGTTGGAACGCTGGCGATCGGCAAGGCCGGCGCCGTCAACGCAGCCCTTTTGGCGGCGGCGATTCTGGCGCTCGAAGACAAGGCGCTCGCTGCTCGGCTCGACGCCTGGCGCGCCGCGCGCGCCGAGGCGGTCGCCGAACGGCCGGAGGAGCGCGAAAGCCCGTGACGCTCTCGCCGGGGGCGACGATCGGAATCTTGGGCGCCGGCCAGCTCGGTCGGATGCTGGCGATGGCGGCGGCGCGCCTCGGTCTGAAGACGCACGTCCTTGCGCCGGAATCCGATGGGCCCGCCTTCGATGTCGCCGGATCGCGAACGATCGCCGCCTATAGCGATGAAGCGGCTTTGGCGCGATTTGCTGAATCGGTTGACGTGGTGACGTACGAATTTGAGAATGTTCCTCTCGCTTGCGCCGAATTCTTGAGCGAACGGCGCCCCTTAAGACCGAACGCCCGCGCGCTCGCCCTGATGCAAGACCGTCTGCCGGAAAAGAATTTCCTACGCGACATCGGCCTCGAGACGGCGCCGTATATGCCGGTCGAAGACGCGGGCGCGCTCGCCCGCGCGGTCGCCGCGCTCGGACGCCCCGCGATCTTGAAAACGCGGCGCTTCGGCTATGACGGCAAGGGACAGGCCCAGGTGCGGGACGGCTCAAACCTCGGCGCGCTTTATCGCGCCCTCGGCGACGAGCCCAAAATTCTCGAAGGTTTCGTTCGTTTCGAGCGCGAGGTCTCGGCGATCGCCGCGCGTGGCCTCACCGGCGAGTTCGCCGCCTTCGATCTCTGCGAGAATGAGCATGAGCGCCATATTCTGGCGCGAACGCAGGTTCCGGCCGCGGTCGCGCGCGCCACGGAATTGGAGGCGAGAGCGCTCGCCCGACAGGTCGTCGACGCGCTGGATTACGTGGGCGTGCTCGCCGTCGAAATGTTCGTCGTCAAGAGCCAGGGCGGCGAAAGGCTGGTCGTCAACGAGATCGCGCCGCGCGTCCATAATTCGGGGCACTGGACGATCGACGGCGCCGAGACGTCGCAATTCGAGCAACATATCCGCGCCATCGCCGGTTGGCCGCTCGGCCCGACGACGCGTCGCGGGACGATCGAGATGCGCAACCTGATCGGCCAAGAGGCGAACCGCTGGCGGGAAATTCTCGCCGATCCGACCTTGCATCTGCATCTCTATGGGAAAATTGAAAACCGGCCGGGACGTAAGATGGGCCATACGACGCGGATTTTGCCAGCGGGCGAAAACGAGCGCGCTTCGCCTGCTCCCGACGCTTGACTTGATCAGCCAGCGCCGCGGCGCTCGCGAATACTATACGCGATATCCGTCACTCGCAGTCTGGGTCTAACGCACACGGCATAAGAACTAGCCTCGGTTCCCAATGAGCAAGTCCGAGCACCAGCTCATGCTCCGCTATACCGTACGGCGTCGATGGTTCTATGCGACGCAGGGCGACGTGCAGCCGTAGGCGCCGGCGCCCCCGATAAAGATCGATCGTCATTGGACGTCCGCCACTGGCCACTACTTCTGAATCAAGATCGGAGTAGCTGTGGACCGCCCTGGCATTGATACTGACGACAACGTCGCCAGGCCTAATTCCAGCGCTTGCCGCGGCAGTGTCCGGAACCACCTCCGTGACCGTTACTCCTGTTCCGGCCCATTGTTGTTGATCGGGCTCTTGATAAAAGGGCCTCACGTACCGGTCAGCGGCGCCTGCCGCGGTCGTGCCTAACGCCAGGGTGGCAAGGAGAATCCGCAAAGCCATATTCATGGCAAACATCCATCTAATGTTGCCGACCTCACACTTTCTTTTAGTTACGGGCTGGTCCAATCAATCGACCGCACGGGGCGGAGCCCAGGCGATTTTCGCGGTGGATTCGAGCGCGGGGGGCGCCGCGGGATGAGACGTCTCCATCTATCGGATTTCGGGCCTGGCAATCACGCCCGCCTACAGTGCGACGCAAAGCCCGCCAACCGTCCATCGCGGTCCGCGTTCGAGAAGTCGAGAGCGGTAGAGGACGGCCAACACAGGCGCACGCAAAAAAAGGCTTGCGTCTTGGCTGGACCTTCTTTCCAAAGATCGCAGAAATTCAAACGGCCCTGGACAATGGCGCGGGGCTCTGGTAAACGCGCGCCGGTTTCGCGCGTTTATGTGCGCGGAGCCGCATTTTCACATTTGCAGCTCTTCGCCCAGCAGGCCTTTAAGAGGCCCCGAACATAGGATCGCTCGTGCAAGTTCTCGTCCGCGACAACAATGTCGATCAGGCCCTCAAAGCGCTGAAGAAGAAGATGCAGCGCGAGGGCATTTTCAGAGAGATGAAGTTGCGCGGTCATTACGAAAAGCCTTCCGAAAAGCGCGCGAGAGAGAAGGCCGAGGCGGTGCGCCGGGCCCGCAAGCTCGCTCGCAAGAAGCTGCAGCGCGAGGGCCTTCTTCCCACCAAGCCGAAGCCCGCGCCGGGCGCCCCGCGCTGACCAGCGGCGCGTTCGCGCCGCGCTGGCTCTTAAGTTTTGTTCCATGGCCGCGAGCCCTTTGAGGGGCCGCGGCCATTGTCGTTTCTGACCCTCAGCCGCGGCGCGCGACGCGCGGCGGTTTATAGTTTATTTAGCCTCTTTGAAGACAAAGTCGGGGCGCTTAGAGAATCGGCTGAAGCCCGATTGGGAACGGAACTTTGGATATGGCGAGACGTGGCGGTTCCGTTCTGCGCTTGATCGCAATCGCCTTTGGCTCCGCCGCCCTTGCCGGGTGCAACTCCCTTGGCGGGATGGGCGCGCCGCCCGACGCCCATGTCGCGGAAGTCGAGCCGGACCAGACCGGCGCGAGCGCGGCCAACATCGCCTCGCTGAGCGATGTCATCCAGCGCAATCCCAATGACTCGGCCGCCTACAACACGCGCGGCGCCGCCTATGCGCGATCGGGTCGCTACCAGAGCGCCATCGACGACTTTTCAAAGGCCGTGCAGATCGATCCGAATTTCGCCGCCGCCTATGTCAATCGCGCGCTCGCCTATCGCCAGATCAAGAAAGAGAATTTGGCGCTCGCCGACTTCAACCAGGCGCTCGCGGTCAATCCCAATCATGCGGCGGCCTATCTCGGCAGGGCCAATTTGCTGCGCTCGCAGGGACATTTGCAGGAAGCGCTCGCCGATCTCGACCAGGCGATTCGCCTCAATCCGGAAGGCGCGCAAGCTTTTCATGCAAGGGGGTTGATCTACCAGCTTCAGGGCGACAACGCTCAGGCGATCACCGATTTCAACAACGCGATCGACCGCGACCCCTTCGCCGGCGCGCCTTACCAGGCGCGCGGCCAAAGCTATCTCGCGACCGGCAAATATGACGCGGCGATCGAGGATTTCAACGCCGCGCTCAATGTCGACGCCCATAACGCCGACGCCTGGGCCAGTCTCGGTATCGCCTATGAGAAGCAGGGCAACAAGGCGAAGGCCGTCGAATCCTATGGGCGGGCCATCAGCGTCGACAAGAACAACGAGATGGCGCGCGAAGGCCTCGACCGCCTGCGCTGACTAAAGAGGGCGGCGGAAAACCGCGGCTGCTTATGGCGTCGTGCGCGCGCCGCGCCGTCGGCGTAATATGCTGATTCGCAGGGGGCGTTTGGCGGCGCGGCGGCCGAAGGCGACGATGGCTAGTTTTGACGAAGGCGACGAACTCAATCGGCCGCTCGGCTTGGCTCGTCCTTCGTCGCGCCAGCCTATTCCCTATCACCATCTCGCCCTCGCCGGCTGCGGCGTGCTGGTCGTCGGATTGATCGCGTTTCTGATCGAGACGGACGACAGGATGGGCGGCGAGCCCTATGCCGTGGCGGCGATCGAAAAAGAGCCTACGGCGCCTGTCGTGGCAGCCGCCGATCGTGTCGCGGCGTCGCAAGTCGCTCCGGGCCAGACGGGCGGACGGCTCGCAGCCAGCGAGGTCGAAGCCCAGAGCGGCGTCAAGGTCGTGCGCGCCGGCAATGCGCCGCCGCCCGGCGCTGTCATCATCGAGGTGCCGGATGCGATCGGCCTGCATTTGGATCCCGCGCCCGATCCGCGGCTCATTGAGAAATCGCGATTCGGCCTTCTGCCGCGCATCGGCGCGGACGGCGCAAGGCCGGCGGAGGTCTATGCGCGTCCGGCGATGATCCCCGCAAAGCTCAAGAGCGCGCCACGCGTCGCCCTCGTCGTCGGCGGTCTGGGCCTCAGCGAGCAAGGCACGGCGAGCGCCATCGCGCAATTGCCCGGCGCCGTGTCGCTCGGATTCGCTCCCTATGGGGCGCGGCTCAGCGACGATGTCGCGGCTGCGCGGGACGCCGGTCATGAAACGCTGTTGCAATTGCCGATGGAGCCTTTCGATTACCCCAGCGACAATCCTGGGCCGCACACGTTGCTGACTTCGGCGAGCGAATCGCAAACCCTTGACGACCTGCATTGGCTGATGAGCCGTTTTCAAGTCTACGCCGGGGTGACCAATTTCCTCGGCGGAAAATTCACCGCCAGCGAAGCCGCGCTTTCGCCGGTGTTGCGCGATTTGGCGGCGCGCGGCCTCTTCTATGTCGACGACGGCGCCTCGCCGCGCAGCCTTGCCCGCAGCGACGCCGCCGCGGTCAAACTGCCGGCGGCGACCGCCGATGTTGTCATAGACGCCGTGCAAAAGCCGCAGGCCATCGACGACGCGCTAACCCGGCTCGAGGCGGCGGCGCGGGCCAATGGATCGGCGGTCGGCGTCGCCACCGCCCTGCCGCTCAGCGTCGAGCATATTGCTCGGTGGGCGCGCGGGCTCGAGGCGCACGGCCTTGCCTTGACGCCGGTCTCAGCGATAGTGACGCGCGGCCCGGGCCAGGCCGCTCAAGCGGTCCCTTGAGGCCGCGACGGGGGGCGTTGACATCAATGACCTTCGAGGACCTTCCCTATCGGCCGAGCGTCGGCGTCGTGCTCTTCAACCGCGCCGGCAAGGTTTTCCTCGGCCGCCGCAAGAGGCGCCGCGCCGCCAAGGGCGTCCCCGGCCACGAATGGCAGATGCCGCAAGGCGGCATCGACAAGGGCGAGGCGCCGCAGGCGGCGGCGCGGCGCGAGCTCCACGAGGAGACCAATGTCGTCAGCGTCTCCTTACTCGCCGAGGCGCCCCGTTGGCTGAGCTATGAGTTGCCGCCCGATGTTGCGGCCAACCGGTGGCGCGGCCGCTATCGCGGCCAAAGGCAGAAATGGTTCGCCTTTCGATTTGAAGGACAAGACAGCGAGATCGACATCGAACGGCCCGCCAATGGCGCGCATGCGCCGGAATTCGACGCCTGGCGCTGGGAAGACATCGAAGCGCTTCCCGCCCTCGTTATTCCCTTCAAACGCGACGTCTATGAAGCCGTCGTCGCAACGTTCAGGCCCCTCGCCGAGAGCCCTTCCTTTGATGGCCCTCAGCGAGCCTAGCGGCCGGCGGCGATCTCCGAGCGCGCCTCGGCCAGCGCCTCGTCCATCTTGCGGCGAATGCGATGGTCGGAAATCTCGACGGAGGCGCCTTTGAAGTCGGCGCGCAGGCTTTCGAACAAGGCCTGATCATCGGCGTGTTCGACCTGGGCGGCGACCAACGACCTGGCGTGGGTCTCGGCGTCCGCGCCGGTCTTGCCAATGAGCTCGGCCGCCCAGAGGCCGAGGAGCTTGGTTCGCCTCGCTTTGGCTTTGAAGTTCAACGCTTCATCGACGGCGAAGCGTTTTTCGAATCCCTCTTCGCGCTCTTCAAACGCGCCCATCAGAACCTCCGGCCTCTCTGCGCTTGGCGCGCGCGGCTTCTTGCGAGTAGCGCGAAGCCGCGACCCAATCTCCTTGCGCTCGCGCTCGCCATCCTGCTCGCGCCGATGTTCCTCTGCAACCTCGCCGCGGCGCGGGCCGAGATGATTTACCGCCGCGGCGCCGCCGGCGACGTCGCGACGCTCGATCCGCAAAAGACCGCCAGCGTTTCAGAGGCCGATATCCTCGACGATCTCTTCGAAGGCCTCATAACCTATGACGCGGAGGGCAAGATCGTTCCCGGCGTCGCAGAAAGCTGGACGATCAGCAACGACGGTCTCGTCTATCGCTTCAAACTCCGCGACGCGAAATGGTCGAACGGCGATAAAATCGAAGCAAAAGACTTCGTTTTCTCATTTCGCCGTTTGCTTGATCCGGCGACCGGCGCCCAATACGCGCCTTTGTTCTTTCCGATCCGCAATGCCGAGAAGGTTAATCGCGGCGCAGCGAGCCCAAGCGAGCTTGAGGTCAGCGCAATCGACGATGCGACGTTGGAGATCGCGCTTCAAGCGCCGACGCCCTACTTTCTCGAATTGCTGGCCCATCAGACCGCGATGCCGATCGAGGAGAGCAACCTTGCCCAATTCGGCGACGATTTTACGCGCGCCGGCAATCTGGTCAGCGACGGCGCCTACAAGCTCGCCTATTACTGGCCCAACGACCGCGCCGTTCTCGTCAAGAACGAGAATTATCACGACGCGGCCAAGGTCAGGATCGACCGCGAGATCGTCTTGCCGCGCGAGGATCGCGCGGCCGCGCTTCTGCGCTTCGAGGCCGGCGAGATCGATTCCTATCCTGACGCGCCAACCGAGCAGATCGCCTTCATCCGCGACAAGCTGAAGGATGAGCTCAAGCTCTCGCCCGCGCTCGGCGTCTATTATTTCGTCTTCAATGCGCGAAAGCCGCCCTTCGACGACGCGCGCGTGCGAGCGGCCTTGTCGATGGCGGTCGATCGCGATTTTCTCGCCGAGGAGATCTGGGGAGGGGCGATGACGCCGGCCTATGGTCTCGCGCCGCCGGGAATAGCCAATTATGGGGCGCCGGTCGCTCCCGACTGGGCGGGCCTTTCGCCGACAGAGCGCCTGGCCAACGCCAAGGCGCTCCTCGCCGAGGCGGGCTTCGGGCCAGGCGGCAAAGTTCTCCGCGTCGAGATCCGTTACAATTCGAGCGAGAACCACCACAACACCTGCGTCGCGCTCGCCGACATGTGGCGGCGGATCGGCGTCGAGGCCACGCTCGTCAATTCCGACGCCAAGAGCCATTTCGCGCTGTTGCAAAACGGCGGCGACTTCGATGTCGCGAGGGCCGGCTGGATGGGCGACTATTCCGACCCGCAGAATTTCCTCAGTCTCGCGGAAAGCGACAATGCCGGGCTCAATTATTCGCACTACGCCAATCCCGCCTTCGACGCGCTGATGCGGGAAGCTGCGACCACGCGCGACCTCGGCGAACGCGCGAAGATTCTCGGCCAAGCCGAGGCGATTATTTTGCGCGATCAGCCGATGATGCCGCTGTTGTACTATGTGTCGAAGAATCTCGTTTCGCCGCGCGTGAAGGGTTGGCGCGCGAATATTCTCGATCGGCACTTGACGCGGTACTTGTCGATCGAGCGGTAGCAGGGTCACTGTCGATTCACGCAGCGAGGCTCAAATCTTACCCCCTACGCTTTCATAGAAAGCAGTGAGCTGTCGGGCCAACATCGCTCCGAGCAACCGCTCCATCGCCGAAACATCGGCGCCGCCTGTCTCGCGCCACGCCGCGTCGGCTTTGTCAAGGGCTTCAAAATATCCACTTCGATCGGAAACGATTTGATCGGGGATCGTTGGCGATCCAGGCAATATAAAGCCCGATCGAATGGTCAACACGACGTACGACACAATACGTGACGTTCTGCCATTTCCATCCGCGAACGGATGTATCCAATTCAATCGCCACATCAGATAGGACGCCAAATGTATGGCCGTTGCACGCGCCCAATTTTCGTTTACGTAGTCGCACATCTGCTCCACGAGTTCTGGGACCAAATGGGCTTCGGGCGGCCGATGCTTACTGTGGCTTATTTCAACCGAGCCAGGACGAAAATTGCCGGCAAACAGGCTAATTCCAGCTAGAGCTTCCCGTTGAAGCGCCAGAACGTGAGAGAGACGTAGCTTGAAGACGCCCCGTTCGAGCGCCGATTGGGCTATGGTCAACCCAAGGTCGTACTGCCTCAGGCCGTTCTTTGCTTCAGCCTCAGCTCGCGCTTGTTCGTTCTGAATGAGATCAGGCTCAATAGCCCGACTTTCTCGCCGCGAATCAGCGTTTTCCGGCATCGCGCTCACGAGCAATGGCTTCGGCCTGCCGATCGACCATCTCGCGCGTGATGAGCTTGTTTTCGAAAGCCGTATTTCCGTAAGCAAAACTGCGACGCTGCTCTTCACGTTGCCGCTTGGTAGGTCGAGCCGTCTTCGCGGCCTCCAAAAGAGCCTCCAATGCATGCTCCGTCATTTTGGCCTCTTGCAATCGCCTATTGTGGAATCATAGGACGGGCCGGTTTACAAGCAATGAGAATCTGCATGAGTTAGTTGAGCGCGCGAGGACTTTTTCATAAATATTCGGCTCATATCATTGTTTTAGACACGCCCGCGCCAAATCCTGGAACGCCCGCGCCCGGTGCGAGAGCGCGCGCGAGCCGTCGGCGGGGATACCGTGCTTCTCTTCCGCGGTCATTTCGCCGAACCCCCGGGCGTATCCGTCCGGCACAAAGATCGGGTCATAACCGAAGCCCTTGTCGCCGCGCGGCGGAAAGACGAGGCGGCCGTCGACCCGGCCCTCGAAAATTTCCAAATGATCGTCCGGCCAGGCGAGCGCCAAGGCGCTGATGAAATGGGCGCGCCAAGGCTCTCGCGCGCCGCGCTTTAAGAGTTCCTCTTCAACCCGGCGCATGGCGCCGGCGAAATTCCTCGCGCCATTCGCCCAGCGCGCCGAATAGATGCCGGGCGCGCCATCGAGCGCATCGACGCAGAGGCCGGAATCGTCGGCGAGCGCCGGCGATAGCGCCACCGCCGCCGCCCCACGCGCTTTTAACGCTGCATTGCCAGCGAATGTGTCGCCGGTCTCCGCCGGCTCGGCGAGGCCGAGCTCGCCAGCGCTGACGACGTCGATCCGATAGGGCGCGAGAAGCTCCTTGATCTCGCGCAGCTTGCCCTGATTATGGGTCGCGGCGACGAGACGCCCGGTCAATTTGCGATGGTTCATCCGCCGGCCGTCAATCCGCGACGATCTTGTAGCGTTGGCCGGGTTGCAGCGCGCCGCCCTTTTCGAGGCCGTTGAGCAGCAGGAAATGTTCGAGCGGCCGGTCGGAGACGGCCATCCGCGCGGCCATGCCATCGGCCGTATCGCCTGGGCCGGCGGTGACGATATCGATGCGCGAAGGATGAACCTCGCCGGCCTCCTGCGAGCTCAGCTTATGCACCGAGGCGATCGAGGCCCTGAACCGCGCGTCGATCGCCGGCGTCAAGGCGTGAGCCGCGAAGATCAGCCGATAGACTTTGCCGTTGAGGCGAATGGCGCCGAGCCGGAAGCTCCATTGCTCGCCCTGCGCCACCGCCGTGGCGGCCGGCAGATCGTCGACCGTCAAGGCCTGGACATCGGAGGTCTTGACGCCGTCGATCCAGCCCGACGCGATGGCCGTCTCGAGGCTGGTCGAGGAATCGACGTCGACGCTGTCGAGCCTCAGGGCTTGGGCGCCGCCGTCGCCGACGCCGATCAGCGCCGCCGACTGATTTTCCAGCACGAAGCCGTCAGGCGCGGTGAAGGCGAAGCCGAGCTTGGGATGGACGAACCTGGTGCCCCGCACCAGGCCTTGCGTGGCGTCATCGCCGAAGACGATGCCGTTGATCGCGGCAAGATAGGCGTCGCGGCCGGCTTCGCTGGTTCCCGCCGCGCTGATCTTCTTGGCTTCGGCCAAGGCCTGCGCGACGCGCTCCGGCGTCGAGGGATGGGTGGACATGATGTCCGGCCGCGCGCTTGTGCTGTCGCCGAGCAGCGCGGCCCGCAAAGCCGTGGAGCGGCCGAGCGAGGCGAGGAACCGCGAGGCGGCGTAGGGGTCGTAGCCGGCGGCGGCGATGTCCTTGATGCCGATCTGATCGGCCTCGAACTCCTGCTCGCGGGAGAAATGAGCGAGCGAAAGCCGCGCCTTGGCTTCTTCCTCCTGCCCCTGATTCGGTCGGCCGAGCACGTCGGACGACACTTTCGAATAGAGCGCGGCGGTCTTGACCAATTCGAGCCGCTTGGCGGCGTGGCGCGCGGTGATATGGGCGATCTCATGGGCCATGACCGCCGCTATTTCGGAAGTGTCATTGGCCAGCGCCAGCAAGCCGCGGGTCACGAAAATATCCCCGCTGGGCAAGGCGAAGGCGTTGACGATCGGCGAATTCAGGATTGTCACGCGATAGGGATCGCCGGGCGATTGGCTCGAGGCGGCGAGGCGGGTCAGCACCCCGTCCAGATAGCGCTGGGCCTGCGGCGCATTATATTCGCCGCCGAAAAGCTCGACGAGGCGGCGCCGTTCGGTGTTCGTGGCGCCGCCGGTTGTGCGCGGCGCGGCGCTCGGCAGGCTCGCCGTCGCCTTGCCGCCGTTGTCGAGATTGGCGCAGGCCGATGCGAAGAGCGGCGCAAGAAGCGCGAGGGCGACGGCGAGGCCTTTCGCCCGCCGGCCGGCGCCGTGCTTATTGCCGCCCAAAACGCTCATGGCGTCCCACCAGTCCTCCGCGCCTTGTCGTCGACATCAAGCCTCTCGATCGCGTCCGGCTCCCACGCCTCCATCCGCGGCCCAAAGCGATCATCGAGCGCGCCGCGAACCAGAATTTTCGCGCCCGTCAACCCGGAGATTGTCAGCCCGGCCTTTTCGAAGTCCTTGGCTCGTTTCTTAGGGATCACGAACGTGAACCCGCGATGAAGGGCGAAGTCGACGAAATAACGGCTTCGACCCTCTCCAACCCGCCAAGGCGTCCCCTCGACCAAGGTAAATTGACCGTCGCGCTCAAGTAATTTGTCGAGATCGGCCGCCTCAACCACGCCATAATATGGATCGCGCCAGAGGCCAAGACGCTTCTCGCGCGCCTCGCGTTCCGTCGCCCGCCGTTCATCGAGGCAGGAGCGGGTTTCGACCTCCGGCCGCACTCGGGCGAAGCCCGCGGCAAGGAGCCGAAGCGACACGGAAATCTCTGGCGCAGCGGCGCCAGACCCGGCAGGCGCATGCGTTTGGGAAGGAGAGACCGCGTCCTCAGCGGGAGGCGCCGCGTAAAGTTCAACGACCGCCCGATCCCAACGGTCCGGCTTCGGGCTGAGAGCGCGAAGGCCGACCTCTCGGTCGACGAGCCAGGAGGATAGAAAGCTGCGAGCCGCCGCCGCCGTCGCCGGGTCGCCGCGGCCGGGATCAGGAAGGTCGAGCCCTGAAAGCCGCGCTTCGCGTCCATCGGCCAGCGCGACGTCGAGCCGCTCATCGATCGCCGCGACTTTGACGCGCGTCTCGGGTCCGCCAACGCAGGCCGGACCTGCATAGGCGCCGCGCAGAAGCGCGGCGTAAAGCAGGAGGACGATGGCCGCGCCCGGATGCGCGGCAAGATTTTTCATGCTAGACGCGCCTTGGCTTCACGCGGCCATCTTGCGGCCGCGGGCCAAGGCGTCAAGAAAGTCCCGGTAGCTCAGCAGGACAGAGCAACGGTTTCCTAAACCGTAGGTCAGGGGTTCGAATCCCTTCCGGGACGCCACCCTTAGATTTTAACACTGAAATACAAGCGTTTTTTCAAAGAAGGTCCCACCGGAAACTCTGAGTGGGACCCAATATGTTCACTGTCTGAGCTTGGCCATTCCGCTGTCGGCTAACAATGGCTTTCGCGCGGCTCTTGTG
>DATGHD010000017.1:0-6844 GCA_035308145.1 Roseiarcus sp.
TCCAAAGAACTTGCGGACACGCTTACGGCCGGTAAATGTCTGCGTCTGCGCCATGTGGCTCCTCAAAATTGCTGACCGCCAGGCCCATTCGCGCCCTGCCCGGCGGGCCCGCGCGCCAAAAACACTGAAGCGCGGATTGGGGCTTTAAGCCCCCCAAATTAAAAACGCCTCTCGCGGCTCGTCGCCGCGCTACACCCACCGCCGTCTCCGCGCCGCTTCGCCCGGCTGTTAGAGAACGGCTAAACGGCCCCGGGCGGATCGCTCGGGACCGTTCTTATTCACCCGCGGACCCTATGGCCCGCAACGCCTCACTTGAGTTCGACCTTGGCGCCGGCCTTCTCCAGGGCCGCCTTGATCTTCTCGGCTTCTTCCTTGGAAAGGCCTTCCTTGACGGTCTTCGGCGCGCCTTCGACGAGGTCCTTGGCCTCTTTCAGGCCGAGGGCGGTGATGGCGCGCACTTCCTTGATGACTTCGATCTTCTTGTCGCCGGCCGCGGCGAGAACGACCGTGAACTCGGTCTTTTCCTCAACCGGAGCCGCCGCGCCGGCGCCGCCAGCGCCTGGGGCCGCAGCGACCGCCACAGCGGCGGCGGCCGAAACGCCCCATTTTTCCTCGAGGAGCTTGGCGAGTTCAGCCGCCTCAAGGACGGTCAAGCTCGACAATTCGTCGACGATTTTTTCCAGATTTGCCATTGAGTAGGGTCCTTATATGGTTCGAACGATGCTGTTTGTGAAGAGCCTCGGTCAGGCTGCGTCTTTTGCGGCATAAGCCCCGAACACGCGCGCCAGCTTGGCGGCAGGCGCGGTCGAGAGCTGAGCAAGCTTGGTCGCCGGCGCCTGAATAAGGCCGACGAGTTTGCCTCTGAGCTCATCAAGCGACGGCATGGTGGCGAGCGCCTTTACGCCGTCGACATTCAGGGCGGTCTTGCCCATGGCGCCGCCCAGGAGAACGAATTTCTCGTAATCCTTAGCGAAAGCCACGGCGACCTTCGGCGCCGCCACCGGATCGTCCGAATAGGCGATCAGGGCCGGTCCCTTGAGAAGGGCTCCGACTGAGGCGACATCCGTGCCTTTGAGAGCGATCTGGGCGAGGCGGTTCTTGGCGACCTGAACACGCGCGCCAGCCTGCCTCATCTGCTTGCGCAGAGTCTGCATCTGGGCGACGGTCAGACCGGAGTAGTGCGCCACCACGACCACCGAAGTCTTGGCGAAGACTTCATGCAGCGAAGCGACGAGCTCCTTTTTCTCCGCTCTTTCCACTTAATTCTCTCTCCGGTTGGCGGGTCTCCCCGCCTACTGCACATGCCGCGCCGGGCTTTCAAGGCCGCGCCGCGACGACTTGCGCCTGTCCCCGGAGCCGGGCGATAAGCCCGTCGCCGGACAGAAGGTTCGAACCGAACAAAGACCGCTTCCTTTAAAGAGAGGCGGCCCTCTAAAACCCGGTCTTCCCCGTCTATGCTGGCCCCTTTTTAAGATTTCGCTTGAAGGGCGAAACCTTTGGAATTAAGCGGCATTCCGCTTGGAAGCGGACTTGCGCGCGCCGGCAGTCTCGGACAGGACATGGCCGGACGAGACACGAGGGTCGCCCCCCGGTCCTCCGGCCTATCCACCGCTCCCAATTGGTTAAACCAACCAGGGCGGAAGCCATGAATGATCATCTGGGGTCGCATCGCGCCGCCAACCCCGGCGGCTCTTTATCCTGTCCGCGGGCCGCTGCCAAGAGGGTTGTCCCACATTTTCGTGACATTTGGCCGGCGTGGCGGGGCTCTTGACCTTACGCTTTGAGGCGCTGCGGCGCGATTTTTTTAAGCTTTATGCCTTAGCCCTGGCTCTCTCCGGCCGCAGGAGCGCGGGCGGGGGATCCCAGCCGGAGTTCGCGCTTGACCGTCGAGACCTGGAGACGCGAGCTGACCGCCGCGGCGTCCGATTCGGCGCCGGCGCGGCTCTCGCCGAGTCTGATTGTCGCGGCGGGGATCTTCGGCCTGACCCTTTTGGGCTTCGCGCTCCGCCTGATCTTCGCCGCCGGGCCGCTGTGGATAGACGAAATCTGGTCGATCCAGAATCTCGCGCCCCTCACGCGACCCTGGCAGGTTTTCTGGGGCGTTTCTCACGACAACAACCACTTCCTGAATTCGCTGTGGCTGTATTTCGTCTCCGAGCCGGCGGCGAACAATCTGGCCTTGCGCGCCCCGGCGCTGCTGCTCGGCGCGGCGACCATTCCCGCCATGGCCGCTCTCGGCGCGCGTCACAGCCGAGCCGCGGCGCTAGCGACAGCGGCCCTGGCCGCCTTCTCGTTTTTCTTCATCACTTATGGCGCGGTCGCCCGCGGCTATGCCGGCGAGACGCTCGCGCTCGTGATCGGCTTTATGGCGCTTGAGCGCGCGATCGACGAGCCCGCTGCTCACGCGCGCCTCGTCTTGGCCGGCGCGGCGGGCGTCGGCGCGCTCTGGCACTTGGGGATGGCGCCCGCCGTCGCCCTCTACGCCCTGATCGCCTTCCTCGAACAAAGGCGCAGGCTGGGCACCCTCGCCTCCGCCGCAACGGCGACGTTTCGCATTTTCTGGCCAAGCCTGCTGGCGATCTTGCCGGCCGCCGCCTTTGTCGCCGCCGGATACTTCATCACGGGCCGCTTCACGATCGGCAAGGTCGATCCCTACGATTCCTTCCGCGCCCTCAAAGCGATGGCGCTGGTCGTTTTTTCGACCCTCGGCCTGCCGATGTCGACGCCCTTCCTTCTTGTCGCCGCGGCCACGCCGCTGGCCCTTGTCGCGGCCCTCAGATCGAAGATCGTCTTGCCGGAAAGGCGCATCGCCTACGCGGTGATGCTTTTGGCCGCGCCTGCCGCCGTTTTCCTGCTTCGCCCCGAAAATACCGACGTGCCGCGCTACTACCTTGTCTGCGGGCTCTTCCTCGTCCTCCTGGCCGGCGAGGCTTTCGGGAGCCTGTGGCGCGCCGGAACTTGGCGGCGCGGCGTTGCGGCGGCAGCGCTCGTCGCGGTCCTCATCGGCGACGCCGTCCAATTCGCACGGTTCGAAGCCTCGCTAGACGGCGCCTGGCCGAATGCGCTCGCCGCCATCGCCAATTCCGGCGAACGCCACGTCGCAACCACCTTTGATTCCGGCTTCGACAAATTCGTCGCCTATTTCGACGCGACGCATGCGGCGAGGCTCGATCTCATCCCTGAGCGCCAATGGTGCGCCGCCCGCCCCGATTGGCTCGTGACGGACCTCACGCGCGACCCGATGCCGGCGACGATGACGTAGCAAGGCGACGGCTGCGCCCTTCGCTTCGGCTATGAGCGCGGCTATGTCGCGGGCGGCTTCGCGCCGACTGCTTGGGCGCTCTATCGATTGGCCAATGTCGAGCCGACGAGCGATGCGCCGCCGCTCACCAATTCCAAGGCCGAACCATGAGCGCGAGCGAAGCCCACTATCAGCGTCAGACCGGGGCCGTACGCAGCGCCCTAGGACCGCGCTTTGCCGCGCTTCTTTCCCTCGATCGGGTCGCTGTCGCGGTCGGCGCGATCACCCTTGCGGGCGCCGCCCTTCGCCTCGCCCTCGCCGGCGGGCCGATGCTCAATGACGAAATCCTCTCTCTCGAGCATGTTCGCCCGCTGAAGCATTTCTGGGACGTCTTTTGGGGCATTTCGCACGACAACAATCATTTCCTGACCTCGCTCTGGCTCTATTGGCTGGATAGCCGCGAGGTCAGCGCCTTTGCGCTGCGCGCGCCCTCGATCCTCGCCGGCGCGGCGCTGATCCCGGTCATGGCGATGATCGCCCGCCGCTCGAGCCCGGCCGCCGCCGTCATCGCCGCCGCGCTGACCGCTCTTTCGTACTTCTTCTTCAACTACAGCGTCGAAGCGCGCGGCTACGCCGGGCTCGCGCTCGCCTTCGCCGTGGCCTTTGACGCGACCGAGCGTTGCATCAACAACCCGCGATCGCGCGCCCGCTATGCGCTCGCCGCGGCAAGCGGCCTTGGCGCCTTGGCTCATTTCGGAATGATTCCCGCCGTGGTCTTGCTCGCTCTCGGCGCCTTCCCCGCCTTGCTGCGACGCGAACGCCGCCTCGAGCCGGCGATCCTCGCCTGCTTTCGGATTTTCTTCCCGGCGGCGCTCGCCATGCTGCCGGCCATCGCCTGCTTCTTTCTCGGCGTCCTCGTCGTCGGCTGGTTCAAGATCGGCGCGGCGCTGGCCTTCGATACAAGCCTGACGCTGAGGGCCCTGGCGACCGCCGCGAGAGACACGTTCGGCCTGCCGGACTTGGCGCCGAATTTCCTGATCCTCCTCGGCGCCGCGGCGATCATCGTCGGGGCTTTGGCGAGCCGGTTCGTCAGCGCCGAGCGCAAATTTCTCTACGCCGCCATCATAATCGGCTTGCCGGCGATCGTCTTCGCCATGCGGCCCTTCAACGCCCATGTGGCCCGTTACTATCTCATCGTCCCTTTGGCGCTGATCCTCGTCCTCGCCGATCTCTTCGAGGCGGCGTGGAAGGCCGGCGGCGCGCGCCGGCTCGCCGCCAGCGCGGCTCTGGCGGCTATTCTTGTCGGCGACGGCGCGCAAATTGCGAGATTTCAGTCCGCCCAGGCGCGTCCCTGGAACGACGCCCTGGCGATCATCGCCGCCTCGCCTCGCCCGATTGTCACGACCGACTTCGAGGATCGCATCGGCCTCTTCGTTCGCTACTACAATTGGCGGGACGGCGCGCATCTTGAGACGGTGGCTGAGCGCGACGTCTGCGAGAAGAGTCCGGATTGGCTGCTGAGCTGGGCCGCCGATGATGAGATCGTCCCCGACCGCCTCGTCGTCGGCGAGTTCTGTCCGACGCCGTTCACGTTTGTCGGGCGCTACGCGACTTGGGGGCTCTCGAAAGTGCCCTGGGCGCTTTACCGACGCCAATGAGCGCCGCCTTCGAGGCCCCTTCGCCTCGATCCTCCGCGGAAGCCGCGCCGGGCGCTGAGCGTTCGTCCGAGACGACGACGGCGCGCCGCCTTGATCGGCTCGCGGCGCTCGTCGGAGCGATCGCGCTCGCCGGGCTCGCCATTCGCCTGGCGCTGGCTCGCGGTCCCCTCTGGTACGACGAAATCTGGTCGATCGACAATCTCGCGCCGCTCACCCATTTCTGGCAGGTTTTTTGGGGCGTTTCGCACGACAATAATCATTTTCTGAATTCTCTGTGGCTGTACCTCGTGACGCCCCTGACGCGCGACGACATCGCGTTGCGGGCGCCTTCAATCCTCATGGGCGCGGCGACCATCCTCCTCATGGCGAAGGTCGCGCGCCGGCATAGCGCGGCCGCCGCCGTCGCCGCCGCGGTCCTGACCGCCGTCTCCTACTTCTTCGTCAATTGCAGCACGGAAGCCCGCGGCTACGCCGGCTGCGCCTTGGCGCTTGTCGTCGCATTCGACGCGATGGAGCGGTCGATCGAGGACGGCGACGCGCCGGCCCGTCTCACGCTCGCGGCCGCGGCAGGCCTTGGCGCGCTCTGGCATTTGGCCGCGGCGCCGGCGCTCGGACTTTTCGCCCTCATCGGCCTGATCGGCTATCGCCGGCGCCTCGGCGCCTCAGGCCCGGCGTTGGCCGCCAATCTGCGTCTCTTCATCCCGGCGGCAATCGCGGTTCTGCCCGCCTTCGCCTTTCTCATCGCCGGCGTCGCGGTGACGGGTCGGTTCACCGTCGGCGGGCTCCGCGCCTTCGTCTATGACACGACATTCGAGGCGATGGCCACGACGATCCGCGACACGATCGGACTGCCGCCCTCGGCGCCGACCGCGCTCGTACTTCCCGCCAGCGTCGCCACAATCGCGCTTGCCTTGATGTTTCGACTGACTTTGACGAGCCGCCGCGCCGCGTACGCCGTGATCCTCATCGCCCTGCCTGCCGCCGTGCTCGCGCTGCGGCCGCCCAATGCGCATATCCCGCGCTATTATCTGGTCGCCGCGCTGTTCCTCGTCCTCATGGCGTCCGAGCTTTTCGGCGCCGCTTGGCGCGCCGGCGGCTGGCGACGCGCGGCGGGCGCGCTGGCGCTGGTCGCGGCCGTCGTCGGCAATGTTTCCCTGCTCGCGCGCTTCGAAACCTCGAAGGCGAGCGCCTGGCCTGAGGCCTTGGCGAGGGTCAGAGATTCCGGCAAGACACAGGTCGCCAGCAGCTTCGACGATCGCGTCGGCCGCCTCATCAGCTACGACAATGAAACGCACGCGCCGGCGGTTGCGCTTGTTCGCCGCGCCGATTGGTGCGCGGTCCGTCCGCGATGGCTTATCGCCGAGACGGCCGGCGCGCCGGATCGCCCGGCGACGCTCGAGATCGGCGCGCCGGACTGCTGGCTGCGCTACGCCTTTGTCGCGCCCTACGAGAGCTGGGGCCTCTCCAGCGTCAACTGGCTCATCTACAGTCTCGCGCCATAGCCGCGCGACGAGCGCGTCACGCGCCGATCTGCGCCTCCGACACGGAAGAAAGATCGAGCTTCACGCCCGGTCCCATGGTCGAGGAAATCGCCACGCGCTTGAGGTACGTGCCCTTGGCGCCGGCGGGCTTGGCTTTGTTCACCGCGTCGACAAAGGCGCGGATGTTCTCGGCCAGCTTTTGCTCGCCGAACGACGCCTTGCCGACCGAGCCTTGCACAATGCCGGCCTTTTCGACCCGGAACTCGACCGCGCCTCCCTTCGAGGCCTTGACCGCCGCCGCTACGTCCATCGTCACGGTCCCGACCTTGGGGTTCGGCATCAGGCCGCGCGGACCCAGCACTTTGCCGAGCCGGCCGACCAGCGGCATCATGTCGGGCGTCGCGATGCAGCGATCAAAGTCGATCTGGCCGCCGTTGACCGTGTTGACCAGATCCTCGGCGCCG
>DATGHD010000018.1:0-6119 GCA_035308145.1 Roseiarcus sp.
CACGCTTTGCATCGGCGGCGGCATGGGCATCGCGCTGACCGTCGAGCGCTGAGGCTCAACCTTTCGATGTTGGCTATTCTCGCTCCCGTGCCTGCGGAAATCTTGGCCGATGGGTTCAAAGTCAAGAATCCGGAAGGTCGTGTGGCGTTTGGCACGGGAACGCAGGATACCGGCGGGGGATGGTCCTACGAGTTTTTTTTGAAGCCGGACATCAATCAGGCGAAAAGGGCGAGATACCGGTATTGATCTATGGATCTTCAACAGACCTCGTAGGAGCGCATCCGTTGTTTCATCCGGGTCACGTGACGGCGGTCGCCGTTTACGAACATTTATGTGAAGGCAAGGCTGGAAAACACCCGCGCCCAGATTTTCGACCGGAAAGCGCATTAAAGGCCGACTGGAATTACCCACTTTTCTGGGAGGTCTCGCATCTAAGGCCGCTTCCGAAAGAACGTCACATCCCGTTGAAGAAACTGCGCCTCCCAGGTGTGGGCAAACTCAAGCCGTGTTCAGGAGCGCCACCGCGAGGTCCGCAGTTAATTGTAATTCCAGATGAGTTTGTCGAACTGATCACGCAACCGAAATAAGAATTTCTGGGAGGGACTAGATGGCACGCGTTGCGGTTGTCACCGGGGGCACGCGCGGCATCGGCGCGGCCGCGTCCAAGGCTTTGCATGCGGCCGGCTACAAAGTCGCCGCGACCTATCACGGCAATGACGAGGCCGCAGCCAAGTTCAAGGCCGAGACCGGGGTCCATGTCTATAAGTGGGACGTCGCCAATTACGAGGCCTGCGTCGCCGGCCTCGCGCAAGTCGCCAAGGATCTCGGACCGGTCGAAGTGCTCGTCAACAACGCCGGCATCACGCGGGACGCCATGCTCCACAAGATGACGCCGGAGCAATGGTACGCGGTCATCAACACCAATCTCAATTCACTGTTCAATATGTGCCGGCCCGTCGTCGAAGGCATGCGCGAGCGCGGCTTCGGCCGGATCATCAACATTTCGTCGATCAATGGCCAGAAAGGCCAGATGGGCCAGACCAACTATTCGGCGGCCAAAGCCGGCGATATCGGCTTCACCAAGGCGCTTGCGCAGGAGAACGCCGCCAAGGGCGTCACGGTCAACGCCATCTGCCCCGGCTATATCGCCACGGAAATGGTGCTGGCCGTGCCGAAAGAGGTTCTGGAGAAATCGATCCTGCCGACGATCCCAGTCCGGCGTCTCGGCCAGCCGGAGGAAATCGCCCGCTGCGTCGTTTTTCTCGCCTCTGACGACGCCGGGTTCATTACCGGATCGACCCTGACCGCCAACGGCGGACAGTATATGACTTAACGACGCACGGTACAGTCAAACCGGAGCTACTCCGCGGCGATCGGATTTTGCGCCGGACCACGCAACGGACGCTCCTCCATCAGGAGAAGGCAGCCGAGACTCAAGGCGAGCGCCGCGGCTTGCAAGGCGAAGACGCCGACAAAAGCCTCGCCCGCGCGCTTGGCGAGATCGGGATCGAAGGCGGCGCCGGCCCGCGCCAGGCCCCTGTCGGTGACGACGCCATGGGCGAGCACCACCGCGCCCAAGGCGGCGACGCCGAGCGCGCCGCCGAGCGAGCGCAAGAAACCCAGCGTCGCGGTTCCAATGCCGAGGTCGCGCGGATCGACCGCGTTCTGCACGGAGACGGTGAGCGTCGGAAAGACCGCGCCAACGCCAACCCCGACCGCGAGCATCAGCGCCTCGACCTGCCAGAAGACGAGGTGCGGGGCGAGGAGAGAAAGCGCCGCCGAACCGGCGACGGCGAGGGAAAGCCCGACGATCGCCATGCGCTTATAATGGACGATGCGCGGCATGTAGCGTCCTGTCGTATTGGCGCCGAGCACGCTGCCGGCGAGCAGCACGATCAGGCCAGCGCCGGACTCCGTCGGCGCCATGCCGAGAGCGAATTCAAGATAGATCGGTAGGTAAACCGTCGAGCCGACAAAGGCGACCATCGCAAAGAACATCGACAGCGAGGCCGAGCCGACGACTTCGTTTCGGAAGATGCTGAGCGGGATCAGCGGCTCTTTCGCCAGAGCGAGATCGACGATAAGCCCGCCGCACAAAATCGCCGCGGCGACGGCGAGGAGAAGGATCGGCGTCGAGGACCAAGGGTAGCTGACGCCGCCGAGCGTCAGGACCAACATCAGGGCGGTCGTCGCGCCGATCATCAGGACCGAGCCGGCAAGGTCGAGGCGGTGATCGCGCTTGACCTGCGGCAGGATTCTCAACGCGTTGTTGGTCATCAAAACCGCCAGCGCGCCGATCGGCAGGTTGATCCAGAAGATCAGCGACCAAGTCAGATGCTGGGCGAAAAAGCCGCCGACAATCGGACCGGCGACGCTCGATGTCGCCCAGACGAGCGAGAAATAAACGACGTACCGCGCCCTCTCGCGCGGCGCCGCGATGTCGGCGACCACTGTCTGCGCCAGGGCGAGCAGTCCGCCGCCGCCTAAGCCCTGGGCCGCGCGGCCGAGGATGATCGCCGTCATGCTCGGCGCCAGCGCGCAGATCACCGACCCGAGGAGGAAGACGCCAAGCGAGACGAAGAGCGCGGGACGCCGGCCGTGGATATCGGAGAACTTGCCATAGAGGGGCGTGACCGCCGTCCCGGTCACCAGATAGGCGGAGACAATCCAGGATAGGAACTCGGAATCGCCAAGCGAAGCGCCGATGATCGGCAGCGCCGGCGCAACAATGGTCTGGTCGAGGGCCGCCAGCATCATGGCCATCATCACGCCGACCATGATCCGGCGCTTTTGCCCTTCCGTTAATCTCTTGGCGTGCGACATATCCATCGAAAGAACAAAGCCCAGCTGGAGGTCGCGCGGAAAGCTGATTCCCGCAACTCATGGCTCGCCTGCGAATATTGCAGGGACTGGGCTGATCGAGAAGTGGCGCAGCGGCGCGAGGAGGGTTGAACCTATGAGGGAGCCTGCAGCCTCCCGCAAGACCGAGCGTCCTTACAGAGCGCTCAACTTCGCGTTACGAGGCCAGTCTCTCCGCCGCCTGCGGCTCGACCAGCCGCACAATATCGCCGACGAGACGGTTGATGGCGAAATCCTTGGGCGTATAGACCGCGGCCGCCCCCTCGCTCTTTAACTTTTCGGCGTCGGCGGGCGGGATGATGCCGCCGACGATCACCGGAACATGGGCGAGACCTGCGGCCCGCAGGCCCGCGATCACTTCGCGCGCGAGCTCAATATGCGATCCTGAAAGGATCGAGAGGCCGACGCAATGGACTCCGTCCTTGGCGCGCTCGATGATCTCGGCGGGCGTCAACCTGATGCCGTCATAGACGACATCCATGCCGGCGTCCGTCGCCCTGACCGCGATCTGCTCGGCGCCGTTGGAATGGCCGTCGAGCCCTGGCTTGCCGATGAGGAATTTGAGCCGCCGGCCGAGCTTCATCGAGACGCGCTCGACCTCGGCGCGAACCTCGTCGAGATCCGCTGCGCTCTGACGCGCCTTCCGGCTGACCCCGGTCGGCGCGCGATATTCGCCGAAGGCCGCACGCAGTGCGGCGCCCCATTCCCCGGTGGTGACGCCGGCCTTGGCCGCCGCGATGGAAGGAGGCATGACGCTGCGCCCGGTCTTGGCGGCGTCGCACAAGTCCGCGAGCGCGGCTTCGACCGCCCTTTCGTCGCGGCCGGCGCGCCAGGCTTTAAGCCGCGCCACCTGCTCCTCTTCGACATGCGGCGGGATCACGATGATCGTCCCCTCGCCCGCGGTCAGCGGCGAAGGCTCGCTCTCCGTGTAACGATTGACGCCGACGACGATCTGCTCGCCGCTTTCGATCGCCTCCAGACGGCGCGTGTTGGATTCGACCAGCCTACGCTTCATATAGCCGTTCTCGATCGCCGCAACGGCGCCGCCCATCTTTTCGATCGCCGCGAGCTCGGCCCGCGCCTCCCCTTTCAGCGCTTCGACCTTCGCCTCGATCTCGCGGCTGCCTTCGAATATGTCGCCGAATTCGAGAAGGTCGGTTTCATAGGCCATAATCTGCTGGAGCCTTAGCGACCATTGCTGGTCGAAAGGCCGCGGCAGGCCGAGCGCTTCGTTCCAGGCCGGCAATTGCACGGCCCGGGCGCGGGCGTTGCGCGACAGCACCACCGCGAGCATCTCGATCAGAATGCGATAGGCGTTGTTCTCCGGCTGCTGCTCGGTGAGGCCGAGCGAATTGACCTGCACGCCATAGCGAAAGCGTCGTTTTGCGGGATCGGCGACGCCGTAGCGCTGCAACGCGATCTCGTCCCAAAGCTCGGCGAAGGCGCGCATCTTGGCAAGTTCGGTGACGAAGCGCATTCCGGCGTTGACGAAGAAGGACATGCCGCCGACGACATTGGCGAAACCCTCCCCATCGACCTCGCCGGAAGCGCGCACCATGTCGAGCACGGCGATCGCGGTGGCGAGCGCGAAAGTCATCTCTTCGACTGGCGTCGCGCCCGCCTCTTGCAGATGGTACGAGCATACGTTCATCGGATTCCACTTCGGCGTTTCGCGCGCCGAGAAGAGGATCAGGTCCTTGGTCAGCCGCAGCGACGGCGCCGGCGGAAAGACATAGGCGCCGCGCGAAAGGTACTCCTTGATGATGTCGTTCTGGGTGGTGCCTTGCAAGCTCGCCCGCTCGACGCCTTGCTCCTCGGCGACGGCGACATAGAGCGCCATCAGCCAAGGGGCCGTGGCGTTGATCGTCATTGAGGTGTTCATCTGCGCGAGCGGGATGCCTTCGAAGAGGGCGCGCATGTCGCCAATATGCGAGATCGCGACGCCGACCTTGCCGACCTCGCCTTTGGCGAGCGGATGATCGCTGTCATAGCCGGTCTGGGTCGGCAGATCGAAGGCGATCGAGAGGCCGGTCTGGCCTCTGGCGAGATTCGCCCGATAGAGGCGGTTCGAATCGGCGGCGGACGAATGGCCGGCGTAGGTGCGAAAGATCCAGGGTTTGTCGCGTTTCGCCGGCTCTTGATCCACGCTCGATTGCCCCGCAAGCGGATTTATGTTGCAGGGCACAATGACAGAAATCAGCGAGTTACGCCAGGGCGGGGCTGGGCTCGGCAACGCGCGGGAACGAATGGGGCCGCAATGCGTTCCACGGTGGATACGCTCGGGCGACCCAAGCGCGAGATCATCAAAGGAGGAAGGAAAATTCTATGGACAAGAAGCTCATCAGCGCCCTTGGCGCCGCTTCCGCTCTTGCTCTCTTGACGGGGGGCGCTGCTCAATCCGCGCCAAGCGACGCCGACGCGCCTGCTTTGAAGCCTGCCCAATCTTTTAGCGAGCTACTCGACCCGATTCCGAACGCCGCCGCCACTCTGGCCGCAGTGGATGACGTGGCCCAACCCGAAACCGCGCCGGTCCAGACGGCGCAGTACTATCATCATCACCACCACCACCAATATTATCACCATCATCACCACTACCATCATCACTGGATGCATCGGCGATGGTGGCATCACCATTGGATGAACTATTGATCGCGCTGGCGAAGCCAGGCGCCTTCGCCGCTTTTCTTATTTCAGCGGACGCCTCAGGGCGTCCGCTGTCGCGAGCGCTGGTTCGAAGCGCCCAGCATATGGCGGTAGGTTCCGTCGAAAATCGTATCGGTCTTCGACTTCCATGTGGTGTCGCCGGATAGGCGCGGCCGGCTCTCATGAATGCGGCGCGCTTGCAGCTCGCGCTCGGCGGCTTCCTCATCGCTCATCGGGACGAGATCGAATTCCGCCTGTTCGGGAACGACGATGATCTGAGCGATCGGCTCACGCGGCCGAAAAATATGGGTCCTTCCCTCCGCCGGCGATTTGAAGACCATGAAGAACATCATCGGCCACCAGCTCCTCAGGAGAGCCGGCACGGCGATCGGCGTCGTTTCGGTCGGATCGGTATAGAAACGCGGATGCGGCTCGGTCCGGATCGCCATTCCTTTCTTGACCTTGAGGTCGAGAAGAACCTGAAACGTGTAATATTTGTCGCCAAAGTTGCGGAACGGCGGCCAGGAGAGATTTCCTTCCGGCGGCGCCCCGAAATCGCCCTCCATCGTGAAGCGTCCGTCTCTCGTCGTCACCCGGAGCTCGTTGTCGAAGGGATA
>DATGHD010000019.1:0-2806 GCA_035308145.1 Roseiarcus sp.
ACGCAGCTCTGCTTCGGCCTCGTCATTGTCGTCTCGGTCGTGTTGCAGACAATGATCGACCGCCGCATCCGCCGGCAATCGCTGACCGGCCGATGAGGCGCCTGCGACGAGGCTCCTTATCCGCCCCCGCGCAGCGGGGGAGGGGGACCGCGCGCAGCGCGGTGGAGGGGGCCGCGGCTATGAGGATTTATGTCCAGCGCCGTACCCCCTCCACCATGCTTCGCATGGTCCCCCTCCCCCGCTGCGCGGGGGCGGAAAGAACACGCCCATGAAGATCACCGCGATCAAGAGCTTCGTGGTCAACGCCAGGCTGCGCAATTGGATATTCGTTCGGGTCGAGACAGATACGCCCGGCCTCTTCGGGCTCGGCGAGGCGACGCTCGAGTTTCAGACCCGCGCCGTCGTCGGCGCGATCGACGATCTCGCCCTTTTGATCATGGGCGAGGAGCCGCGCAACATCGAGCGGCTCTGGCAGATCATGTACCGCCATACTTTCTTCAAGGGCGGGATCGTGACCATGTCGGCGCTCGCCGGCATCGATCAGGCGTTGCACGATCTCAAGGCCAAGTCCTTGAGCGTTCCGCTGTGGCAATTGCTCGGCGGCCTCTGCCGCGAGCGCCTGCGCATGTACGATCACCTGGGCGGCGGCGAGATCAGCTCCGTCTACGAGCGCGCGACGGCCTCGTCCTTCGCCGAAAAGGCCGCGCGCTCCAAGGCGGCGGGCTTTTCAGCGGTGAAGATTTTGGCGGTCGGCAAGACCGCGCCGCTTGACGGCCACGCCGCCTTGAAATCCGCCGAGGCGCTGATGGCGGCGGCGCGGCAAGGCGCGGGCGACGAGATGGACATCATGGTCGATTTGCATGGCCGGACCAGCGCGGCCATGGCGATCCAATACGCCAGGGTCCTCGAGCCGTACCGTCCGTTTTTTGTCGAGGAACCGTGCCAACCCGAGGACTGGGAGGGTACGGCGAGAGTCGCCAGATCAACCCCGATCCCCATCGCGGCGGGAGAGCGGCTCTCGCATCGGCGCGAATTCCTTCCCCTCTTGCAGAGCGGGGCGATCGCCGTCGCCCAGCCTGACGTTTGCCACGCCGGCGGCCTCACGGAAATCCGCCGGATTTCGGCGCTTTGCGACACGTTTGGCGTCTCCATGGCGCCGCATAATCCGTTGGGCCCGATCGCCACCATGGTCAATATCCATTTGGGCTTTGCAACGCCCAACTTTCTCATCCAAGAAGTCATGCGCGCCGATGTGCCGTGGCGCGACGAAATCGTCTCCGGCGTGGCGCCGATTGTCGGCGGCTATGTCGAGCCCGGCGAAGCGCCGGGAATCGGCGTCGAGATCGACGAGACCGCGGCCGCCCGTCATCCTTTCAAGGAGGCGCGGCCAATCCAATGGTTCCATCACGACGGCGGCGTCGCCGATTGGTAGGAGCGCTGCCATGCGAGGCCGGCTCGAGGGTCATCATCTCTTCGTCACTGGCGGCGCCCGCGGAATTGGCGCGGCGATCGTCGAGAAGGCGCTGGCCGAAGGCGCCCGCGTCTCGTTGATGGACCTTGAAGAGGCGGAAGCGCAGGCGCTGCTCGGGCGCCTGGCGGCCGGCGATCGGCTCTGCTTCACGACTGGCGACGTGCGCTCGGCGGCGGACATCGCGAAAGCGCATGGGGCTGCGACGGCGAAATTCGGCGCAGTGACCGGCCTCGTCAACAATGCGGGGCGCAATTCCTACGCCGATCCCGTCGCGATGACCGAGGCGCAATGGGACGAGGTCTTCAGCGTCGATCTCAAAGCGGCCTGGCTCGTCGCGCGCGCGATGCTGCCGGCGATGATCGCGGCGCGTAAAGGGGCGATCGTCAACATCGCCTCGCTGCACGCCGATCTGACCTATCCCGGCATGTTTCCATACGCCGCCGCGAAATCGGGCTTGGTGGGGCTGACGCGCTCGCTTGCGCTGGAAGTCGGGCCGCATCAGGTCCGGGTCAACGCGCTGTCGCCCGGCTACACGGAGACCAGGCTGGTCAAGGAGTTCTTCGAACGCGGCGATCCAGCCTTACGCCGCGTGGTCATCGAAGCCCATCCGATGCGCCGGATGGGCGAGCCTATGGAAATCGCCAACTGCGCCGTTTTCCTTTTGTCCGACGAGGCCTCCTTCGTCACCGGCGCGAATTGGCGCGTCGACGGCGGCCTTGGCGCGCGCTTCGCCGGCTGATCAATCACGCGCATCCGCGCCGCCGCCGTTGGCGATGGTTCAGAATTTCCGCCATCGCCGGCTTTCAGCTATAAGCCCACCCAAGGCTGGGAGCGGAGAATTTAAAATCCCTCATGTTTGCGGGCGGCGATCAGCAGAAACTTCAGACCGGATATTTGCTGCATCAACGCGGCGCGGTCGTCGAAGCGGCCAAACTCTATCGCGAGCTTATCGAAAAGGACGCGCGCAATTACCACGCGCTGCATTTCTTGGGCCTAATCGAGGCGGGCGCCGGACATTTCGACAAGGCCAAGCCCTTGATGGCGCGCTCGCTGGCGATACGCCCGCCGAACGTCCAATTCATCGAAAACTACGCGGCCCTTCTTGTTCAGCTTGGCGATCACGCCGAAGCTCTTCTGACCTGCGGCGACGGACTTAAAGTAAAGCGGGACAGCCTATCCCTCCTTTATATGAGCGCAGCGTCGCTGCTGAAGCTCGGCAAACTTCCGGAGTCTTTGGCGCAATTCGACGAAGTCCTCAAGATCCAGCCTAATCACGTCGCCGCGCTCAACGAACGGAGCGTCGCGCTTGCCGGGCTGAACAAGGACGATCTGGCG
>DATGHD010000020.1:0-5035 GCA_035308145.1 Roseiarcus sp.
ACGATCCGCCTGTCCGGCCGTTTTTCGCGAACCGTGACAGTCGCGGTCACCGAGTCTCCCGGGGCGACCGACTTAAGAAAGTGAAGGTCTTGATCAAGATAGATCGTGCCCGGTCCTGGCAGCTCGGTGCCAAGCACCGCCGAAATCAGCGAGCCGATCCACATGCCGTGAATAATGATATGGCCGAATGCGTCGTGCGCCGCATATTTGGCGTCGAAGTGCGTCGGATTGACATCGCCCGAGACGGCGGCGAACAATTGGACGTCATCGGCGCTGACCAGCCTCGTCAAAGAGGCGGCGTCGCCGATTTTGATCTCGTCAAAAGTGCGGTTCTTCAGGAAGCTTTTCGTCATTGCTGATTCACCGCTGCAGCACATAAAGACCCGGCGCGTCGGCAAATGAAGCGACCTCGGCCTCGGTTCCGCCAAACGGCGGCGGCGCAATCCTCTCGCCGGAAGATCGCCGGCGAAGCCAAGCCTCCCATGCCGGCCACCACGATCCTTCCTCATCAGACGCTGCGGCCAGCCATTCGTCGGCGCTCAGGCAGCGGTCGGCGGCTTTCTTTTCCATAATGTGGAAGCGGCGGCGAGGATGGCCCGGCTCGCTGACGATGCCGGCGTTGTGGCCGCCATTGGTGAGCGCGAAGGCGACATCCGTCTCAGCGAGATAGTGGATCTTATAGACCGAACGCCACGGGGCCACATGATCGCTCTCGGTTCCCACGACGAAAATCGGCGCGCGGATGTTCTGAATGGCGATCGGCTCGCCGTCGACCATGTAACGGCCGGAGGCGAGGTCGTTGTGCAGGAAGAACTTTCTCAGATATTCCGAATGCATGCGATAGGGCAGGCGAGTGGCGTCGGCGTTCCACGCCATAAGATCGATCATGCGCGCGCGCTCGCCCATCAGATAATCATGCACGATGCGCGACCAGATCAGATCCTGCGACCTTAGAAGCTGAAACGCGCCCGACATCTGCGAGGCGTCGAGATAGCCCTGTCGCCACATCATGCTTTCGAGGAAGTCGACCTCGCTGTCATCGATGAAGAGCTGCATCTCGCCGGGCTCGGTGAAATCGATCTGCGCGGCGAAGAGTGAGATCGAGGCGAGGCGATCGTCCGCTTTTTCCGCCATCGCGGCGGCCGCAAGCGTCAAAAGGGTGCCGCCCAGGCAATAGCCGGCTGCATGGATTTTGCGTCCAGGCGCTGCGCGACCAACCGCGTCCAACGCGGCCATAACGCCAAGCCGACGATAATCCTCCAAAGAGAGATCGCGATCTTCCGCGCCGATGTTGCGCCAAGAAATGCAGAAGACCGTGTGGCCTTTCTCGACGAGATAGCGGATCAGCGAATTGCTCGGCGAAAGATCGAGAATGTAATACTTCATGATCCACGCAGGGACGATAAGAACGGGCTCCGCGGCGACCTCCGACGTCGCCGGAGAATACTGGATCAGTTCGATCAGGTGGTTCTTGTAGATCACCTTGCCGGGAGTCGCAGCGACATCACGGCCGATCTGAAAGGCCTCGGCGCCGACCGGCGCCTCGCCAGCCAAAGTCCGACGCGCATCCTCCAGCCAGTTGCTCGTTCCGATGAGAAGATTGCGCCCGCCCGTCGCAAGGGTGCGTTCGACGACCTCCGGGTTGCCCCACAGCGTATTGGCCGGCGATAAGAAGTCGAGCAACTGACGGGAGGCGAAGGCGACGACGTTTTCATGATGCGGCGAGACGCCGGGCACGCCGGTCGTCGCGTCGCGCCACCATTGCTCATTGAGCAAAAAGGCCTGCCGCCAAAGTTGATACGGCGGATGCAACCAGCCCGCGTCGCCGAAGCGTTCATCGTCTGGGCGGGGCTCGGCGCAGTCTGGACCGTCGCGGCCGAGAGCCGAGCTGACCGCGTAGTTGAGAAAGCGGCCCGCGGAACGCCACGCTTCGATCGCCAGCTCGGTCTGCTTGCCCGGGGCCGCCGCGAAGTGAATCGCCCAGTCGGCTAGAGCGAGCGAAAGAGCGGCCGGCGAAAGGCCGAGCGTTACACGCGCGAGCGAGGCATTCGTCAAGCGATCAGCGGTCCGGAAAAACCGCCCTATATCCGAAGTAGAGGCTGAGGCGACCGCGGAATCCGGTTCGCCACCCCGCGCAGCCGAAAGCGCGCTGTCCGCCTCGTTCATGTCGTTCTCGCAAGCAAAAATCAAAGGAGAGCGTAGAAATAAGCTGAGCGCGGCGCTGCGACATTGATACGGATCAAACGAGCGAATCAGCGGATTAGCGCGCGCTCTAGGGAGATAACGATGTTCGAAAAAATCCTGGCCGCAAAACCGATTGGGAGCCCATTCATGGCGTCGCTGGCTCTGTTTCCTTCGCCTGGGAGCGAGCGGCCGGCTTGCTCCAGGTGCGCAGCGCGCGTAGCGTCGGCGTCTTCTTCACCTGATGCTCTCCCATGCGCTGCAAGAGCCGATCGAGCGCGCAAACGCCGGCGGCGAGCTGCGGACCCTTGTTGAGCATGACGACTTCCGCGCGCGCCGCCATCGCCGCGTCCGTCATTTCGCCGCGCGAAGGCGCGCCCTTCGTGACCAGGCCTTCCAGCACCTGAGTCGCCCAGATCGCGGGAATATGCGCGGCTTCGCAGAGCCACAGCATTTCTTCTTGCATCTCGGCAACACGCTCAAAGCCGATTCCGACAGCAAGATCGCCGCGGGCGATCATCACCGCGAGCGGCTGACGGCCCGCCGCCGCGACGATAATCTCCGGCAGATTCTTGAGCGCGCGGGCCGTCTCAATCTTGGCGACGAGCGGAAATTTGCGCCAGTCCGTCCGACGGGACGCGAGCTCACGCTGCAATTCCGCAACATGCGCGGCGCTCTCGACGAAGGAATAGCCGACCATATCCGCGTTAGCGAGCACGAAGTCGAGATCACGCTGATCCTTGTCCGTCAGAGGATCAAGCTTGAGATCGGCGTTCGGAAAGGTGAGGCCGCGTCCCGGCTTGAGCTTGAGGCCTTTCGGCCGGCCTTCCTCGATGAGGACGACGAAACCGCCGCGCTCCTCTCGTACGATTCGGCCAAGCAATTTGCTGTCGTCGAGCGCCACCGCGTCGCCAATTTTCAGTTGATCGACGATTTCAGGCAAGGTGCAGGTCGTTTGAAAAAGCGGCTCGCCGCCGCAAAGCTGCGCGCCACGACATAGGAGGAGCTCGTCGCCGACCACGATTCGGTGACGGCTGGGGGGGGCGAGGATCGCGCCAGTTCGCGACTTCGGCCCGGCAATATCCATTAGAATTGGAATCGGATGCGCGATATGGCGCGCCGCCTCGCGAATATTGGCGATCATCCGGCTCCAGCATGCGGCGTCGTCATGGGCGCAATTGATCCGCGCCGCGTCGGCGCCGTCCTCCGCCAGGCTTCGCATCAACGCAGGATCATCCGCCGCCGCTGTATCCAACGTGACAAGAATTCGGCCTGCGCGCCTGACCCGCTGGAGCCCAAAGATTTCGCGCGCATTAGCGCGCAATTTGGCTTCGCCGCGGAAGAACTGCCGCTCCGACGGCGTTTCGACGCCCCTTGACGGCGCGCCGCCGACCATCGCCGCGAGCGCTGCCGTCACCGCGTCGAGCGAGGCGAGCACGCGCCCCTCTACGCGGCCAAGCGAGGAGAGGCCCAGCGCCATCAAACGGCGTTGCAAAGGGCGCAAGTCTCTTTGGCGCAAAGCGAGATAATGAGCAAAATTATAGGCGCTGACGGCGAAAACGCGGCGTTCGATCTTCGGACGCCAGCGTCGAAAGGTCGCCGCCCCTTCGCGAGCGACCTCGTTTCGCAGCGCGGTTACTTCGGAAAGAAGCTGTCTCGCGAGGTCATTCTTCTCGATCGCCCGCATTCCGTCCTCGATGTCTGCATCAGCGCCGTAATTTATTGATGAAAGGGCGTCTCGACGCATTGCGTTACATCAAGGCGCAAGCGCGCCAACAAGGAAGGCGATCTTTGATCCAACTCGAATTTGATTTTGATCAAGGATTAATGGGACGCCTGGTCGCATATTTGCGTTATGGAGTTAAGGAAAATGTCAATTAAAGACGTACTCTTTCATCTTGAGCGTGACAGTTCTGCGCAGTCCGTGATTGATTTTGCGAGCTCGCTTGCGCTCTTTACAAGAGCTCATTTGACCGCCGCCGGGATTGTCGTCGAATATCCTCCGCCGGCCACTGGGCCTTCAATAGGCGGCCCCTTCAATAATCTCGCGACTTTCGAAAAGCTTACGGAAGAGAACCGGGAAGATTTGCAGCGCCGCTATCGGGAATTCACGAAGAACGTAGCCCGGGAACTCGAAACCGAATTTATCATCGTTCGCGGGTATCTTGGACTGGCTTGCCGCGATTTCAGTCGTCTGGCTCGGTATTTTGATTTGTCTGTGGTCGGGCAGGGAGCGCCAGGCGAAGCGCGGCTCGACAGGCAAGTTGTGTCGGCGGCGCTGTTTGGCTCAGGTCGGCCGGTCTTCGTCGTCCCCTTCACTCACAAGGGGGCGGCAAAGTTCGAAAAGGCGATGGTTTGCTGGGACGGAGGCGCGCAAGCGGCGAAAGCGCTCGCCGCGTCGATGCCGTTGCTCGCCCGATCCAAGAGCACCGAAATCATCACATTCAGCGGAGCGACGACGGGCGACAAGGAGCCTAGCCCGGATATTATCAGGCACCTCGCCAGGCATGGGATTGGCGCCAAGATGACCGAACTTCCCGGCGCTCATGATATCGGGGAGGCGATACTTTCTTATGCGGCCGACATCAGCGCTGATTACATCGTGATGGGCGCTTATGGTCATTGGCGTCTTGCGGAATTCGTCATTGGCGGCACGACGCGCACCATTCTCGAATCGATGACGGCGCCAATCTTTATGGCGCATTAGGTCTAGCGTAAGCGGTCTTTAGATCCCACCTTTATCGCTCGGGTCTGATCGGCGAATGTCTGGCGCGCTGAATCGAGCGGGTTGGACACGTGTCGGACACTGAGCTTTTGCACAAATCCAAGCCAGAGCCGGTACGCCGGCTGGAGG
>DATGHD010000021.1:0-2945 GCA_035308145.1 Roseiarcus sp.
GCGCTCTTTGAGAAGCCGCTGTCGCTGCTGATTGCGACCTTCTGCGCGACAAGCGCGACCGCCAGCTTCATGGCCTATCATTTTCACGACCTCAGTCCTTACGTGCTGATCGGCAATCCGCTGACGCTGACCGTCATCGAATTCTTCGCCGTGCCCGGTGCGCTGATTGGCGCAGCGCTTTACCCCCTCGGGCTCGATGCGCCGATCTGGCTCTACGTCGGCTCAGGCATCAAATTCATCCTCTGGGCCGCGCGCCACATCGCCGCCGCGCCAGGCGCCACGCTTCATCTCCGCGCCTTCGCGCCTTATGCCTTGCCCTTCCTCAGCCTTGCTGTCGCCTCCGCCCTGATCTGGCGGTCATGGCTCTTCCGCGCGACCGCCATTCCGTTGGCGCTGATCGGCCTTCTCGGCGCGATCAACGGCCCTCGCTACGACGCAATCGTCCCGCCCGACGGAGGAGCAGCAGCGATCCGCGACGCCGACGGGCGGATCACTGTGGTCGGCAAGCGCTTCAACGCCTACGCCGCCGGGCAATGGCTCGCCGCCGACGGCGACGGCCGCAACGCGGAAGAGGCGCGCGCCAAGGATGAGTCCTGCGACCGACTGGGTTGCGTCGGCGCCTTGCAGCAAGGGCTAGCGCTATCGGTGGTCGAAGACCGTTTGGCGTTCGATGAGGACTGCCAGCGCGCGTTGATCATCGTCACGCGTTTAACGGCCCCGGCCGGTTGCAAGGCCGCGGTCGTGCTTGATCAAAAACGCTTGGCGGAGACGGGCGCGGTCGGTCTGACGATCGATGACGACGGCAAAGTTTCAATAGCGACCGACCGCGGCGTTGGCCAAGACCGTCCCTGGTCGCCGGCCCCGCGGCGGCCGCGCAGTGATCGGGTGGAGCGCCCTGGGGCCGTCAGCGGCCCGATCCGCCCGGATCCTGCCGATCCTTCCCTCGAGCCGGCGGAACCGCAGTAGCCAAGCCAAAACGAAAAAAGCGCCCGCGGGCGCCTTCGCTTCGATTCGCTCGGGCGCGTCTGGCGCCGCGCTACTTGATCTTGGTTTCCTTGAACTCGACGTGCTTGCGCGCAATCGGATCATATTTCACGAAGGTGAACTTCTCGGTCTTGGTCCGGGCGTTCTTCTTCGTGACGTAGAAATAGCCGGTGTCGGCGCTCGACAGCAGCTTGATTTTAATCGAGGCGGCCTTGGCCATGTTCACTTATCCATTCGAAGCGGGCGCGGGGCTTCCCCAGCGCGATTTGGCCGGCAAAATAGCCGCGGAGGGCGAGAAGTCAAGGAATTCGGCTTCTTACGGGCTGACGCGGAACACCCTGGCGCGCCCGGAGAGGTTCGAACTCCCAACCCTCGGTTCCGAAGACCAAGGGTATATGGGGACAGTAGGGGCCGGGAAGCACCAGACAGCTTGACAGACCCTGAAAATCAAGCGATACCCTCGGTCTTATAGGGACAGTTGGGGACGGCTCGGGCCGTAAGATTGTTTCCCATATGCTTCCCAAAAAAGAGGGGCGTTCGATGAAACTCGATCAAAAGAACATCGAGCGGCTGCGGCTCGCGCCGGGCCAATCCGACCAGATTTACTTCGACGACAAGCTCAGGGGCTTTGGACTGCGCTTGCGGGCTGGCGGCAAGAAAACATGGATCATCCAATATCGCGTCGGCGCGCAACAGCGGCGCAAGACGATCGGCTCATTCGACAAGATCAACGCCGCGCGGGCGAGGGCCGCCGCTGAGAAAGACCTTGCCGAGGTCACGCTTGGCGCCGATCCGCAAAAGAGAAAGCGCGAGGAACGGGCCAGGGCCGCGGAAACGGTCACGGCGATCGTGGAACGGTTCCTAGAGGCGAAGCGTCGAGAGATGAAGCCGCGGGCCTTCGAGAGCCTCGAGACGCACTTGAGGAAGCATTGGAGGCCTCTTCACCCGCTGCCTGTCCATCAGGTCACAAGGAAGCAGGTGGCCGCCAGGCTTGTTGAGATCGGCGCCGAGCGGGGATTGGTCGCCGCCAACAGGGCGCGCTCTTCATTGTCGTCGTTTTTCGGCTGGGCCATGCGAGAGGGCCTTGTCGACGTCAATCCGGTGATAGGAACCAACAAACAGACCGAAGAGCAAAGCCGCGATCGCGTCTTGAGCGACGATGAGGTTGCGGCGATTTGGAAGGCCTGCCGCGACGATGACTATGGCTCGATTGTCCGGCTTTTGATCTTGACGGCGCAACGTCGCGAGGAAGTCGCCGGCATGGCGAGATCAGAAATCGAACTCGACGCTCGCAAGTGGACGATGCCGGCCGAGCGCACCAAGAACAGGCAACCCCACGAGGTTCCGCTTTCTGACCCGGCGTTGGGCATTGTCAAAGCCGCAATCGCGCGCGAGGGACGCGAAGGGCGCGAGCTGATCTTTGGCGAAGGCGAATCCGGCCGCAGCTTTTCCGGCTGGTCGGCGGCAAAGATTGCGCTGGATCGGCGGATCGGCGAACAGACAAAGGCGAAGCCGGCGCCCTGGCGGCTTCACGACATACGCCGGACCGTCGCGACACGGATGGCCGAACTTGGCGTGCTCCCGCATGTCATAGAAGCGGCGCTCAATCACATCAGCGGCCACAAGGGCGGCGTGGCCGGCATCTACAACCGGGCGACCTATTGGCCTGAGAAGAGGCAAGCGCTCGATCTTTGGGCCGCGCATGTCGAGGCGCTGGTCGCCGGCAAGGCCGCGAGCAATGTCGTGGCGCTGCGGAAATAAGCTCGCCCCGCGGCATCGCGTTTCGCCCAACCAGCCTTTCCGCCTTCGAGCGCTATCTTATTGAGAAACCTACGAGTTATCACATGCATGCCGACGGCATGCACTGTACCTTTGCGGCGTCGAATCATGCACGGCGACCAATTTGAGCCCCAATGCGCCCAAGAGGGCCGTCAAACTGACCACCCCAAGGCCCCTTACAG
>DATGHD010000022.1:0-8070 GCA_035308145.1 Roseiarcus sp.
GTCGGCGTCCGATTCCAAAGCCAAGTCGATCGTCGCGCGATCGCCGCCGGCCATCCCGCCGCCGGTGTTGACCAGCACGGCCTCGCAAAATCCGGGCGCATTGGGAAAGCGCAACCGCAAGCCGCCCGCCTCGAAGACCCGCATCGGCCTTGTCTTAAGGCCAACCCGGGTGAAGGCTGCCCGCGCCACCCCTTTGGCGCGCAAACCGAGCCGCGCGGTTTCGTTCAAGGCAGAATCATTTTTGCAACGCACCTGTTGCCGAAGCCCCACAGCCTCCGTCATTGAGGCGTCGTATAAGCTGGGGAGACGAGCAGGTCCAAGAGACGCATGGCGAATATTCAAACATCGGGCCCGCAGGACGCGGCCGCGGATGCGGCGCGCCTGTTGCAGCGGCTTGGCTTTGCGGTCCTGGCGATCGGCGGCCCTTGCGCGGAATTGCTGTCCTCGCGCGCCATTTTCGTCTTCTTTCCCATTGGCGTCGCCCTTCTCCTGGTCTCCGCGACGCTGCATCCCGTGAGGGGAGCAACGCGCCGGATGGGCGATGCGCTTGGCTCTCCCCTCCTTTGGTGCGGCCTGGCGCTCCTCGGCTGGGCGGCGCTCTCGCTCCTTTGGACGCCGTTTCCGACCTCCGCCGTCACGCAGCTTGGCAAAGTGGCGGGGACCGCGTTTCTCGCCTTTCTTGCCGTCGGCTGCATGCGCGATCATATGCGCGCCGGCGATCTCTACCTCTTCCCCGTTGGCGTCCTTCTCTCGATGTGCGGCATTCTTGGCGCAGCGCTTGCGGTTCATGCCGGCGCCATGCCGAACGACGGCCGCATCGGCCGGGCCGGCGTTACGCTGGTCATGCTGTTATGGCCGGCGATGGCCGGACTGGCGGCGCGCGGCCGCAACGGCTATGCGCGACTGTTGCTGATCCTGGCTGCTGTCTTTGTCTTCGCAACCGGAGCGCCGGTCACCGCCGCGGCGTTGCTCGTCGGCGTGCTGGCGCTGTCTTTCGCGATTTCCGACATCAAGCGCACGATTTTCGATTTCGGGGTCATCGCCGCGGCGATCGTGTTGCTATCCCCCCTGGCGCCGGCTCTGGCGCCGACCGCCGCGCGGTGGTTCTACAGCGCCAAGCTTGCCGCGCTCGATGAGCCTTTTCCGCCTCTGGCGGCGGCGGCGGAAATTCTCCTGCACGATCCGTTCCGTCTCTTCACTGGCCACGGCTTCTACGCCGCGGTCAGAGGCATCGAGAACGGCCTCTTGCCGCCGCGCACGCCTCGTGTCGCGCTTTTCGAAGTATGGTACGAACTCGGGATCATCGGCGCGGCCTTGAGCGCGGCCATCGTTTGGCAGGCGTTTCGATCCGTCGGCGGCTTCGGCGTTCGCATCGCGCCTTATATCGTCGCGGCGCTCGCCAGCACTCTGACATTGGCCTTTCTCGGCGAGGACGTTTCGCAAATGTGGTGGGTGACCGTGATGGCGATCAGCGCGATCTCCACCGCCGCGGCGTTCCACAGCCAATACCGGACGAAGCGTCCGCTGGCCGCGGTCTCCCATCCAACGCTTTGACAGACGCTCAAGCCGCGGGAAGCGCCCCCGCGCCGAATTGGGCGGCGAAAAACGCATAATAGGCGCCTTTACGCGCAATTAATTCGCGATGCACGCCCGTCTCGACAGCCCGGCCCGCCTCGATCACAAAGACGCGGTCGGCGCCGACGATTGTTTGCAGGCGATGAGCCACGACAATGGTCGTCCGCCCGATGCGCAGAGCTTCCAGCGCCTTCTGCACCTCGCGTTCGGATTCCGAGTCGAGCGCCGCGGTCGGCTCATCGAGGAGCAGGATCGGCGCGTCCTTGAGAATGGCCCGCGCAATCGCGATGCGTTGTCGCTGGCCGCCGGAGAGCTGCGCGCCGTGCTCGCCAACATTGGTTTCGTAGCCAGTGGCGAATTGCAGGATGAAGTCGTGCGCATGGGCCTTGCGCGCGGCTTCGACGATTTCGGCGTCGCTCGCGCCAGGCCGCCCGAGCGCGATATTGGCGCGAATCGAGCCCCGAAAAAGAAACACGTCCTGTGAGACGAAGGCGATTTTGTCGCGGAGCGAGACGAGGTCGACCGTCGCGATATCCTGGCCGTCGATCGTGAGCCGACCTTCTTGCGCCGCGTAAAAGCGCTGGATGAGGCCAAGGATCGTCGACTTGCCGCCGCCCGAGGGGCCGACCAGAGCCGTCGTCATATTAGGCTCGGCGACGAGATCGAGGCCGTCGATCACCCATTCGCCCGGCCGGAAAGCGAAACGGGCATGCTCGATCGCCAGCCGGCCGGCGTGGATCTTGATCTTCGGGCGCAAGGGCTCATGCCCCTCCGCCTCAGGCGCATCGAGAACCTCATAGATGAGGCGCGCCCCGACAAGACCGTTTTGGATGTCGACGTTGAGCCTGCCGAGCCGCTTGATCGGCTCGTAAGCCATCAATAGCGCGGCGAGAAAGGAGACGAAGGAGCCGACGTCGGCGTGATGGACGCTGACCCGCCACGAGCCATAATAAATCGCGAAGCCGATCGCCAGGCCAGCCAACGAATCGGCCATCAACGTCGCCAGGGCGCCGGCGGCGGAAATGCGATTGGCCATCCTCTCGACCTCTTTGATGGCCCCGGCCATGCGGCCGCGCATCACCTCCTCGAGATTGAAGGCCTTTATGATCCGCATGCCGAGCACGGTTTCGCCCATCGTCTGCATGATGAGCGTCGAGCCGTCGAAGGAGCGGCGGGCGAAGGCCCGAACCCGGCGAATGACGTAGCTCAGAAACCAGGCTGCCAGCGGCAAGACGCAGAGCGCCAGCACCGCCAGCAAGGGATCGCGCTCCAACATTACCCCGATCAGCGCGATCACCATCAATCCGTCCCGGGCGACTCCCTGGATCACGAACTGCAGGGCGTCGCGAACGCCATTAGCGGCGAGAGCCAGCCGCGCGACGAATTCGCTCGAATGGCGGTCTTGGAAATACAGCATGTTCTGCCTGAGCAGGCGATCGAACACCCGGGCTTGAACCGTCGCGATGATGCGATTGCCGGCGCGCGAGAGGATGACCAGGGCGCCATAGGTCGCAACCCCGCGCAACACGAAAAGGCCGAGAACCGTGAAGGCCAGCAGCCGCATCTCCGAAAAAGGATTGGCGTCGACCACGCCGTTGAGGACCGGTTTCAGCAGCCACGCGGAGGCGGCAGTCGCGCCGGCGACTGTCGCGAGCATCACAGCGCTTGCGACATAGGCCCATTTGTGCGGCCAGCCATAGTCGCGCTGCAGCCGGGTGAGCATGGCGAGCGCCCCGGCCGGCGGACGCTGCGTCGGAAAATCGAGCATCGGCACTTGCTACCGGGAAGCAGCCAACGGGGAAAGCTCGTTTTTAAAGGCGGCGGCGGGAGGCCCGCCCTGCCGATCGCCAGCGACCCGACGTGACGGCTTCAAACGTCGTCAACGACGCGCGGCGGGCATGGTCGCACGGGTCAACCGGGGTCGCTTATATTGCACGACCACCGGCCGGCCGCGGCCCGTTACGACCGGCTGACGCGCCGGTTGCGCCGCAAAACGCATCGCCTGCGCCTTCACCTGGTCGACAGGAAGCCCCATTAAGGACGCTGCGATCTCAATTTTCTGAGCAAGATCATCAGTCAGGCACTCGGCCGCGGCGAAGGCCTCTTCGAGCGTTGGCGGGATTTCGCGCACTTTGCGGGAACCCCATTTTGTCATCCATGTCTTGCCCATGGCGTCCTCGAATCACCTGCTAAGCATCATGCCACAACTGGCTTGCGCCGCTCATGCGACCCACGGCCGCCATTATTATTGAGTTAGCACGAATGCTGCATTGCAGCAATATGTCATATTGCTGTGCAATAGCACATAGCCGCGCGTCTTCCCGCTATTCGTCAACACTCTGGAGTCATCGGCGCTTTAATTACGGGATTGCCGCCCCAAAGGTTCAAGGGGGCGCGAAAAATAGACCGCGTGCGCGTTTCAAGCTTGCGAAGCGGCCGGCTCGCGCCGCGGCGCGCCATGAGTTCGCGGTATCTTGTCGGCGAAGACCCCGACGAAATCGGCTTCGGGCGCCCCCTCTAACGTCGGAGGACGCAGCGCCTCGTCCAAGTAGCGCGCGCCGTCGGGATCGGCGGCGACCCTCTTTAGAATGCGCCGGTAACGCATCACTAAGGAGAGCCACTGCAGCGCCACCTTGAGAAAGTCCAAAGCGCGCCACGGGTAAAAGACGATCGGATTGACAATTGGCGCGCCGTTGCGCCTTTGCCTCCTGATCTTGCGGCGCACATAGCCGAACTGAAGAGGGTGAACGCCTTCAATCCGGACGGCGCCCGAGAAGACCGTCATCGCATCGGCGATTTTCCTCGGACTGAGCCCGCTCGCCACGGCGCGGCGCAACACGGTCTCGACATGGGCGTCGGTATAGTAGCGCCTCCAGGCGTCGCGATAAGCGCCCCGCCAAGCCTCGTCCGACATCAGCGGATGGGCGGTGCAGACATGCTCAAGGTCATATTTGTTCATGTCGGGATCCATGGGAACCCCCTTGGCGTGGAGGTTCTTGTGATCTTCGGAGCCCGGCAGCGGCGTCAAAAAGAAGAATTCGAGAATATCGACCGGCAATTCGCGTTTGATGATCTCAATATCGCGCGCCATCGTCTCTGGCGTATCCGTCGGGAAGCCTAGGATGTACCCGGCCCAGGTCATCACGCCGGCCCTCTTCCAAGCCTGAAGCATGTCCCGGTATTCCCAGATTTTGTTCTGGCGCTTCTTGGTGTTGAGCAGCGATTCCGGATTGATGTTTTCAAGCCCGATGAAAACCGAATTGCAGCCGGCGCGCGCCGCCTTGGCGATGAAATTCGGAATGCGATGGCATAAAGTGTCGACCTGGAGCAGCAGCCTGATCCGAAATCCTTCCTTTTCGCGAAGCGCAATCAGGCGATCGAGGATCGGCTCCCAATTCCTGTTGCGGGCGAAATTGTCGTCGGTGACGAAAAAGCGCGTCACGCCCTGCGCGGCGTTGGCGCGAACGATGGCTTCGACGTCGTCGGCCGTCCGATAGCGCGATTTGCGCCCTTGAACATTGATGATCGTGCAAAAGCTGCACTGGAACGGGCAGCCGCGCCCGGCGTCGAAACTCGTATAGTGGCCGGCCACTCGCGTCACGACATGGCGCGGCAGGATAGGAAGCGCCGCCGCCTCCATGTCGGGCATGGCGTTCAAGTAATTGTAGATCGGCTTGGCCTGGCCGGCCTCGATGTCGCGCAGGAGATCGGCCATGCGGCCTTCGCCTTCGCCGGCGAACAGGGCAATCCCCAGCGCCTGCGCCTCTTTAAGGTCCGGCGGCAGCTCCGGCAGCATCGCGATGCAGCCCGAAACATGAAAGCCGCCGATCATCACGACGACGTCGGCGGCGCGGAACTGGCGCGCGATGTCAAGCGCGCGGGGGAACTGGTTCGACTGAACCCCAACCAGCGCGACAAAGCCGCTTCCCGCCGCCTTTATTCGTCGCGTCGCCGTCTTGACGTCGATGATCGTATTGCATTCGTCATAGGCCTCGATCTCGATGTTGACGTCCGGACCAAGCGCTCGCTCTTCCGCGCAAAGCGTCAGCAATCCATGGACGCTGGCCAGGCTGTTCGACGGGATCGTCGATCGCCGCCATTGGATCACATAGCCGTCGTCGTCATAGTGCGACGGCTTGATGAGGATGATCCTAAAGATTCGCTTGCCCATCCCGCGCCATCTCCTCGTCGCGGACGGGCTCGAACAGTCCCGTCGCGCGCGTTCGAACAGCCGGCGACACCCCACTTGATAGCGATAGGCGCTATTACTACCGAATTGGCCTCTTTCGTCCAGCGCCGGCGCCGCCGATCGTTCGACAGGCCTAGCGGCGCAGAGGCCGCACGGGTAAATCGGACAGGTCATGTCAGACGTTACGCTGTCGTCCGCCGGTTCGGCCCTCCGCCGCGATCCCGAGCCGCCATTCGAGGCTTTCGCCGCGGATATTCGGCCACGCGAGGGCCTGCGGGCTGCGATCGACGCGGCGTATCGGCGCCCTGAACCGGAATGCCTGCCGCCCCTCGTCGAGGCGGCGACCTTGGCCGCCCCGATACGCGCCCAGGCGCAGAGCCTCGCCCGGCAATTGGTCGAGAAGCTGCGCGCCCGCCCAGCCCCCGGCTTGGTTCAAGGCCTGATGCGGGAATACGCGCTCTCGAGCCAGGAGGGCGTCGCGCTGATGTGCCTCGCCGAGGCGCTCTTGCGCATTCCCGACAGCGCGACGCGCGACGCCTTGATCGCCGACAAGATCGGGCGAGGCGAATGGCGCGTTCACCTCGGCCATTCGCCCTCGCCCTTCGTCAACGCCGCGACCTGGGGCTTGCTGATCACTGGAAAATTGGTCGGCACGTTCGACGAGGCCGGTCTTTCGGCCGCGCTGACCAAGCTCATCGCGCGAAGCGGCGCGCCGATCATCCGCGCCAGCGTCGACACGGCGATGCGGCTGATGGGCGAGCAATTCGTGTGCGGCGAGACGATCGCCGAAGCGCTCTCCAATTCGCGGCGACTGGAGGCGCATGGCTTCCGCTACTCCTACGATATGCTCGGCGAAGCAGCGGCGACCGCCGCCGACGCCGAGCGGTATCTTAAGGCCTATACGGAAGCGTTGCAGGCGATCGGCGCCGCTTCGGCCGGGCGCGGCATTTACGAAGGCCCCGGCCTGTCGATCAAACTCTCCGCGTTGCATCCGCGCTATCAGCGCTCGCAACGCGAGCGCGTGCGCGGCGAATTGCTGCCGCGTCTCAAGCGGCTGGTCGCGCTAGCCAAAGAGTACGATATCGGCATCAATATCGACGCGGAGGAATCGGAACGGCTCGATCTGTCGCTCGATCTACTCGAGGCCTTGTGCCTCGATCCGGATTTCGCCGGCTGGAACGGCATAGGCTTCGTTGTACAAGCCTATCAGAAACGCGCGGCCGCCGTCTTGGCCTTCATCATTGATCTTGCTCGCCGCGCCAAGCGACGCGTCATGCTTCGGCTGGTGAAAGGCGCCTATTGGGATAGCGAAATCAAGCGCGCGCAGGTCGAAGGCCTCGACGGCTTTCCGGTGTTCACGCGCAAGATATACACCGATGTCTCGTATCTTGCTTGCGCTCGGCTCCTGCTCGGCGCGCCTGACGCCGCCTATCCGCAATTTGCGACGCACAACGCCCTGACCCTGGCGACGATTCACGCCATGGCCGGCCGGAATTTCTACGCCGGTCAGTACGAATTCCAGTGTCTGCACGGCATGGGCGAACCTCTCTACGAGCAAGTGGTCGGCGCCGGACGCCTCAACCGTCCCTGCCGGGTCTACGCGCCGGTCGGCTCGCATGAGACGCTTCTCGCCTATCTCGTGCGCCGGCTGCTCGAAAACGGCGCCAACACGTCCTTCGTCAATCGGATCGCCGATTCCGGCGTGCCGATCGAGGCTTTGCTCGAGGATCCGGTCGAAGCGTCGCGCGCCATCGTCCCGATCGGCGCGCCGCATCCAAAGATTGCGTTGCCGCGCGATCTCTTCATGCCGGAACGCGCCAATTCACAAGGCGTTGATCTCAACAACGAGACAATGCTCGGCGCGCTTAATGACGCGCTGCGGAAAAGCGCCAAAAAGAGCTGGCGGTCGGGCGGCGACAACGGACCCTCCCGGCCGGTTCTTAATCCGGCCGATCATCGTGACGTCGTCGGCGAGGTCTCCTATGCGAGCGCGGCCGAAGTCGATGCGGCGGTCGAGGCCGCGGCGTCCGCCTGGCCCCTGTGGCGCGCGCAAGCGCCGGCGGCGCGCGCGGCCTGCCTGGAGCGGGCCGCTGCGATTTTCGAGGAACGGATCGGCGAACTCTCGGGGCTCATGTGCCGCGAAGCCGGCAAGGCGTTGCCTAACGCGATCGGCGACATTCGCGAGGCGGTCGACTTCCTGCGCTACTACGCCGCTTGCGTCAAAACCGATTTCTCGAACGAAAGCCATCGCCCCCTTGGCGTCGTCGCTTGCATCAGCCCGTGGAACTTCCCGCTGGCGATCTTCA
>DATGHD010000023.1:0-2963 GCA_035308145.1 Roseiarcus sp.
TTGCGAAGGGCCGGAGTGCCGGAAGGATGATCGCGACCCGTCGACTCGCTGCGATCCTCGTCGCTGACGTGGTCGGCTATTCGCGGTTGATGGGCGAGGACGAGGCGGGCACGGCTCTTGCGGTGCGCGAGAGCCGCGAAGCGGCGCGGCCGATCGTCGCCGGGCACGGCGGGCGGATCATCAAGACGATGGGCGACGGCGTGCTCTTGGAGTTTCCGTCCGTCGTCGCCGCCGTCGAATGCGCCGTGGCCATACAGAAGCTGATGGCCGAGCGCAATGCGGGCGTCCGCGACGACAAGCGCCTCCTCTATCGCATCGGCGTCCATCTCGGCGACGTGCTGATCGACGGCGAAGACATTCTCGGCGACGGCGTGAACATCGCCGCGAGACTGGAAGGCATCGCCGAGCCGGGCGGGGTGTGCCTTTCCGGGTCGGCTTATGAGCATGTGCGCGGGAGGATCGAGGCGGAGTTTGTCGATCTGGGCGAAAAGGCTCTCAAGAATATCGATAGGGCTATTCGCGCTTATGGGGTCAGAAACGGTTCAGGAGCGCCGGCGTCCGCGCCGTCATCTGGCGACCCGCAGAAATCCGGACCGCCGCGCCTGTCCATCGTCGTCCTGCCCTTCGCCAATCTCGGCGGCGATCCGGAGCAGGACTATTTCGTCGATGGCGTGACTGAGAGCTTGACCACGGACCTTTCACGCATCAGGGGCGCCGTCGTCATCGCGCGCAATACCGCCTTCACTTACAAGGGCAAACCCTTCGATGTCCGGCAGATCGGACGCGATTTAAACGTCCGCTATGTGCTGGAGGGAAGCGTCCAGCGCGGCGGCAATCGCATGCGTGTGAATGTGCAGCTTATCGAGGCCGAGACCGGCAATCATCTTTGGGCCGAGCGTTTCGACAAGCCGGTCGCCGATCTCTTCGACATGCAGGACGAGATCGTTGCACGGCTGGCGAGGCAACTGGACACCGCCCTGATCCAAGCCGAAGCTCGACGCTCCGCACAATCGCCACAACCCGATTCAATGGACCTTTACTTCCAAGGCATGGCGCGGGCTCATAAGGGAGCAACGCCCGATAACCTGGCGCAAGCGCGCAGTTTCTTCGAACGCGCCCTGTCGGTTGACCCCGGCAATGTCGACGCGCTGGTTGGCGCGGCCACCATGAATGTTCTGCGTGCCGGCATCTACGCGAGCGACGATAGATTGATGTTGCTGACAGAAGCGGAAGCAACCCTGGCCAAGGCGCTTTCTTTGGCGCCCAACAACGCTCTCGCGCATGTGTGGATGGGCGCAGCCAAAATCTACAACCACCGTCCTTCCCATGGCGTCTTTGAATTCGAACGCGCCTTGGCCTTGGATCGGAATTCCGCCAACGCTCATGGCTATTTGGCTTTAGCCAAAATCATCCTCGGCCGCCCTGAGGAAACTGAGACCCATGTGAGCGAGGCGCTCAGGCTTTCGCCGAACGATCTTAGAGCATTTGCCTGGATGCATTACGCTGGAACGGCCAAGTTCCATCTCGGCGATGACGACGAGGCAGTCACGTTTTTTCGTCGCGCTTTGGAAATCAATCCAAACAACTCGATCACGTACTTCTATTACGCCGCGGTGTTGGCGCTTGGAGACCGGTTAGATGAAGCAAAAACCGCAATCCAGATGGGCCTGTCGTTGAACCCGACCTTCACTATCTCTCGCTTTCGCGCCGGCGCGTCGGGCGATAATCCAGTCTACCTCGCCCAACGCGAACGTGTTGACGACGGCATGCGCAAGGCTGGAGTGCCCGAAGGATGACCGCGCCCTGCGGCTCGCTGCGATCCTTGCCGCCGACGTCGTCGGCACTTCGCGGCTGATGGGCGAGGACGAGGCGGGCACGGCTATTGCGGTGCGCGAGAGCCGCAAGGCGGCGCCGATCGTCGCCAGCCATGGCGGGCGGATCGTCAAGATGATAGGCAAAAGCTGATTCTTCTCTATAATTACAGCTACGAGACTCGTAGGGAGCCCCCCGCGCATGGTGGACAGAAAAGCACGCTTTCCAATCAAGCGCTATGACAGCTTGGACGCCATGAAGGCCGAGGAATACGCCTATTGGCGACAACGTCCCGACCATGAACGCCTCGCCGCCGTCTGTGAAATTTCGAGCGAGACTTACGGCCTGAAAGGCGGGTTCTCGAATGTACCCCGACTTCAAAGAACTCTTGTCCATCTTCAACGATAGAGGAGTGAAATATCTCATCGTCGGTGGTTACGCAGTTTCCTTTCATGCGCAGCCGCGCGCGACCAAAGATTTAGATATCCTCATCGGGCCTGACCCTGAAAATGCGGCTGCGGTCCATGCAGCGTTGGCGCAATTTGGCGCGCCGATTGAAGGACTCAGGCCGGCGGACCTCATTGAACGCGGCAAATTTTTCCGCATGGGAACGCCCCCAATCATGGTCGACATCATGCCGGAAATCAGCGGTGTTGATTTTGAAGATGCGTGGTCGCGTCGGATTGAAGCTGTCATAGACCCTGGCGCAGGATTAACGGCGCCCATTATTTCCGAAGCTGACTTAATCGCGGCAAAAGTCGCCGCCGCACGGCCTCAAGATCTTGCCGATGTCGATGCGATCAACAAGGCCAAAGGCCGCGACGCTGAGGGCGAAGCGCCTGAAGGATGACCGCCCCGCCGCCTCCGCGATCCTCGCCGCCGACGTCGTCGGCCATTCGCGGCTGATGGGCCAGGACGAGGCGGGCGCGGCTCTTGCGGTGCGTGAGAGCCGCGAGGCCGCGCGGCCGATCGTCGCGCGGCCTTGAAACTCCGGACGCTCGGAATCGGAGAGGTCGAATGCGCCAAGCGTGCGCGTTGCAGCCTAATCCGACGCGGCGCGGCTTTTGAGGCGCCAATTGCTCCTCGCCGCGCCGTCGCGCTATATTCCATGAGATATAGGCGCGGGCGATCCAGCAGCGCGTCGTACTTTG
>DATGHD010000024.1:0-17973 GCA_035308145.1 Roseiarcus sp.
GTGTTCAAAGGAGAGGGCGAACTCGTGCTCTATTGCGAGCATCTACAGACGGTCAAATACCGCGACGCCAAGGCGTTTGCCGAACATTTCGAGGCTCAATCGTGAACGCGCGGGTCAGCGAAGCGCCGGCCGGCGCCGAGGGCGCATTGCTCGACGGCGTCATCGTCCTCGACATGAGCCAGTTCCTTTCCGGACCTTTCGCCGCTTTGCGCTTAGGCGATCTCGGCGCCCGGGTGATCAAGGTCGAGCGGCCGGACGGCGGCGACCTTTGCCGCCGGCTCTATCTTTCCGACACCGAGCTTGGCGGCGATTCAACGCTGTTTCACGCGATCAACCGCGGCAAGGAAAGCTTTGCCGCGGACTTCAAATCGCCTGAAGGCGTTGCGGCGATTCGCAAGCTGATCGCCCGCGCCGACATCGTGATCCAGAACTTCCGCCCGGGCGTCATCGAACGGCTGGGCCTCGACTATGAAAGCGCGCTCAAGATCAATCCGCGCGTCGTTTACGCCTCGATCACGGGCTATGGCGATGAAGGGCCGTGGCGCTCGTTGCCGGGTCAGGATCTGCTCGCCCAGGCGCGCTCGGGCGTGATGTGGCTCAACGGCGACGAAGAGCAAGGGCCCGTGCCCTTCGGTCTCGCCATCGCCGATCTCCTGGCCGGCTCGGCAATCGTTCAAGGCGCGCTCGCCGCGCTTGTGCACAGCAAGGTTGCCGGCAAAGGCGCGCATATTCAGACGAGCTTGCTCGAAGCGCTGATCGACTTCCAGTTCGAAGTGTTGGCGACCCATCTCAACGATGGCGGCCGGATTCCCAAACGTTCGGACTTTCGAAACGCTCACGCCTATCTCTCGGCGCCCTATGGCGTTTATCGTACGGCCGATAGCTGGCTCGCGCTGGCGATGACGCCGCTCGACAAGCTGGCGCCGCTCTTGGAAATGCCGGAGATCGCCAACCTGCCTGCCGACGCGCCGTTCCGCGAGCGCGACAGGATCAAGCGCCGCATCGCTGACAAATTGGCGACCAAAACTGTCGCCGAATGGCTCGCCAGGCTGCAACCGCACGACATCTGGTGCTCGGAGGTCCTCAATTGGCCGGCGTTGTTTGCGAGCGAAAATTTCCGACTGCTCGACATGGTGCAGGAGCTTCACCGGAGCGACGGCGTTTCGATTCGCACAATGCGTTCGCCCATTCGCGTTGATGGCGTTCGGAGCCGTTCAGCGCGGGCCGCCCCGCGCATCGGCGAGCATACCGAGGCGCTGCAACGGGAGTTCGGGCTTTGAGCTTCTGGCTGGCGCATTGGCCTGACGTTTAAGGAGCGGGCCCTAATTCAAGAAGTAAGGTAGCCTGAGGCCGATGGGGCCCCGCGGTCATGAAGGAGGAAAAATAATGTCCAAGCGAGCTCTGCTTTTGCCGATCATCGCACTCATTGGCGGCCTCAGCTCAAGCCTTGCGCTTGCCGACGATCTGACGGCGGGCCTCCCTGAGGATTTGAAGAAGCTTTATATCGGCACCACGAGCCCGCTGGCGCCCTCGGCGTACGATAATATCAAGACGCCGCCGGCCCCTTGGAAATGGTGCCATTCGGAATCCTATCAGGGCAATCCGTGGCGCGTCACCGTCACCACTGAGTTGAAACGGCTCGTCGAAGGCTTGAAGTCGGCCGGGATCGACGCGAGCTTCGAAGTATCGGATTCCAACGGCGACGCAGGCCAGCAGATCAATCAGATCCACGCCTTCATCGACAAGAAATGCACGGTCATCACCTCGATCGCCGGGTCGGCCACGGCGCTCAACGACGTCATCAAAGCCGCTTATGACGCCGGCATTCCTTTCATCACCGCGGCAGGCTCGGTGACCAGCCCCGACGCCATCAATGTCGACAGCAATTATGCGGCGTGGGGCTATGACATGATCAAGGCGATCGCCAAGGAGACCGGCGGCAAGGCCGACATCCTGATGGTCGAAGGCATCGCCGGCCACCCGATCGTCGTTCAAGAGCGAACCGGCGCGGACCGCGCTCTGAAGGAGGAGCCGGGCCTCAAGGTGGTTCGCACCGTCAACGGCAACTGGACGGCGAATGTCACCAAGACTGCGGTGCTCCAGGCGCTTGCGACGTATCCGGGCAATATCGACGCGGTGTGGACGACGGGCAGCGAAAGCCGCGTGGTCGCCGAGGCCTTCGCCCAGGCGGGACGAAAGCCGCCGCTGATCACCGGATCGATCACCGGCGACGCGCTCGGCTACTGGAAAGCGAATGGCGACAAATACCGGTTCACCGGCCACGGCGTCCTGCCGCATTGGACCGCTGAAACGTTGTTCCGCGTCGCCGTTCGCGTCCTGGAAGGCCAAAAGCCAAAGCTCAACACTTTAATGATGCCGATTCCGGCCATCACCGAGGCCGACTTCCCGAAAATCTATCAGAGCTGCATGACTCCGGACGCCGTCTCGGTGTTCCCGATTCCGGCAAGCGACCCAGTGCCCGAAAGCATGCTCGACGGCTACTTCAAGGCGCCGGCGCCGACAAAGGGCTGGGACTATTCGAAAGTCCCAAGCGCTTGCCCATAAGGGTCGGGTCGGCCAGAGTTGATCGGAGGGGCGTTAAAGCCCCTCCGACGAACCAAGTCTTACGTCCAATGATCACTGCGAGGGAATCGCCGCGGCTCGCCGTGGCCGGCGTTTCTAAAAGCTACGGGCAGACTGTCGCCCTGAGCGACGTCTCAATCGATTTCTATGCCGGCGCGGTTCACGCCATTCTTGGCGAAAACGGCTCGGGCAAGAGCACGTTGGTCAAGCTTCTGTCGGGAATAGTCTTCAAAGACGCCGGCGATTTGACGCTCGACGACGCGCCGTTTTCTGGACGCGGCCCCGCGGACTTTGCCGCGCGCGGTTTTGCGACCGTCTTTCAAGAAGTGCTGATCGCGCCGGATCGCGACGTGACGGAGAACATACTCCTCGGCCAGGACGGCCTCTTTCGTTGGGCGGTCGCGCGGCGCGACCGGAAAGATGTCGCAGCCGAGGTTCTCAAGCGCATCTCGCGCGCGCCCATTCCATTGGATGCAAGGGCAGGGGACTTGCCGCTCGCGCTGCAGCAGATCGTGGTCATCGCCCGCGCGCTCGCCCGCAATCCTCGCATTCTGATTCTCGACGAGGCCACGGCGGCGCTCGATCATGCCGACCGCGACGCCGTATTCGCCGAGGTTGAACGCTTCGCCGGCAAAGGCGGCCTGGTGATCTTCATCTCGCACCGGATGGACGAGGTCACGCGATTGTCGGACCGAATCTCAGTTTTGCGCGGCGGCCGCATCGTCGGCGCGATGGCGCGCAACGGGGCGACGGTCGACGAGCTTCTCGCCATGATGGCGCCGGAGCGGCCGCGCCATGGCTGAGCCGAAACGCTCTCTGATCCTCAAGGACGCCGTGCTTAAAGCCGGCAGCCAAGCGTTTGACGAGCGACTTGAGGCGGGCGAGATCGTCGGCCTCGCCGGCCTCGACGGTCACGGCCAGGAGACATTTCTCGAGGCGCTTGCCGGCCTCGCGCCGTTGGCGAGCGGAACGATCGTCCTTGAGGCCGACGGGCTTGCGCGGCCTATCGGCAATTTTCACAATGCGGCGCGCGAGGGCGTCGCCTATCTGCCGCGCGACCGGCGGACCGCCGGCATCTTTCCCAATCTATCGGTTCTCGACAATTTCGCGATCTCGTCAATCGCGCGCGACGTACGATCAGGATTGATCAATCTGCGTTCGCGGCGAGAACGATATGAATCCTTCCGCGCCCGGCTCTCCATCGTGGCCGACAATTCCGGATTGTCGATTGCGCGCCTCTCCGGCGGCAATCAGCAGAAAGTCCTGCTGGCGCGGCTTCTCGCGCGCGATCCTGTCGCGCTTTTGCTGAATGATCCGACCCGAGGCGTCGATATCGCGACGAGGCGCGTGCTCTATCGGATTTTCCGCGAGCTGGCCGACGCCGGCATGATGATGGCGATCCTGTCGACGGAAATCGAGGAGCTGACCGGGCTTTGCGATCGCGCGCTCGTCTTTCGCGAACATAAGCTCGTCGCGCGCCTCAGCGCGGAGGGGTTGTCGGCGGGGCTCGTCATCGCCGCCATGTTCGGCGAGGCGGCGTAACCCATGAGCAAGAGCCTCTCATCAGCGCTCGCTGGCGTCGCGCTCCTCGTCGTGCTTCTTATCTTGAACATCTGGCTCAACCCGACGCGTTTCGCGCCCTCGTCATGGGGCGCGCTGATCGGTCTCGCCGCGCCCCTGCTTTGCGCCGCGCTCGCTTCGACTCCGGCAATTCTTGGCGGCAGAGGCGGCATCGACGTGTCGGTCGGGCCGTTGATGGGCTTCGTCAATGCTGTGCTGGTCACCGGATTGATCGGACGTCTCGACATCACGACGCCCCTTCTCGTCATCCCGGCGGCGGTAGCTCTGGGCGCCGCGGTTGGTCTCGTCAACGGCCTCTCTGCGGCGGTCCTGCGCATTCAACCGATCATCGCCACGCTCGGCGCCTATCTCATTTTGACCGGCTTAACGGTGACGATTGTGCCGGCGCCGACGGGAAGCATTCCGGAGTGGTTGCGGTCGCTTTCGCAAGTCTATTCCTTTGTCCCGATTCTTCTCATCGGTCTCGCCTGGGCGGCGTTCACGCGCTTTCCCGCCTATGGACAATTGATGGCTGCGGGCAGCGACGATCGCGCCGCTTTCACCGCCGGCGTGAATGTGACTGCCGCGCGATTGATCTCTTACGTGTTGACCGGCGCTTTCGCGGGCGTCGCCGGCCTGTCGCTAACCGCCCTGATCGGCTCGGCCGATCCGAACGTTGGGCCGACCTACACATTGCTCGCGATTTCCTCGATCGCGCTTGGCGGCGTCAGCCTCGCGGGCGGGCGTGGCGGCCTCGCCGGCGCGGCGATCGGCGCTTTGGATATCTTCCTGCTGCAGAGCGTGCTCACGTTTTTCAACGTATCGACCTTCGTGCTCCAGGTCGCCTATGGCGCGGTCCTCGTCGCCGCCGTCGCCTCCTCGCCCTTGCAGGAGCGTCTTCTGGCCAGGAGCGCTTAAAGGCCATGACGCTGGATCTGAACGCTTTGAGACGTCCCGTCGTCGGCGCCATCGCTATCGCCGCGCTGCTGCACGCGACAGGCAGCGTCCTTATCGACGGCTACAGCAGCCCTTTCTCGATCCGCGCCATGCTGGTGCTCGCGGCTCTGCTCGCGGTCGCCTCGATAGGCCAGACGCTCGTCATCATCATCGGCGGCATCGACCTTTCGATCCCTTTCATCATCGGTTTCGCCAATGTCGTCGCCGCGCAATTGACCGGCGAGGGCGTCGACTTCGTGGTCGTTTGTCTGATCGTCAGCGCTCTCGCCCTTCTGATTGGGGCCGCCAATGGCGCCCTTTCCGCGTGGCTCAAGATTCATCCTCTGATCGTGACCTTGGGGATGGGTACGATCGCGCAAGGCCTTGTTCTCATCTGGACGCGCGGCTTCCCCTCGGGATCGGCGCCCGCCTTTGTGTCGGACTTCGTCTCGATCGGCGGGTCGATGGGCCCGATCCCCTTGCCGGGGCTCATTCCAGCGGTGATTGCGCTCGCCATCGTCATCACGCTCCTGATGGGGCGAACGCCCTATGGACGAAAACTCTTTGCGCTCGGCGGCAATCCGCTGGCGGCGCACTATGCGCTGATCAAGCCGATCGCCATGTGGACGACGACTTTTGCCTTGAGCGCCTGGTTCGCGGCGCTCGCCGGCGTCTTGCTCTTAGGCTTCACCGGCTCGGCTTACGGCGACGTCGGCCAGCCCTATCTTTTTCAAACCCTCGCGGCCGTCGTGGTGGGCGGGACATCGCTTCTCGGCGGCCGAGGCTCCTATCTTGGGACGCTCATCGGCGCCGTGGCGCTGACCGAGATCAATACGTTGCTGATCGGCCTCGGACTGCAACCGTCGATGGTGCAAGCCGCTCTCGGCGCCGTCATCATTGGGCTCGTCTGCCTCTATGGTCGCGAGCCGCACCTGCGCACCACAATCTAGGAGCGGACCCATGCCGAAGACGCTGATGTTCGTTGGCTGCTGCAATCGCGCCCTGCCGTATTTCGCGACGACCCATGGCGAGGGCATTGCCGCCTTCGCCTTCGACGAGGCGACCGGCGGCGCTTCCCCGCTCGAAACGACCGCGGGGATCGACAATCCGACCTTCCTGGCCGTCAGCCCGGATGGACGAACCCTCTATGCGACGAGCGAGGTGCTCGGCTGGAACGAAGGCGTGATCACCGCCTACGCAATCGACTCGGCCTCGGGGCGCCTCGAGTACCTCAACAAGCAGCCGACGCGCGGCAGCATTGTCGCGCAGGTGAGCTTCGACCGGGCGGGCCGCTATCTTCTGGCGGTCAACTATGGCGTTGGACCGACGACACAGAAACCGAACCGCTCGCTCGTCGTCTTTCCGCTTTCAGCAGACGGCGAGCTCAGGCCGGCCGTCGCCGAGGCGACGCATAGCGGGCAGGGCCATGATCCGATCCGACAGGATCGGCCGCATGCGCATTGCGTCATCGCGACGCCGGACAACAAATACGTCGTCGTGAGCGACCTTGGCCTTGACCAGCTCGTGATCTACCGGTTCCACGACGGCGGGATCGCCCGGCATTCCGATTTGGCGTTGCCGCCAGGCTCGGGCCCGCGGCATTTCGTCTTTCATCCGCGTCTGCCCTACGCCTATGTCGGTAACGAGTTGAACTCGACGGTGGCGAGCCTGGCTTTCGACCCGGCGGAAGGGAGACTGGCGCTTCTCTCGATCGCTGCTTTGGTTCCAGATTCGGCGCGCAGCGGCAATCATTGCGCGGAAATCAAGATCAGCGACGATGGGCGACGGCTTTATGTCGGCAACCGCGGCCACGACAGCCTGTCGCGCTTGGCGATCGACGATAGGACTGGCGTCGCAACGCTCATCGGGAATACGCCGAGCGGCGGGAAGACGCCGCGTCACTTCGCTTTCGACCCCTCCGGCGCCTACCTTGCTGTCGCCAATCAAGACAGCGATTGCGTCACGATTTTCGCTGTCGACCGCGCAAGCGGCGATCTGAAACAGCTCCCGAACCCCGCTCGAACCGGCACGCCGACTTGCGTGGCCTTCGTCAGGCTGCCTGGGTGACGCAACGCGGCTGAGCGCGCCGCGCTTGCGTACCGCGCGTCGCCCGAGAGATGGTCTGGACGACGCGCGGATGATGGGAAGAGGAGGCGGCTCTCGGTCAGCCGGCTTACTTGCCCCAGATTTTGGCGTATTCGGCGCGATAATCGACCTTCGGTTCGTAGATGCCGTCGGCGTTGATGTCGGTCGCGACATTCTCTTTGGTGATAATATGGAGCGGCTGGACAAAGCCGCTCGGCGGCGCGCCATTGATGGCGCGATTCAACTCATCGACGGCTTGCCATCCTTGCAGACCCGCAGGCTCCGGGATTGTGCCGAGCTCGAAAGCGCCCGTCTTGATGCGCTGATAGGCGGCTGGGCTGCCGTCCGAGCCGATGAGCGCGATCCGCCCGCTTGGCGGGACGCCGCCCGTGCGCAGCGCCGGCACGCCGGGATCGAAGAAGCCGGCGTCGCTCACCGTGTAGACATAGAACGGGTCCTGGTACTTTTGGATCCATGAGGTGAACAAGCCGGGCATGTTCTGGTTTGCCGAGCCGACGGGCGTGCTGACATAGTCGAGCATCTTGCAGGTCGGGCAGGCTTTGATGGCGGCCTGGGCCGCATCCGCCTTGGCGCGGGCGATGGCGTATTGCGTGTCGGTCACCACGATCATCTGGGCCGCGCCCTGCGAATCGGCGATTGCATAATCGGCGGCGAGCGTCGCCTGGCCGATTGGGTCATAGGTGATGTTGGTGAAGAGATAGACGTTGGGAGCCGGCCCAGGTCCGGCGACGCTATGGATGCCGATGATCTTGATGCCGGCGTCGGAGGCTTCCTTCAACAGGCCGATGTTGCTCTGCGCGTCGACGCTGGCGAGGACAATGCCGTTCGGCTTCAGCGCGATCGCCTGCTGCAGCGCCTTTCTGAGGCCGTCCGCCGTGCCTTGGCCATCGATGGTCGTTGATTTCCAACCGAGCTTCGCCGATCCCTCCGCGACGCCTTTGCACCATGTCGCCGCCGTGATGTCCTGGGCCAGGTACTCGACGCAGACGACGCTCTGGTTAGCAACGGGCGCCGGGCCGCTGGTCGGGCCATGCCACTTGTCCGTTGGTCCCGTGGCGAGAGCGACCGTGGCGCGGGCCGCGTCCACCGGACCCTCGGCGCGCGCTGCGGCGACGCCGATCAATGTCGCGATAGCGACGGAAGCCGCCAGCGACGATAGGGTGCTATGTCGAACCATTTGCTTTCCTCCCTTTCGAATAACAATCCATCCGCCGCGCGCCAACGCGCTCAAGCGCTAGTCTCCTGATTTTTTGCGCGCGACGTCCGCCTGGCGCAGACGGGCGGTCCGCCGGCGCGCGGCAAAGCCGGCGAGGCCGACGGCGAGCGCGAGCGTCGCGCCATTGAAGAGATATTGGACGTAGAACTGCGCGCCGAGTTGTTGCAGGCCGGCGATGCCGACGGCCAGCAGCAGCACCGAGACCAGCGTCCCCGGCACGTTCACCCGTCCCGGCGTGAATGACGTTGCGCCAAGCAGCGCGCCGACGAAGGCTGGGAGCAGGTAGGTTGGCCCAAGGTCGGGCTGACCCGCTTGGAGCTGCGCCCCGAGAATGACGCCGGCGACGCCGGCAAGAAGCCCCGCGGCTGCAAAGCTGACGATCGTATAGTCTCGCGCTGGGATTCCGACGAGCTCCGCCATTCTCGGATTGGCGCCCAAGGCGTAGAGGCGGCGGCCGACGGACAGGTATTCAAGGATCACGTACAGAAACGCCGCGATGATCGCGACAATGACTGCCGGCAGCGGCACATAGCCGAGGAATGAGACGTTGGCGATATTCGTAAAGGCGTCCGGGAACGCGCCCGCGATCTGCTGCCCGTTGCTGTACCAATTGGTGACGCCGAAGGCGAATGTGCCCGACGCAAGCGTCGCGATGAAGGAATCGATCTTGGCGACCGTGACCAAGAGCCCATTGGCCAAACCGATAAGCCCGCCGACCGCGAGGGCGAGCACGACCGCGAGCGGCCAGGCGAGATGCTGGTCGATCTGCAGGCCGATTACCGCCATCTGGGTGATGCCGAGCACGAAGCCAACTGACAGGTCGTATTGTCCGGCAGCGAGCGGGACCATCACCGCCAAGGCGAGCAGAGCGATGACCGACTGGGTCCCGAGGATCGAGCGAATGTTGAATTCGGTCGGGAAGGTTCTCGGCAGCAGCAGCGAGAAGCCGATGATCAGGATCGCGGTGAGAATGAGAAGGCTATAGCTCGTCAGCAGCTTGGCCAGGCTCAACTGACGACGGTCGGCTGTCGTCGATACCGCTTCGTCCGCCGGGGCGTTGATCTCAGCCATAATGAGCGCTCGTTCGTATTGCATCCCCGGTGGCCGCTCGCACCAAGCGGGCCATGGACAATTCGGGTCCGGCGAGTTCGCCGACGATGCGACCGCCGTAAAAGACGAGCGCGCGGCCGGCGATTCCGCAGACCTCCTCGAAGTCGGATGAGACGAGAAGCACCGCGCATCCCTGTTGCAGCGAGCTCAGAAGCAGACGATAGATTTCCGCCTTGGCGCCGACATCGACGCCGGCGGTGGGCTCTTCGAGGACGAGCAGCCGTCGATCCGCGCCGAGCCAACGCGCCAACACGACCTTCTGTTGATTGCCGCCGCTCAAAGCGGCAACCGGCGTCTCGGGGGATCGCGCGCGCACGCCGAAACGCCGCATCAAGGCCAGCGCGTCTCGCCGCTCGGCGGCCGGGCTGATCCAGCGCCCCGCCAAGCGGTTCGGTATGGACGGGTTGACGAACAAGTTCTCCCGGATCGTGCGATCGGCCGCGACGCTCTCGGCGCTTCGCTTCGCGGATACGAAGCCGATGCCGAGGTTGACCGACCGGCGGGCGCTCGGCCGCTCGTACGTCGTCCCGCAAAACCTGACCGCGCCGCCGGCAAGCGGGATGTCGCCGACGATGAGCCGGCTCATGTCGCTCTGCCCGGCGCCCTCCAAGCCGACCAGGGCGACGATCTCGCCGGCGCCGACGGAGAAAGAGCAAGGCCCCGTCGCGCCGGCGACAACGGAATCGAACTCGACGATCGAAGGGCCGGTCGGTCTCGCCGCATCACGTACGAAGACCTCGTCCGGCGCGCGGCCGACGATCGCCTCCACGAGTTCGTCGCGACTGGCGTCTTGCGTCGCCGTGGTCAGCACGCGCCGGCCATCGCGCATCACGGTGACGCGGTCGGCGATGCGAAAGACTTCATCCAAGCGGTGCGTGACGAAGATCATGCCGACCTGCTGCTGCTTCAGGCGCTCAAGCGTGCGAAAGACGCGGGCGACGTCTTTCTCCGGAAGGCTGGCTGTCGGTTCGTCGAGGACGAGAAGGCGAACGTTCGGCGTCGCGAAGGCGCGGGCGATGGCGACGACGGATTTCTGCGCCTGGGAAAGGCGCGAGACGAGCGCGGCCGGATCAATGTCGACCTCGAGCGTCGCCAAGGTCGCCGCGGCTTGTCGTCGGAGGTCGCGCCAGGAGATCAGCCCGGCGTGGCGCGGGAAGCCGGAAACATGCCCGATATTCTCCATGACGGACATCGAGTCGACCAAGGCGAGATCTTGATGGACAAAGGCGATCCCGGCGGCTGCGCTTGCGCCCTGACGCAATGGCGCGTCGGCGAGACGGATCTCGCCGCTGTCGGGAGGGTAGACGCCGGCGAGGACCTTGATGAACGTCGACTTGCCGGCGCCGTTCTCGCCGAGAAGCGCATGCACCTCGCCGACACGTACGTCGATGTCGAAGTCGTCGAGCGCGAGGGTGCCGGGAAATCGCTTGGCGATGCCTCGCACGACGAGCAGGGGCGCCTCAGGCACGGCGATCGAACCGCGTCATGCGCGCCTCTTGGCTCCTCAACCGCCAACGCGAAGGCTGGCTCAATATGACTTACCTATCATGCCATCATGCAGAGCGCAATTCTCGCCTGCGCCGGCTCGGCGTCGCCGACCTTTACGACCGTCAAAGCTTGCGGACCTCCTCGATCCGGTTCGATTTGATGATCTCTTCGATGAAATCTGGTATTTCCAGCCCGTTTTTCACCTTCGCCTCGAGGCTCGCTTCGGCCGCCTTGACGTGATCCAGCGCCGCGAGCACGCGCTGCGCCTCGACGAGTGGCACGACGACGACGCCGTCGCCGTCTCCGACGATAATGTCCCCGGCTTCGATGCTGACGCCGCCGAGGACGATGGGCAAGCCGACCGTGCCGGGCCCGTTACGCGCAGGCGAGTTGGCGGTGACGCCGGCGCAATAGACCGGCAGGCCGACCGCCAATATGCCGACCAAGTCGCGCACGAGCCCGTCGGTCACCAGCCCCGCCACGCCGCGATTACGCGCCATCGCCAGAAGCAGATCGCCGGTGATCGCAGCGCCGGTGAAAGCCTCGGTCGCCGCGACGAGGACGTCGCCCTTTTTCGCCGCGTGCAGCGCGCCGAACAGCGCAAGATTGTCGGAAGGACCGGCGAGGCAGGTCACTGCCGCGCCAACCATGACAGTCCCTGACGGCGCGAGCGGCTTGATCCGATAGTCGAGGCAACCGCCGCCGCCCATTGCGTCGACAAGATAGCCGGTAGGCACGCCTGCGAAGCCGGCGAGGAGTTTTTTCGACGGACGGGGAAAGTCCCGTCTGATTTTCAGGAGCGGCGGATCTTTGATCATGGTCGTTCCGTCCGGATAAGCATGGGATTAGAGGCGCGATATCGATCAGAGCAGCGCGAGCATGCCGCCGTCGACGAGATGGTAGGAGCCGGTGATGAAACTCGCATCGTCCGAAAGCAGAAACGCGGCGAGGCGCGCCACTTCGATCGGCTGTCCGATCCGGTTCAGCGCGTGTTTGGCGCCCCATTCGGCGAATTTCGCGGCGGGATTGCCGGGGCTGTACATTTCGGCCACGGCTTCGGCGAGCGGCGTCTGGATCGTGCCCGGGCAGATCGCCGTGACGCGGATGTTCCGAGGGCCGTGGTCGACCGCCATAACGCGCGTCAACGAAATCACCGCGCCTTTCGTGGCGGCATAGGCGGCGACCTCTTTCTGCGTTGAATGGGCTTGGACCGACGACATGTTGACGATCGCGCCGCCGCCTGCGGCCGCCATATGCGGAATCACATGTTTCGAAAGGAGGAAGATCGCCTTGAGATTGACGTTCATCACGCGATCCCAATCGGCTTCCGGCATGTCGACCACGGTACCGTGAATCTCGAGCCCGGCGCAGTTCAAGAGGCCGGTGATGCGCCCTTCCGCGGCGGCCCGATCGGCGACGCGCCGGCAATCGGCGGCTTTGGCGAGATCGGCCTCAACGGTGAGGATTTGCGGCGCGGCGAGGGAGGCAAGCCCTTTGGCGTCGATGTCGGCGGCGACAACTTTCGCGCCGCATTCGGCAAAATGTTGCGCCGAGGCGCGCCCGATGCCCGACGCAGCGCCGGTGACAATGACGATGCCGGAAAGTTTAGCCATTCAACGTCTCCCTAGGGATACCTATCATACCAAAATTATGACGACAACGCGCTCGTTTCTATGCTTGAGCCGGAACGCACGCGATCGCCTCGCGGGCGCCGCCGAAGCCGGTCTGCTTGTCCCGCGCCCGTGCTTTCGAAAAGGCCGGCAGTCCTGCATTCATTTCTCCGAAGCTGACGCTCTAACCGAAGGCGCGGAACTTGTTTTCCGGCAGCCCCCCGACCGTCGAGGCGAGCGCATAGAGTCCGCCGGCCAGGCGCTCGCTGCGCGGGGCTTCAATCGACGCCGTGGTGACATAGAGAATCTTTCGATCGAGGCCGCCGAAAGTGCAGGTCGTAATATTGGTCACCGGCATGTCGACGACGCGATCGATCGCGCCGTTGGGCGCGACGCGGACGATGCAGCCGCCGGAGAAGCGGCAATTCCAGAGATAGCCCTCGGCGTCGACGGTCGAGCCATCCGGCAATCCCCGCGAAAAGCCCGCGAGGAACGGGCGCTCATTGCTGATCGCGCCGGTCTTGGCGTCGTAATCATAGGCCCAGACGACGTTGGCGAGCGTGTCGCCGAAGTAGAACCGACGCTGGTCGGGGCTCCAGGCGAGGGTATTTGCAATCCCGATGTCGCGCCGAAATATCTTGGCGCTCGCGTCGGGGTCGATGCGGCACAAAATTCCGTCCGTCCCGCCCGCTTTGCCTTCGGAGCCGTCGGCGTTCACGTTGTTGCGCATCGAGCCGACCCATAGCGAACCGCGCGGATCGGCCCGCGCGTCGTTGAAGCGAACGAAAGGCCATCCTTCGAGGCGATAGCCGTGATCGCGACGCTGATCTGTCGCCGGTTCCCAAAAAATCACGCGCGAGCCGAGGACCACGGCGAGCGTGTCGTCGCGGTCGGTCAGGATCAGCGCGGTGACCGGCTCGTCGAAAAACCACGTCCGGACGCAATGGTCGGCCGGGGCGAAGCGATGAATGAGAAAGCGATTGATGTCCGTCCAATAGAGGGCGGCGTGCGCGGCGTGCCACACGGCCCCTTCGCCCGCTTTGTCGCCCGTCGGGGCCACGCAAATCGGCTCAGAAATCATATTGCTGCCGCCCCTTTAGAACCAGCGCCTCCCGGTACGCTTATCACGGCGCGAGACGAAGGCGCCAGCCAGACCCATCTTTAGGCCGCGTCAGCAAGCTCACGCGCGCCTTGCGGCGATCCGGCCGTGGTAGATCGGCGCGCCGCCGCCTGGAACATGCAAGCGCCAGATCCGGCCCTCGCTGGACGCCTCGGCGCTGACCGCCAATACGCCGGCGTCAGTCACCCACAGCGTCTCGCCGTCGAAAGCGCAATTGGTCGGCGCGACAGCGCAAGGTATGAACCCTTCGGGCTTTCCGTCAGGCGCCAGCACATGGGTGCCTTTGCCGACAATGTCCGTCACGTACAGACGGCCATCGGCGCCGATCGCCAGCCCATCCGGCACCGGGTTGGGGCCAGGCAAGCGGCCGAGGTCCTCTATTTCGCCATTCGGCCGGATACGGCCGACGCGTCCAGTATAGGATTCATCCCACACGATCGATCCATCGGCTTCAACGGCGACGCCGTTGGGGAATACCGGTTTGGGAAAGGCGAGGACGACTTCCGTCGCGCCGTCCGGCGCGATTCTATGGATGTAGCTCGGATCAGGGTTTTGCGGGTTGTAAGTTCCGGGATCGGTAAAAATCAGGCTTCCGTCCGGCGCGAAGGCCAAATCGTTGGGGCCGTTGAGCTTGATCCCGCCGATATGGGTGACGAGAGTCTCCGCCTTGCCGCCCTCGACGAGCCGCTGGATCGACGGATCGACCATTTCCGCGGCGCGCCACGGGCCGGTCGTGCCGCCGTTCTGGCAGACGTAGAGCGCGCCGTCTGAACCCAGCGCGCAAGAGTTCGGCCCGCCGGCGGTATCGGCGAAGCGCCGCGGTTTGCGGTCGCCGCCAAGGATCGTCAGTTGGCTTCGGTAGCTGTCGACGAAGACCAGCGAATGATCGGGCATCACGGTTGGACCTTCGGGCCAACCTAACCCGGAGGCGATCAGTTCCGGCGGCCCCGGCTTTGCCGAACCGATCGCCTGATGATTCATTTTATGGCTCCCGCGGTTAGGCCGCGCACGATGTAGCGCTGAACCAGAAGCGAGAAGATGAAAATCGGGATCACCGTGACCACGCCGACGGTGGCGGCGATGTTCCATTCGATCGGCCGCTCTGCGCCGATCAGCGTGGCCGCGCCGAGCGAGATGGTCTGATGGTCGCGCGAGTCGATGACGTAGAGCGCGACCAGGAACTCGTTCCAGATGAAAATCGCGCTGAACAACGCCGCGGTGATGAGACCGGGCCGCAGCATCGGCAGCATCACCCGCCACAGCACGCCGAAATGACTGCAACCGTCGACCAGCGCCGCGTCGTCGATCTCGCGTGGTATTTCATCGAAGAAGCCGATCAGGATCCAGACAACCAGCGGCAGCGAAGCCGCGACATAAGGCAGGATCAGCCCAAAATAGGCGTCGCCGAGGCCAATCGCCTTCATCATCAGGAATAACGGGATCGCCACCGCGATCGGCGGCATGAATCGAAGGCTGAGGATCCAGTTGGCCAGGCCTTCAGCGCCGCGGAACGGTATGCGCGAGAATGCATAGGCCGCGGGCGCGCCGATGACGAGCGCGATCAGCGTGCTGACGCCGACGACGATCACCGAGTTTTCGACGAACTCGAACATGCCCTGCAGATAGAGCACCTCATGATAGTTCTTTTCGATCGGGCCCCAGTCGAACGATAAGCGCGGCGGCACTTGCGTCAGAATCTCGATCCGCCGCTTGGAGGATAGAATGAGGAGATAGACGAAGGGCGCGATCCCGACGGCGCCGAGCGTGATGAGGGCGAGATAGGCGAGGGCGCGCCCGGCGAGCCGCTTCGTCATCGCCGATGTCCCGGACGCAATTGAACATAACGCAAGAGGATTGTCGTGCCGGCGATGAGGACCAGGAGCATCACATAGGCCACCGCGGCCGCGTAGCCGTAGTTCTGGAATTGAAAGCCGTTCTGGAACGAGAAGAAGGCCATTGTCGTCGTGCTGCGCGCCGGGCCGCCGTAGCTCAAGCCGAAGATGAGATCGAAAGAGCGGAAGGAATCGACGGCGCGAAAGATCGCGGCGAAGACGATCGCCGGCGTCAAAAGCGGCAAGGTCACGTGGAGGAAGGTCGAGAAAGGCCCGGCGCCGTCGATTTGCGCAGCCTCAAAAACCTCATGCGGCAAAGCCTGCAACCGCGCATAGACGACGATGAACACGAACGGCGTCCATTGCCAGACGTCGACGAGGACAAGCGTCTTCATCGCCATCCCGACGGAGCCCAGCCAATTCGGCGGATCGAATCCGAGCTCAGCGATCGCCCAATTGACGAGCCCCCAATCCGGATTGAGCAAGGCGCGCCACATCACCCCGACGACGACCGGCGTGATCAGCATCGGCAGGACGAGGATGCCGCGGACGATCGCCGAACCTTTAAGATTAAGATTGAAGAACATCGCCAGCGCGACGCCCAGAATTGTCTGGATCGCCACTGTGACGGACACCATGACCGCGCTATTCTTCAGCGCATTCCAGAACAAAGGATCGTGGACGAGGTAGTCGTAGTTCTGTAGGCCGACCCAACGGCCGCTCGCGTCGGCGGCCGTCAAGTCTGTGAAAGAGAGGCGAAGACTATAGATCAACGGATAGATCGCGAAGGCGATCAGATACGCAAGGCATGGTCCGAGCAGCAGCGCGACATCCGCCCCCGACCGCGCCGATCCGCTAAAGCTCATCGCTTGGGCGAGGGACGAGCGTCGCGGCGCCAAGGCGGTCCCTCGCGCGACGTTGCTCACCACGCGCTCATTAATCTTTATGTGAGGTGACCGCCCTTTCTTAAAACCTCTTCCCACTTGGCCTGCACCGCGTTGCAGGCGGTCTTGGCGTCCTGGCCGCCGATCAGCGCCTTATTGAACTCGACATTCATCACGTCGTTCATCTGGAAGAATTCATCAACCTGCGAGGTGGGGATCGTCTCGGCGCTGATGGTCGCGGCGAGGGCGTCCGTGACATAAGGATATTTCTTGACAATGTCCGGGTCCTTGAACGCCGAGCTTCGGTTGGCGTCGATATTATATTTGCCGAGCTCGTAAATGTTCACCTTCTTGCTGGTGATCCAGGCCAGCGCCCGCCAGGCCGCGGCCTTTTTCGCCGGGTCCGAATTCTTCGGAATGCCGACGCCCCAACCGCCGCGGATCGCCCGCGCCTTTTGTCCAGGCGCCGCCGGCACGATGGCGGTCGCCGCCTGGTCGGCGACGGCCGACTTGTCCTTGTCGAACACCTGGCCGGCGATCGTCGACCAGAAGATCATCTGCGCGATCTTGCCGGCCGAGAACCCATCGACATTCTCTGAGAATCCATATTGCGTCACGTTCTTCGGCGCGTAGGGCAGCATGTCGATCATCATCTGAAGCGCATTGACGCCTTCCGGCGAATTGACCCTCGGTCTGAAATCCTTGCCGTTCGGGTCGCCGCTCATCAGGACGCCGCCGGTCGTGATAAATCGCGTGTACCAATCGACCAGCGCCAGCGATGCGTCGTTCGCGCCGATCATGCTGCAGCCGGCGACCTTTGGGCTGTTCAGCTTCTTGGCCGCGGCGGCGAATTCGTCCCACGTCGCAGCCGGCTTCAGGCCCGCCGCGTCGAACAGATCCTTGCGGTAGAAATAGATGACCGAACCGGAATGCATCGCCGGCACGCCATAGATGTCATTGCCGCCTAATTTGTGGGCCTTGAGATCATAGCGCCCGACATTGTCGACGGCGCCGGGGATGAAGTCCGGGAAGTCCCAGTCCGGCGGCGTCTCGTCGGCGTTTTCCATAAAGTCGTTGAGCTTGGTGAAGTAGCCGCCGCCAACCTGCTGGGTGGTCAGGAAGCCAAGATAATTGACAAGGTCGAAGGACGGGCTGTCGGCCTTGAGAATCTGCACCGTCTTTTCGATGAGCGGTCCGATCGCGGGGGCGGAAATCTCGAGCTTCATCCCGGTTTCGGCCTCAAACTGCGGCAGGAGGTCGTTGAGCGCGCGCTCGTCGCCTTCCCCGCCGATCATCAGAAGACTGAGCTTCGTCCCGGCGTATTTCTTCGGATCAAAGGCCGCCATGGCCGGCGTGGCGGCGGTCAATAGCCCGCCGAGCACTGTCCCCGACAGGCCGAAAGCGCCTGCCGTCTGAACGATCCGACGGCGCGTCATTTCAGCTGACGCGGCCGCGTCTGGCCGCGCGCTTTTGTCCTGGCCTTGCACGATCCCCTCCCTTTCTTGTGTTAGGGATACCTATCATGCCA
>DATGHD010000025.1:0-3132 GCA_035308145.1 Roseiarcus sp.
CCTATACCTAGCCGAGCAGCGTTGGCTTTCGTTGCAGCGCGGCGAGAGCAGGACCGTCAGCCTAAGCGAGGTGGAGCGCGAGCTTGGCTTGGACGATTGAGTTCGAGCCGGCGGCGAAAGAGGAACTCGCGAAGCTCGACAAAGTCGTCGCGCTGAGAATACTCCGGTTCCTTTCTCAACGCGTCGCCTTGATGGAGAATCCGCGGGACATCGGCGAAGCGCTCAAAGGCAGCGCGCTCGGGGAGTTCTGGAAATATCGCGTCGGCGGTTACCGGCTCATTTGCCGGATCCTCGACGCGCGGATCACGATCATCGTGATCCGCATCGGCAATCGGCGGGACGTCTATCGGTGACGCGCGAGCAATCCGGCGCTTTCCTACTCCGCCGCCATCCCCTTCCCGCCGAAGCGCTTCTCGATGTAGTCGATAACCAGCGCCTTGAAGTCCCGCGCGATCGTCGGGCCGCGCAGCGTGACAGCCTTGGCCCCGTCGATGAAGACGGGCGCGGCGGGCGTTTCGCCCGTTCCCGGCAAAGAAATGCCGATGTCGGCGTGTTTCGATTCGCCCGGCCCGTTGACGATGCAGCCCATCACCGCGACGTTCAGCGTCTCGACGCCGGGGTAGGTCTTCCGCCAGTTCGGCATTTCCTCGTTGATGTACGTTTGAATCTCGCTCGCCAGCTCCTGGAAGACGGTCGAGGTCGTGCGGCCGCAGCCGGGGCAAGCGGCGACCAGCGGGACGAAGGTGCGAAAGCCCATCGTCTGCAAAAGTTCCTGCGCGACCTTAACTTCGAGCGTGCGATCGCCGCCAGGCTCTGGCGTCAGCGACACGCGCACCGTATCGCCGATCCCCTGCTGTAAGAGGACGCCCATGGCGGCGGAAGAGGCGACGATGCCCTTCGAGCCCATGCCGGCCTCCGTCAGGCCGAGATGCAGCGCGTAAGTCGATCGCTCGGCGAGCATAAGGTAGACCGCGATGAGGTCCTGCACCGCCGAGACCTTGGCGGAAAGAATGATCCGGTCCTTGGCAAGGCCGATCTCTTCGGCGCGCGCCGCCGAGAGCAGCGCCGATTGAACCATCGCTTCGCGCGTCACCGCCCGCGCGTCGAGCGGGCGCGGCGAATGCGCGTTCTCGTCCATCAAGTGGGTCAGCAGCTCCTGGTCGAGCGAGCCCCAATTGGCGCCGATCCGCACGGTCTTACCGTGGCGGATGGCCGTCTCGACAATCGCCGCGAACTGTCGATCCTTCTTGTCCTTGAAGCCGACGTTGCCGGGATTGATGCGATATTTGTCGAGCGCCTCCGCGCAAGCCGGATGCTCGGCGAGCAATTTGTGACCAATGTAGTGGAAGTCGCCAATCAGCGGCGCGACAACGCCCTTGGCGCGGATGCGATCGCGAATGTGCGGCACGGCGGCGGCGGCCTCGTCGCGATCGACGGTGATGCGCACCATCTCCGAGCCCGCGCGGGCGAGCGCCGCGACCTGGCGCGCCGTCGATTCAACATCGGCCGTGTCGGTGTTGGTCATCGACTGCACGACGATCGGCGCGCCGCCGCCGACCATCACGGCGTTCACGCCGGCGCCGACGACAACGCCGGCGCTTTTGTGGCGCGGGGCAGGCCCCGCCGCCAATGACTGCGCATCGCCTCGCATGGACCAATCCTCGTCGCTTTGCGTTGGCCTTCTCCTGCGGCGGAATGAGGGCGGCGTCAATTACCGCGCTCATGCGTCGCCGAAAGGGACGATAAACAAGGCGCGATTTGACGTGTTGACGCGCGCGTTTAAATAATCATATTATTTGACAAATCGAAATCGCGGATCAGGACGCGATGAAAGCCTGCTCGCGATGTGCGAGGGGCGCTTAACTAGGGAGGAGCCTCATGGGGATGATGAAATATTGGTTGGGGGCGGCGGTCGGCGCCGTCGCGCTCACGGCGCTCGCTGCGTCGGCCTCGGCGCAGACGATCGGCTTCTCGCAGGTCGGCTCCGAGAGCGACTGGCGCACGGCATTTTCCGCCGACATGAAGGCGGAAGCTGAGAAGCGCGGCATCAAGCTGCAATTCTCCGACGCGCAGCAGAAAGAGGAGAACCAACTCAAGGCGGTTCGCTCCTTCATCGCGCAGAAGGTCGACGCGATCATCATCGCGCCGGTCGTCGTCACGGGCTGGGATCAGGTCCTCAAAGAGGCGCAAGACGCGAAGATTCCCGTCTTCATCGCCGATCGCGCTGTGGAATCCGATCCATCGCTCTTCGTCACCCGCATCGCCGCCGATTTCAATCTCGAAGGCCGGCTGGCGGGCGCCTGGCTCGCGCAGGCGAGCAAGGGCAATTGCAACATCGTCGAATTGCAGGGCACGGTCGGCTCGGCCCCGGCGATCGAGCGCAAGAAAGGCTTCGAGGCGGTCATCGCGATCTTCCCCAACATGAAGATCGTCAAGTCGCAGAGCGGCAACTTCACCACCTCGGGCGGCAAGGAAGTGATGGAGAGCTTCATCAAGGCGACCGACAGCTTGAAGGGGATCTGCGCGGTCTTCGCGCATAACGACAATATGATGCTGGGCGCGATCCAGGCGATGAAGGAAGCCGGCCTCAAGCCCGGCGTCGACGTCTTGACCGTGTCGGTTGACGGCGTGCCGGATATTTTCAAGGCCATGCTGGCCGGCGAATCCGACGCTTCCGTCGAGCTCAAGTCCGACATCGGCAAATACATCTACGACGTCGTTCAGGGGTACCTTAAAGGCAAACGCGACTATCCGAAGTGGGTGCTGATCCCGAGCGACCTGCATACGCCTGCCGATGCCGCGGAGATGCTGAAGAAGAAGGGCGGCTGACAAGGCGCTCGGGCTGAAATAGCTTAAGATTGTCAATGCGCCCGGCGTCGTTCGGCACCGGGCGATAAGCGATCGTCGTCGCCTTCTTCTCCCCGGGCGGCGGCGATCCGTCATTGGTCAGGTGCGATGCAGGCGCCCAAGGTCGAACTCATCGGCATATCGAAGAGGTTTCCCGGCGTCGTCGCGCTCGACAACGTGGACATCGCTTTTCAGGCGGGGGAGATCCATGCGCTGCTCGGCGAGAACGGCGCCGGCAAATCGACGCTGATCAAGATCATGACCGGCGCCTTGAGCCGCGACGCC
>DATGHD010000026.1:0-8591 GCA_035308145.1 Roseiarcus sp.
GCCATGAAGCTGAAAAAATTGCTTCGACGTATCCATGCCGATGCGGATAAGCTTATTCACGGACGGCCTCCTCACTTGAGATCTGCAACGACCTCATTCTGGCACATCGATGCCGTTCGGGGGCCGTCCACCCCATCAGGAAACGCTGGCGGTTCTTGGATTGCTTCGCTTCGCTTTTAAATGACGGAGGCGCGCCTTCAATGTCGAGCCAAGACGCCCTGGCGCAAATCTATCAGGAAATCAGCCGCGCCGGCCTCGTTCCGCGTGGGGCGTTGCGCCTTGCCGACGACGAGCGGGAAGGCAGTTTGGCGGATGTGGCGACGATCGTGCTCGCTGGCACGTGCGGCGGCGAGGGATGGAGCGCCTTCGCTAATTCCGCCGAGCGGCAGGATGGGCGCTCCGATCCGCTCGATCGCTGGTCGCGGCGGATCATCGATCAACTCGCGGTCGCCCGCGGCGCCAAAGCCCTGTACCCGTTCGGAGGCCCGCCCTATTTGCCTTTCCAGCGCTGGGCGATGCGGGCCGAGCCCGTCGAGGTCTCGCCGCTCGGCATGCTCATTCATCCTGAATACGGCCTCTGGCACTCTTATCGCGGCGCGCTTGGCTTTGTCGAAACGTTTCCGATCCCCGAAATACAGCGTCGAGCTTGTCCCTGCGATACTTGCCTCGCGCGTCCCTGTCTCTCGGCCTGTCCCGTTGGCGCTTTCACGAACGCCGGCTACAACGTCGATAGTTGCGCGAGCCATCTCCTCAGCGAGCAAGGTCAAGCTTGCATGAACGGCGGCTGCCTCGCGCGCCGCGCTTGCCCGGCCGGCGCCGAGTACAGGCAAGGAGAGGATCAAGCGCGCTTCCATATGAAAGCGTTCTTGGCCGCCCGCATCGGGGCAATGGGGTAGGGCAGGGCCATCCTCCGTTTCACGGCGGAGGATATCGCCACGTCAAAGCGTCCGCACCAGCCTTAACGCGTCGAAGATGGCCGCATGGGTGTTGCGCGCTGAAACCGCGTCGCCGATCCGGAAGAGCTGGAAGGCGCCGTCTGGATTGCCGGCGTTCTTCTGCGGCCGGCCGGCGAGAAGATCGTCATAGTCGACCGCGCCGAGATTGCGGGATAGAGGCTTCAGCGCGAAATAGAGATCGTCCATCGGGATCGTGCCGTGGTTGACGATCACCTGATCGACCCGCCGCTCCTGCCTCACGCCGCCATAGTCGCTGCCGATTGTTGCGACGAGGTGATTGCCGTCGCGCCTGACCGCCTCGAGCCGATAGGTCACGGTGAAGGTCGTGTCGCGCTTTTGCAGGCTGCGCATGTAGGGCACGAGGTTCATGCCCATGACTTCCGGCGCAAAGGAACGGTCGGGCGTCATCACCTCGAGCTTGGCGCCGCTTTCGGCGACGAACTCCGCCGCCTGAAGCGCGGCATGGTCGCCGGCGTCGTCGAAGAGGAGGACGTTCGCTCCAGGCTTCACATCGCCCGATATGATGTCCCAGGCGGAAACGGTAAGATCGTTGCCGGCGTTGAGGATTTCCGTGTGCGGAAAGCCGCCGGTCGCCACGATCGCAACGTTGGGACTTTCCTTGAGCACATCGTCGGCCTCGGCCCAGGCGTTGAATCGAAAGACGACGCCTCGCTTTTCGCATTGCGCCATGCGCCAATCGATAATGCCCAGCATCTCGCGGCGCCTTTGGCTTCGCGCGGTGAGGCGCACTTGGCCGCCAGGCTCGTCCGCCATTTCGAAGACAATCGCCTCATGGCCGCGCTCGGCCGCGACGCGCGCTGCTTCGAGGCCTGCGGGCCCCGCGCCGACCACCACGATTTTGCGCTTAACGTCCGCCTTGACGATGTCATGGGGAATCGCCTCCTCGCGCCCCGTTGAGGGATTGTGAATGCAAAGGGCGGCGCCGCCTTGATAGATGCGATCGAGGCAGTAATTGGCGCCGACGCAGGGACGAATCTCGTCCTCGCGCCGCGCGATGATCTTCTTGACGATATGCGGATCGGTCATATGGGCGCGGGTCATGCCGACCATGTCGAGCTTGCCCGCGGCTATGGCGTGTCTCGCCGTCGCCGCGTCCGAAATTCTGGCGGCATGGAAAGTCGGAAACTTGGTCGCCGCGCGGATTTCGCCGGCAAAGTCGAGATGCGGCGCGCTCGCCATGCCCTGGATCGGGATGACGTCGGTGAGCGCAGCGTCCGTATCGATATGGCCGCGGATCACATTGAGAAAGTCGACCATGCCGCTGTCCTTCAAGCGGCGCGAAATTTCAAGGCCTTCGGCCCTGGTCACGCCGCCCTCGAGAACCTCGTCGGCGACATAGCGCATGCCGACGATGAAGCCGGGTCCGACGCGCTTGCGGATGGCGGCGAGGACCTCGAAGGCGAAGCGCAACCGGTTGTCCAACGAGCCGCCATAAGGCGCTTCGAGCTGATTGGTCAGCGGCGACCAGAACTGGTCCATCAAATGCCCATAGGCTTCGAGCTCGATCCCATCGAGGCCCGCCGCTTTCATGCGCTCGGCGGCGCTCGCGTAATCGCTGACGATCCGTTCGATGTCCCAATCCTCGATTTTCTTGGGAAAGGCGCGATGGGCGGCCTCGGGCTTATGGGTAGGCGAGACGGTCGGCAACCAATCGCCATAGTCCCAGCGGGTGCGCCGGCCGAGATGGGTGAGCTGGATCATCACGGCCGCGCCATGTTCATGGCAGGCGTCGGTCAAATCTTTCAGCCAGGGCACAACCTCGTCCTTGTACGCGAGGATATTGTTGAAGGCGGGCGGGCTGTCGCGCGACGCCGCCGCCGAGCCGGCGGTCATCGTCAGGGCGACGCCGCCTTTCGCGCGCTCGACGTGATAGGCGCGATAGCGCGCCTTCGGCATCCCGTCCTCGGCGTAGGACGGCTCATGAGCCGTGATCATGATCCGGTTTTTCAGCGTGAGGCGCTTCAGCTGATACGGTTGAAGAAGCGGATCGTTGGACATGTCTGGGCGCGCCTTTTCCCCTCTCCCTTAAGGGAGAGGGGTCGGGGTGAGGGGTTCGTCGTCGCAGAATTACGTAGTCTTCAAATGATTGCCCTCTTCGTTTTCTCGTTTCGCAGCGCCGTACCCCTCACCCCTGCCCCTCTCCCTTTGGGAGAGGGGAGGAGACTCTGGGGAAGCGGGCCATCGCCTCGAGATCGTCGAGGGGAATCGTGTTACGGACATAGGAGCGCGAGGCGTCGCGGTAGGGCTGAAAATCCCAAGCATGCGTTTCGCCTTTCATCAGCGCGGCGTTGACGAGACGCCGTCTACGCTGGCTTTCGCGCACTTCAGCATCGAGCGTCGCAAGGTCCCAACGCCGCGCGACCTCGGCGCGAAATTCAGCGACCTTAGCGGCGTGCGCCGAGCCAGCCGCAAGATTATTGAGCTCCTTCGGGTCGTGGGAGAGGTCGTAGAGCTGATCGGGATCAGGCGCCGAATGGATGAATTTCCAGCGATCGCGGCGGATCATCACGACGGGCGCAATTGCGCCTTCTGCGAGATATTCGCCAATGACCTCGTCGTGACCTGATCCGCCTTCGAGATGTGGGCGCAAGCTGCGCCCGTCGGTCGCCCCGCCAAGCCGGACGGCGTCGCCGCCGGCAAGGTCGACGAGGGTCGGCAGAATATCGACAAGCGAGACGCTGGCGGCGACGCGCCGCGGCGCGAAGCGCTCTGGCGCCGAAACGACCAGCGGCACACGCGCGCCGCCTTCAAAAAAGGTCATCTTGTACCAGAGGCCCCGCTCGCCGAGCATCTCGCCATGGTCGCCAAGGAACAAGACGATCGTGTCAGAGGCGAGCTTGGTCGCCCGCAAAGCCTTCATTAGCCGGCCGAGATTGTCGTCGACATAGGAAATTGCGCCATAATAGGCGTGGCGCGCATTACGGATTTGTTGGTCGGTGACCTTCTCGGCGTCCATGGCGGAGATATGGCGCAGCCGCAGGGAGTGAGGATCGAGATTATCGAGGGCGATGAATGGCGCCGGCATATCGATGTCTTCGGCGCGATAGAGCGACCAATAGCGCTCGGTGATCGCGAAAGGATCATGGGGATGGGTGAGCGAAGCGACGAGCAGGAACGGCCGCTCGTCATTGGAGCGGGCGATCTCGTATAAGGAGCGCTCGGCGGCGAAAACGACCTCGTCGTCGAAATCGATCTGATTGGTGCGCACGCAAAGCCCGGCCTGGGTCACCGAACTCATATTGTGGTACCAGTCGGGACGCTCGAGCGGATGATCCCAGTCCGGCGTCCAGCCATAGTCAGCCGGGTAAATGTCGGTCGTCAGCCGCTCCTCGAAACCGTGCAATTGATCGGGGCCGCAAAAATGCATCTTGCCGGAGAGGATCGTGCGATAGCCGAGATTGCGTAAGTGGTGGGCGTAGGTCGGAATATCGGCGCGGAACTCGGCGGCGTTGTCATAGACGCCGGACCTCGATGGCAATTGCCCCGTCATGAACACCGCGCGCGAAGGCGAGCAAAGCGGGCTGTTGCAATAGGCGCTGTCAAAGACGACGCCCGCCGCGGCCAGCGCCTCGAGGTTCGCCGCCTTGACGAGCCTGTGTCCATACACGGGCAAGAACGCCGGCGCCAATTGGTCGACCATGACAATCAGAATGTTCGGCTTTCCGTCACGCATTCGAAAGTAAATCTCCGAGTTCAGAAATACGCTGTCATTCCCGCGTAAGCGGGAATCCAGCGCGGCCTATCTCGTCCTTCCGCGGTTCCTGGATTCCCGCTTGCGCGGGAATGACAGGGCCCTCTCACAAAAGATCCCGCGGAATAGTCTCCTCCCACGCGCGGCTCGCCGCCAGGGCGTCATTCTCATAGGCGCGCAACGCGCCTTGCAAGATGAAGTCGGTCTTGGTCGCGCGCATTGAGGTTTCGGTCTCGATGCGAATGCGCCAGCCCTCGCGCCCCATTTTGTAGCTCTGGGTCAATTGGTAGCGCGCCGTTAGAGGATCCTCGGCGCCGATGGTCAATTCGCGCTTGAGATCGTGCGAGACCGTCGTATCGATTTCGTCGAAGCGATGCGCGCCTTCGCCGAACAAGCCGCCCTTGCCGTCGGTCACGTAAGCGGCGGCGCCGGTCAAAAGGTCGATCGTTGCGAAGCGCGCCGATTGTCCCTCGGCGGTCTTGCTCACGGGCGCAAGCGCCCCGCGCACAGGCGGCTCGAAGCGGATCGTTGCGTCGCGCGGGTCGGGCGGCCTGACAGGCAGGATCAGCTTGGCCGGCAGGCGCAGCGTCAATGTCGCGGCTTCTGGCGCCGGCCAGATCAGCGGCCAATAGGCGGTCGAAATCGCCAGCCGAACGACATGGCCCGCCGCGAAAACGTAGCCGCAATCATTGAGCTTGAGGCGAATATTGTAGAATGCGCCCGGCGTCAGAGCGCTCGGCTTGGCGTGGCTGTCGCGATGCGTCAGGTTGTTGACGCCATAGGAGACCCGGCGCGACGAGCCGTCCGGCGCCACGTCGCAGAGCCGGACGCAAAGCTGCGCGAGCGGTTTATCAGACGCGATTTCGAATTCGACCGCCGGCGCGCCGAGAATCTCCAGGCGCTCGCCCAATGGTTCGCCGTCGAAGACGCGGGAGAAGCCGTCGTCGTGACGCTGATCGCCGGGCGCCTGGCCAGCGACCCCGGTGCCCATCCATTCGCCCGCCGCAACACCAATCCAGCAGGGCGAACGGATCGTCGCGGCGCCTTTCTCTTGATGCGCCTGGCCAAGGCCGCCGCTGCTTAGATAAAGCGAACGCCGTTCGATCCGCGGCGACGGCCATTGCTCCTCGCCGACGAAGCGGCCGGGCGCCGGATCGCGGTCGCCTGGCGGCGACCATTCTTCGAGGAAGACGCGGAGCATCGGCTCGGCCATGATGCCGCGATCCTCGTCCTTCAGCCAATGGTCCCACCAGCGCAAGGCCTCTTGCAGGAATCCGATCGCCGGGCCCGGCGCGCCGTCTTGCGGATAGAGGTGAGCCCAAGGGCCGATGAGCCCAAGGCGCGGCGCGCTCAATCCTTCGAGGAGACGCGGGATCGCGTTGGTATAGGCGTCCGCCCAACCGCCGACGGCGAAGACCGGACATTGGATCGCCGAAAAATCCTCGCAAACCGAGCCATGCCGCCAATAGGGGTCGTGCCGTTGATGGGCGAGCCAAAGCGCGGGGAAGAACGGCAGTTTTCGCAATCGTTCGAGCCATTGGCCGCGCCACGCCTGGCCGATGAGCGCGGGATCGGGCGGCCGCGCCTGGTAGGCGAGCATGATCGCGCCCCACCAGAGGTTATCGTTGAGGAGGGCGCCGCCCATGTAGTGGATATCGTCCGCGTAGCGATCGTCGGTCGAGCAAACCGTGATGATCGCCTTCAGCGCGGGCGGACGCAGCGCCGCTGTTTGCAGCGAATTAAAACCGCCCCATGACTTGCCCATCATGCCGACGCGGCCGTTGCACCAACGCTGGCGGCTGAGCCAGGCGATGACCTCGCAAGCGTCTTCCAGCTCCTGGGCGAGGTATTCATCCGCCATGTGGCCGTCCGACTCGCCGGCGCCGCGCATGTCGACGCGGATCGCGCCGTAGCCTTGCGCAGCGAACCAGCTATGCATCGGCTCATCGCGCGCCCGCGTGCCGTCGCGCTTGCGGTAGGGGATATATTCGAGGATCGCGGGAACTGGTTCCTGCTCAGCGTCCTCGGGAAGCCAGAGGCGCGCGGCAAGACGGGTCCCATCGGCGAGCGGGATGAAAAGGTGCTCGATAACCGTGATTGCCAATATCGGTTCTCAGAGTTTGGGCGATTGTCATTCCCGCGAAAGCGGGAATCCAGAGAACCTCGGCGCTGGAAGGCTGGCTCAGCCTGGATTCCCGCTTTCGCGGCAATGACATCCTTGCAACGCCGCCCTAAGCCGCCGCCACGCCGCCGCGGCTGGCGAGCACGTGATCGAGCCAGGTCGTGTCCATTTCCGGCACCGAGGCGATGAGTTTTTCCGTGTAAGGATGGTACGGCGGCGCGAAGATTTGCGCGGTCGGCCCTTGCGCGATGATTTCGCCCTTCAGCATCACCGCGGTTCGGTGGGCGATGCGCCTGACCGTGCCGAGGTCGTGGGTGATGAACATGTAGGCCAGGCCCAATTCCTCCTGCAGGCGCTTCAAAAGCTTCAAGACTTCCTCGGCGACCAGCGGGTCGAGCGCCGAAGTCGGCTCATCGCAAATGATCAAGTCCGGCTCGGCGGCGAGCGCCCGGGCGATGCAGACGCGTTGCTTCTGGCCGCCGGAAAGCTGGCCAGGACGGCGGCCGGCGAAGTCCTCGGGAAGACCGACCTGGCGCAAGAGCTCCGTGACTCGATTGCGGACAGCCGCGGCCGAGCGTTTGAAGAAAAACGCCGCGGGACGTCCGATGATCTCGGCGAGCGTCTGGCGTGGATTGAGCGCCACGTCCGGCATCTGATGCACCATTTGCAGGCGGCGCATGACATCGCGCGAGCGCTGTCTGAGGTCAGGCGGCAGGGTCTCACCAGCGAGCTTCACGTCGCCGGTCCAGCGCGGCAGCAATCCCGTGACCACGCGCGCCGTCGAACTTTTCCCGGAGCCGGATTCGCCGACGACCGCCAGGGTCTCGCCTCGCTTCAGCTCGATATTGATATTCTTGACGATCGGTATGCCGGCCACATAGCCGGCGTCCACTTTCGTCATGCTTAAGATTGGGCCGCCCTCCTCCTTCGGCGCCATAAGCGGCAAGTGCGTCGCCGCGCGCCGTTCGTTGACGAGGGCTGTTGCATAGGGCGTCGTCGGATGCTCGAGAATCTGTTTCGCGTCGCCGACTTCTATCATCTTGCCGTGGCGCAGCACCATGATCCGGTGGGCGATCTGTGCGACGACCGCCAGATCATGCGTCACGTAGAGGCCGGCTGTGCCGAATTCGCGAATGAGGTCGCGAAGCAGCGCCAGGACTTCGATCTGTGTGGTGACGTCGAGCGCCGTCGTTGGCTCGTCGAGCACGATGATGTCGGGGCGACAACTCATGGCCATGGCGGCCATGGCGCGCTGCAATTGGCCGCCCGAGGCTTCGTGCGGATAGCGGGCGCCGAAATTGTCGGGATCGGGCAATTGCAAAATGCGGAACAAGCGCCGCGCGTAGGCCTCGGCCTCCTGGCGGGACATGACGCCATGGATCACGGGCGCCTCACAGAACTGATCCATCAGCGTCATCGCCGGATTGAACGACGCGGCGGCGCTTTGCGCGATATAGGAAATGCTCTTGCCGCGGAAGTTGCGGCGCTGCGCGGCGGTGCTGGCGCGCAAATCCGTGCCATTGATCGCCACGACGCCGCCGGTGATGCGGCAGCCGGCGCGCGCATAGGCCATGGCCGCCAGTCCGATCGTCGACTTGCCGGCGCCCGACTCGCCGATCAGCCCCAGGATTTCGCCGCGCTTCAACGTCACGTCGACTTTGTCGACAAGGACGGCGCCCCTGATCGTTTCGACTTTGAGGCCCTGCAATTGCAGTAAGAATGTGTCGCCCATCGCCGCCATGCCTTACATCTCCGCCTGCGCTCCCGACGGCCGCGCGTCGATCGACAGCAGCCAATCGAC
>DATGHD010000027.1:0-6931 GCA_035308145.1 Roseiarcus sp.
CGAACCGCGCGCGAAGTCGGCCCGGCGATGGCGCGACAGGGCGGCGGGCGCATCGTCAACATCAGCGGTCTTGCCGCGCGAGCGACCGGCAGCACGATCGGCTCGATCCGCAACATCAGCGTCGCCGCCATGACCAAGACGCTCGCCGATGAGCTCGCGCCGCAGCGCATATCGGTCGTTTGCGTCCATCCCGGCCTCACACGTACCGAGAAGACCCCTGCCGTCGTCGAGCGCCGGGCCAAGGCCCAGGGGGTCAGCGTCGAAGAGGCCGAGCAAGCCATGGCCTCGGGCAATCTCGCCGGCAGGCTGATCACGGCCGAGGAAGTGGCCGATGTCGTGGCCTTTCTCGCCTCGCCGAAATCGATTCCGATCAACGGCGACGTCATCGCCGCCGGCGGCGGCGCTCGCGGCGCGATCTACTATTGAAAAGACCCATCAACAGTATTCTTATTTCAACGATGGATGTCAGTTATTGACTGTACCAAAGGTTTGCTGCTTATTGCAGTGGGCAAGCTCCTTCAAACGAAGGCGTCGTGTTGACTCGCAGTCGATCGTACTCAGAGAGTATGACAGAAAGATGCAGACGCCGGCTGTCGCTCTGCAGCGCCTCCTTAGCCGCCGTTCTATGGACCTCAGCAGCGTCGGCCGATTCTGCCGCCGCGCCGGCGCCAAGCGGCGCGACGACGGATACCGGAAGTTCGACAAGCGCGGCGCCGGCCGGTGGGCCTTTTGGGGCGCTCAGCGGCCTTGGCTCAGGGTCCAACTTGTTCGGCGACATGGGCGGCTTGCGGCCGGCGCTCGCCAAGTTCGGCGTCACGCTGACCCTGCAGGAGCAGAGCGAAGTTCTCGGCAACCTCTCGGGAGGACGGCGCCAGGGTTTCGAATACGACGGCCAGACCACCGGCACGCTGCAAATGGACACGCAAAAGGCCTTCGGCTGGAACGGCGGCCTCTTCAACGTCAGCGGCCTGCAAATCCATGGCCGCAATTTGAGCACGGACGATCTCTTGGTCTTGCAGTCCGTCAGCAATATCGAGGCCGATCCCGCGACGCGGCTCTGGGAGCTTTGGTACCAACAAAAATTATTCGACGACAAGATCGACATTAAGGTCGGCCAGCAGAGCATCGACCAGGAGTTCATTCTCAGTCAGAACTCCGGCGTCTTTCTCAATTCGAGCATGGCCTGGACCCAGCTTCCCGCCTCCGACATGCCAGGGGGCGGCCCCGTCTCTCCATTGTCCGCCCTCGGCGTCCGTCTGCACGCCCAACCTACGGATTCGATCAGCTTGCTGGGCGGCGTCTTCAACGGCAGCCCCTCGCCAAGCAATGTCGGCGATCCGCAAAAGCGCAATCCGAATGGCCTGAGCTTCCCGCTGAACGGCGGCGTTCTCGCCATCGCCGAACTGCAATACGCCTATCCGCCGCAGGGCGCGCCGGGCGCCGACACGGCGCTGACCCGCAGTTACAAGATCGGCGCCTGGTACGACAGCGAGAAGTTTTCCGACCTCCGCGCCGACACAATGGGCCTCTCGCTCGCCGATCCGGCAAGCGACGGCGTCGCAGCCGCTCGCCGCGGCGATTTCGCGTTCTATGGCGTCGTCGACCAGATGCTCTACCGGTTCGAGAACGATCCCGGCCGGAACATCGATTTGTTCGTCAAGCCGACGTTCACGCCGCTCCAGGATCGCAATCTCGTCAACTTCAGCCTCAACGGCGGCCTGACCATGCAAGAACCGTTCGTCGGCCGCGCCAAGGACGTGTTCGGCGTCGGCGCGGGCTACGCGCGGATAAGCGACAGCGCGAGCGCCTTCGATCAGGATAGGGCCTTCTTCAATCCCGGCGTCTATTCGCCTGTCCGCCGGAGTGAAACCTTCATCGAGGCGACCTATCAATACCAGGCGACGGATTGGTGGCAGATCCAGCCTGACTTTCAATATATCTTCAATCCGGGCGCCGGCGTCGCCAATCCGGACAACCCGGCGCAGAAAGTGAAGAACGAGGCGGTGATCGGCGCGCGCACGACCATCACCTTCTAGAATAATCGACGCCCGACGCGTGTTTCGTCTTTTTATCGAGCTCTGGCCCGCCAGCGAGGCGGCGCTTATGATGCCAAAGGCTTAACGCGAAGGCGACGTTTTTGAGAGGCGGCGACGGCGACAAATCCCGCGCGACGCGGCGCGACTTTCTCGGGGCGACGGCCGGAATGGCCGCCGCTGCCGGGTCGAGCTTCGCCCTGCCGGCGCGGGCGCTCGATGCTGGTTCCGCCGCGACGACGGAGCCCTTTTTCGGCGCGCATCAGAGCGGGATCGTCACCTCCCCGCAGACGCATACTTATTTCGCGGCGTACGATCTTAAGGCCGATAAGCGCGAAGACGTCGTCAAGACCTTCCGCCGATGGACGGAGGCCGCCGCGCTTCTGACCGAAGGCCTCCCGGTCGATCTCCGCGCTGAAGGCCAATATCAGGAGACGCCCGATCCTGCCGACGCGCTCGGCCTCTCGCCATCGCGGCTGACGCTGACCTTCGGATTTGGGCCCGGACTCTTCGTCAAAGACGGTCGCGACCGCTACGGCCTTCTTGCGCGGCGGCCGGAGGCCTTCGTCGATCTGCCGCAATTTTCGAACGACCAGCTCGCGCCGGCCCGCACCGGCGGCGATTTGTCGATTCAGGCCTGCGCAGATAATCCCCAGGTCGCGTTCCACGCCATCCGGCAATTGTCGCGGATCGCCATCGATCTTGCCGAAATCCGCTGGGCGCAGACCGGCTTCATCTCCGACTATGGCCAGGGGAAGACGCCGCGCAATCTCATGGGCTTTAAGGACGGAACCGGCAATCCTTCAACGGACAGCGCTTATGAGATGGACGCGGTCGTCTGGGCCGGCGAAGAAGCGCCGGCTTGGATGCGCGGCGGCTCCTATCTGGTCGTTCGCCGGGCGCGTATGGCGCTCGAACACTGGGACCTCACCAAGGTTTCGGAGCAAGAGAAGGCGTTCGGCCGCAAGAAACTGACCGGCGCGCCGCTCGGCGCCGACCACGAGTACGACGTGATCAATCTTGCGGCGACCGACCGAAACGGCGATCCGGTCATTCCCGAGAATTCGCATATTCGGCTGGCGCATGAAGCGGCGATGGCGGGATCGCGCGTCTTGCGCCGCTCCTATTCCTATAATGACGGCGCCAATGTCACGACCGAGCCTTGGCCGCCCTATCGCGAAGGCATGGAGTTCGACGCCGGCCTGTTGTTCATGTGCTACCAGCGCGACACGCGCAACGGTTTCATCAAGATTTTCGACAAGCTGTCGCGCCTCGACAAAATGAACCAGTTCGTCAGCCACACCGGCGGCGGCCATTTCGCCTGCCCGGGCGGCATTGCAAAAGGCGAATATGTCGGCCAACGGCTGTTTGAAGCGTGACAACCGGGGGCATTGCGTCCCGCGCCGTCGCGATCAATGGCGACGCCGTCGCCGCAGGCGGCGGCGCGCCGGCTTCGATCCATTACTGAGTTCGTCGCGTTAACCGTTCGTTTGCGCTTGGTGAAACGGCGCGCGAAGAAAACGGTCCGCACGCCCGACCGGCAAGCCGTTCTTCATCGTCGTCACCAACGCCGACGACACGGCCGATGAATTCGAAATGCATGCGCCGGCCGTCGAGAAGGTGATCCCGCCCGGAGAGCAAGGAAAAGTTCGGATCCGTCCGCTCGGTCCCGGCCGCTTCCCCTTCTTCGGCGATTTCCATCAGGACACTGCGCAGGGCGCTTTCATTTCGGAGTAGCGCCCGCGTCACTGCGCCCGCAGCGCCGCGACGATCTCGTCGGTCGACCGCACCCGCGCCAGGCGCGGCATGATTTTCTCGATCGAGAAGCGATGCAAATCGTCGCCGATGCTGCTCGAAGCGTCTTCGGCGATGACGACCGCATAATTCAACTGCCGCGCCTCGCGGGCCGTCTGCTCGACGCCGAAATTCGTCGCGATGCCGCCGATGACGACCGTGTCGATCGCGCGCCGGCGCAATTGCAGATCGAGTTCTGTTCCATGAAACGCGCCCCAATGCCGCTTGGCGATTGCGACGTCAGCGCTGAGCGAAGCGATCTCGGGCGCAAGGTCCGACCAGTCCGCCGGCATATTGCCGATCGGCATCGGCGCGTCGACCGGCTGGCTCAATCGGTCGCGGCCGTCCGCCGAGAAAGCGACGTGGACCAGCGCCACCGTCGCGCCGGCTTCATTGAAGGCGCGCCCGAGCCGCGCGGCATTGGCGATGACCGTCCCCGCGCCATGCGGCGAAAGCGGCATGGCGAGCGTGCCCTTCTGGATGTCGATGAGAATGAGGGCGGTCGTGCGGGGATTGAGCGAGAGCGTCACGGCCAAGCCATAGCCAATTGCGGGCGCCGCGTCTGCCGGGGCCCAAAGCATGGACGGCATGCGCCCGCCGGCGTTCGAACCTTGCCGAGAAGGCGTTGCGCTTTGCGCCTGCGCCTGTCTAGAAGGCTCGCATGCGCGCCGTCGACCTCGACATGATTTTCATCGCCGGCCTCAACGGCTCCGGGCCCGATCACTGGCAGACGCGCTGGCGTCAGCGCATGCCCAATGCGCGGCTCGTCGAACAGGTCGATTGGGATCGGCCTGACCGCGACGCCTGGGTCGCGGCGGTCGTTGCGGCTTGCGAAGGGGCAAGCCGGCCGGTGCTCCTCCTCGCCCATTCGCTCGGCGTCGTCACGCTCGCGCATGCGGCGGAGCGTCTGCCGACCGAGCGCGTCAAAGGCGCCTTTCTGGTCGCGCCGCCGAGCGACGAAGCGCTCGCCGCCACCGGCGCCGGCGCGTTCGCGCCTGCGCCGATGAAGCCCCTGCCCTTCCCCTCGCTCCTCGTCGCCAGCCGCAACGATCCTTACGGCGCCTTCGCGGCGGCGGAGGCCAAGGCGCGCGACTGGGGCTCTCGGCTCCATGACGCCGGCCAATCCGGCCATATCAATTCCGAGAGCGGCCATGGCCCCTGGCCGGAAGGCGCGATGCGCCTCGCGGGATTCGTCAAGGGGTTGTGACGCGTCCGCGCGGTGAGTGAGGAATGGCGGCGGCTCGATTTGAATTTTCCCTTTCGACTGTCTTTCGACGTATTGCAAGAACTCGACTTCGGGGAATGGCCCTGATCAGGTTTCGGCTCGCGGCAGTCGCCGTTATGCTCGCTCTGATTTTGGCGGCGTCATTCTTGGTGAGGTATCGTGGCCGCTGACAGCCAAGGGCCACGCGTCAGAGGGCTAGCGTGTCTCAACCGTGACGTTCGCTCGCACGGTCCCAATCTCTCTGCTATGCTTGGCGAAAAGCAGGAGAGCCGATGACCTATCAATTCAATTTTTTCCGTCGTACCAGAGACCTGCCAGCAGGAAAGAACGTCAGTCGTCATACCGAGGACTTCGTCGACCTTCAAGCTGCGAGGGCATACGCCATTTCTGAGCTAAAGGTCGAAAAACCCGATGGGGAAATGGACGGGTGTCGTATTTACTGCGATGGCGTCTACAAATCGACGGTGTCGCTTCATTCGAAGCCTAACGATGTCTCGTAGTCCTAATTTGCGAAAAAGCGCGCCTGATTTTCAATGGAATCGCGCGGCCGCGGCGAGCGCTGCTCTGACAGCCCCGCCAACGCCGCGAAGCCCCTAACCCCGCGGGGGGATACGGCAGCCGCCGTCGAGCCGAACGCCGTCCCCATGGTCCGTAGTTTTTTTCAAGCCATCCATAAGTAATTTGTGTCTTTCGTTACGAATAACTTGGTTTAACTAAAATATTATCTCCACCGTTTCGAATACGTTGATAAATTGACGCATGAATTAATAATCGAAGACATCTTTATGACACCTTCTTCGCTTTAAATTGATCAGTGAAATCCAATATTGATTTCACGACATATATACTTTCAGGAGATTTAATAATGGATAATATCAAAATCGCTCCCAAGGACATTCACACCAAGTGGGGCAAGCTCACTGAAGCAGAGGTGGCGAATGTTAAGAGCCATGACGCGCTATCGGCGCTGGTCGGCAAGGCTTACAGCCTGGATAAGGCAAGGGCGGACGCCGAAGTGACCGCTTGGCTTGCTGGCCGCAGCTTCTAACCCAGACTCCTGCGCTTCGCCCGCGTCCGTTAAATCGCCGGGGGCGAAGTCGCAACTCAAGCATGACTGACGGCGCTTACTTTGGGGTCTCCACCGACTACGCCCGGGACGACATACAGGTGGTTTTGACCATGGGCCAAACACATCGGTTCGGAAGGCGTATTCCTCTCCCGTCGACTGTTCAGATATTGCACGAACTCTTGGTGTTCTCCGCCACGGAGGACCGAATACGCCGTTCACAGGGCGATGGCGGCGCCGATCGCGAGCCGGACTTCAGACTGCGGGTCGACCTCTCAGCGCGAGCGTTAATTCCAGGACCGGTGTCTCAGGTTTGAAATTTCGCGGACCATCGTCGGACCTGCCTCTAGTCACCGTCGTAAGCCGTAGCGTCTTCGCGATTTGTCACGGCGCTCTTAGAGGTATACGAAATAACAAACCTCAAATTCCCGGATTCCTTCGGGCGACCCCTTAGAGGAGTAGCCAGCCATGGCGCGCGTCACCGTCGAGGACTGCGTCGACAAGATTCCGAACCGCTTCGATCTCATTTTGGTGGCGGCTCATCGCGCAAGAATGATCGCCGCCGGCGCCCAGATCGCCGTGCAGCGAGAAAATGACAAGAATCCGGTTGTCGCCTTGCGCGAGATTGGGGACGGCTTCCTTTCGCCGGGCGACCTCAGGGAAGGCCTCATCCACTCGCTGCAGAAGAATGTGGAGGTGGATGAGCCTGAGATAGAGACGGCGCCCCCGTTGGTCACCCCCGACGCTCCGCAAGGCGATGGCGGCGACATTCAGTTCGACCGTATGACTGAAGAGGATCTGCTGCGAGGCCTC
>DATGHD010000028.1:0-3689 GCA_035308145.1 Roseiarcus sp.
GAAGCGCACTTGCTCACCCTTGTCGGCTTCAGCGCCCTTCTCTGTATCCGCCTTGTCGGCCATACGATATGCCAAAATTGGCCTGCATTCGCCTACGCTAAGCGAGCCACAGGCAAAAACTTGCTAATTCTGGCAGATTTCGTCTTGTCAGGCGACTCCTTCAAGAACTATTGTCTTACCTATGGCGATTCGAGCTTGACTCCTAGTCGGGTCACCCCTCGGAATAGATCGTCAACAAAAAAGACGGCCCCGAAGGGCCGTCGAAGTTATCAGGGATAAGCCGCCTTACCGGGGCGGTCGACGGAAGTGAGAGGTGACGGCCTCCCACTTCCCCATCCTGAACCTCAGATATTCCCGAACAAATACGGTCCTATCGTCGGCCGTTGGGGTGTTCGTACGCATAATTGCTTCCCTTCACGGTTTGAGCGCCCCGGGGCGGTTAGGCGCCCAGGAACCGTGTCGGGAAGTTCACGCGGTGATTCGAATCACCCGATTAAAGGGTAGACCGGCGCGAGCAGGCCGCCAAGACCTCTCGACGGTTCATCAACATAAGCCGGTGAGACTGCTACATAATTGCGGAATTCAATCCGCAGGCTTTGGACAGCCTGCGTCAGCCGCTCGAGACCGGCGAAGTGGCCATCGCCAGGGCCAATCATCGCTTCGTTTATCCGGCGCGTTTCCAGCTTGTGGCGGCGATGAATCCATGCCGCTGCGGCCATGGCGCGGAACCGGGATACGCCTGCTCGCGCGGGCCGAACGCGCGCTGCATGGCTTTGTACCAAGCCCGTCTTTCAGGCCCGCTTATCGACCGGTTCGATCTGTTGATCGACGTGCCGCCGGTGACCGCGTCCGATTTGCTGTTGCCCGCGCCGAGCGAAGGCTCGGCCGAAGTCGCGGCGCGCGTGGCGGCGGCTCGCCAGATTCAGATCGAGCGTTACCGGATGCTCGATCTGCCGCATGTGCTCTGCAACGCCGCGGCGCCCGCGACATGCGTCGAGACAACGCTTGACGCGGCCCCGGCGGCATTCGCCCTACTGAGGGAGGCGGCCGAACGCATGCGCCTTTCCGCGCGCGGCTATCATCGCGTGCTGAAGCTCGCCCGCACGCTCGCTGATCTCGACGGCGGCGGCTCAGTCGGCCGGGTCCATCTCGCCGAGGCTTTGTCCTATCGCGCCAATGGCGAGCGCATGGCGGCGGCGGCCTGACGGTCAAGTCGTTACGTGGTCCTTGAACGGTCGTCGCAACAATTTCTCAACGGCGTTCTGTCAGATTCCCTTGAAGCGTCAGCCGCGTGGCTCCGCGCGAAACCCTGATCGGTCATGGACGCAAACGCCCTCTCAACGCTGCTTTCGGCACATGGGCTGGCTCTCCAAGCCGGGCCCTTCCTGGCGCTGGCGCTGGCCTGGGCCCTGGCTCTGGCCGGCCTGCGACGCAAGGCCGAGGAGCGGGCCGCTTCGGCCGAGGCGACGATCGAAACGCTGCGCGACGAGCTTTGGCGCCTGAAAGAGGGCGCTGAAGCGCGCGATCGCGCCGAGGCGGCGAGCGAGGCCAAATCCCGTTTTCTCGCCACCGTGAGCCACGAAATCCGCACGCCGCTCAATGGCATACTCGGCATGGCTGACCTTTTGCGCGAGGCGCCCCTCGACGCGGAAAACTCAAGCTACGTCGAAGCGATCCGCAGTTCAGGGGCAGCGCTCGTCAATCTGATCGACGGAATTCTCGATTTCTCGAAGATCGAAGCGGGTCGGCTGGAGATCGTCAGCGAACCCTTCGACCTTCACCAGCTGGTCGAGGGCACGGTCGAGCTGCTCGCGCCGCGCGCGCAAAGCAAGGGCCTCGAAATCGCGGCCTCCATTGCCGCGGACGTTCCCCGCTTCGTGCTCGGCGATTCGCTGCGGCTGCGCCAGGTGCTGACCAATCTCGCCGGCAATGCGGTGAAGTTCACCGAGCGCGGCGGGATTGGCGTCAGCCTGACGCGCGGAAGCGACGGGGCAATCGCCTTCGAAGTCGTCGACACCGGCCCGGGCGTGCACCCGGATCGGCGCAGCGCCATCTTCGAGGATTTCGAGCAGGGCGACGGCTCCAACGCGCGCCACCATGAAGGGGCCGGCCTCGGCCTCGCCATCTCGCGCCGCATCGTCGCGTTGATGGGCGGCGATCTGACGCTCAAGGATAATCCTGACCGGGGCGCGATCTTCGCCTTCTCCATCCGCCTCAAGGAGCAAGAGCGCAAGGCGATGAAGGCGCCAAGCGAAGCCGCCGCGCCGAAGCTCGCCGGCGCGCGGGCGCTGATCATCGCCCACTCGCCTTTCGAAGCGCCGGCGATCGCCGCCCGGCTAGGCGAAGCGGGCGTCGAAGTCGCGCGCGCGGAAGGGCTGGATGAAGGGCTCGCCGCGCTTGCCGCCGGCCCGCAGCCTGATCTCGTGATCGTCGATTGCGCGCTCGGCGTCGAGGCGACCAACCGCCTTGCGCTCGCCGCCCGCGCCGCCGGCGCGCCGAAAAGCCTCGTCTTGTTCTCGCCCTTCGAGCGGCGCGCCTTCGGCGAAACGTCACTCCGCGGCTTCGACGGTTGGCTGGTGAAGCCGGTCCGGGCGCGTTCGCTTTTCGATCGTCTCGCGACGGAATTTGCCTTCAAGCCCGCGACAGCGCCGACGACCACAACGCGGCGCGCCGATCAAAGACTGCTGCGCGCCCTGCTCGCCGAAGACAACGACATCAACGCGACCATCACCCAGAAGGCGCTGCGCCGGCTAGGCTTCGACGTTGCGCGGGCGCGCGACGGCAGGCAAGCGGCCGAGCTCGGCGAGGCCGCCGCTCGCGGCGAGGCGCCGCGCTTCGATGTAATCCTGATGGACATCAAAATGCCGGGGCTAGACGGCTGCGCGGCCTCGCGGATCATTCGGCGCGTCGAGCAGGAAGCCGGCGCGCGCCGGATGCCGATCATCGCCTTGACCGCCAATGCGATGGAGTCGGATCGCCAGCAGTGCCTCGCGGCCGGGATCGACGAGTTTCTGGTCAAGCCGGTCGATTTGGGCCGGCTGGCCGAGACGATCGATGCGGTGCGGCTCGGCTCGCCGCGCCTCCACGCCGCATCGTCATAAATTGTTTTAAAGCCTGTGATCTGCCCCATTGTGACGGGGCGAATCAGGGGCTCAAAAGATGGCTGCGCACAGGATTGGCGCGACCGGATGGCGCGAAGCCTCTCCTGTGTTTCCACGCCCGCCGGCCCGCGTCATCCGCGACCTCAAAGGCCTGCCGCCGCGGCTTTGGGCGATCGGGTCGCTAGAGGTCCGGCTCGCCACCACCAAGAAAGAAATCCGGCAGGCGCAGAAGCTGCGCTACCGGGTCTTTTTCGAAGAGGGCGGCGCGAAGCCCGATCCGACCGCGCGGCTGATCAAAAGGGACGTCTGTCCTTTCGATCGCGTCTGCGATCATTTGATCGTGCTCGATCATGCGTCGGGCGATGGCGCAGGCAAGGTTGTCGGCGCTTATCGCCTGCTCCGGCAAGAAGTCGCCGAGGCGAATTTCGGCTTCTACAGCGCCGGCGAATTCGACATTCACCCCATGCTGGCGCGCCACAAGGGCAAGCGCTTTCTCGAACTCGGCCGCTCCTGCGTCGCGCCCGCCTATCGCGCGAAGCCCACCCTTGAATTGCTGTGGCGCGGCATCTGGGCCTATGTCCGCCATCA
>DATGHD010000029.1:0-10307 GCA_035308145.1 Roseiarcus sp.
GGCGAGAGCTTGCGGCGACATCGGGTACGACTGCACCGGCCCGCTGGCGCCGCCGTCGCCCTCGCCGCCGACATCGGCGACGACCGCTTCGTCGTTGACGCCTTGGACGATCGCGCCGCTGTCTGCGATATTCTGCTTGGCCGCGCTCGCCGACAGGAGCCCATTCGGCCCGAGCAGCGCTTCGCGCGTCTGACGCGCCGCGCCCAATTTGGCGAGCCGCGGCGCAAGCGCGCCGAGCGCTCCTGAGACCTTAGGCGAAACCACGGCGCCGAGAGCGCCGAAGGCCTTGCCATTGGTCGTATCCGGCATGGCGCCCAATTTGGCGAGCCGCGTCGCGAGCGCGCCAAGGGCTCCTGCGACCTTCGGCGAAGCAACGGCGCCGAGAGCCCCGAAGGCCTTGCCGTCAGTCGTATCCAGCATGGTCTTTTTCTGACTGGCCGGCGGCGGCCCTGCGGGCTGCCCGGCGGTTGGCGCGGTCGGCAACAGATCGGGCGACAGCCGATCCTTCGCGTCTTTCGCATCCTTCTCGATTTGCCGCCAACGATCGACATTTTTCAGGTGCTGGTCGAGCGTCTCGGCGAAAGCGTGGCCGCCGGTTCCGTCGGCGACGAAATAGAGTTCCTTGGTGCGGGACGGATTGGCGGCCGCTTCAAGCGCAGCCTTGCCGGGATTAGCGATCGGGCCAGGCGGAAGTCCCTCGATGATGTAGGTGTTATAGGGCGTCGCCTGCTCGACCTCGGCCTTCGAGATCGAGTGGCCCAGCGTGCCTTTGCCGCCAACCAGGCCGTAGACGATTGTCGGGTCGGACTGCAGCTTCATGCGTTTGAATAGGCGATTGATGAACACGCCCGCGACGCGCGGGCGCTCATCCGCCTTGCCCGTCTCCTTCTCGACTATCGAGGCCAATGTCACGAGCTCGCCCGGCGACTTGATCGGCAAATCCGAGGCCCTGCGCTTCCAAATTTCGTCGACGGCCCTGGCCTGGGCCTTCTCCATTTGAGCCAGCAGCGCTTCGCGCGTCTCCCCGCGCGGGAATTCATAGGTTTCTGGCAGGATCGAGCCTTCGCGCAGGGTCTCCTTGATTTCGCCGACGAGGACATCGTTGTCGCGCAGCCGCTGCGCCACCTGCTCGCTGGTCAATCCTTCGGGAATGGTCAACTTGTGCTGCACGGCCTTGCCGGAGACCAGAGTCTCCTCGACCTCGCGGAGGCTCGCATGTTCCTTGAACAGATATTCGCCGCGCTTGAGTTTGCCGCGGTTGCCGTCGGTGAGCACGACCAGATTGAACCAAAGCGTGCTGTCGATGACGCCCGCGCGCTCCAGTTGATCGGCAATCGTCTCGCCTTCAGCTTCGTCCTCGCGCGAGATGATGACGATCTTGTCCGCCGCCAACGGCCCGGGTTTGCGCGCCTCGTCCAGCGCCCAGGCGAGGGCGGCGATGACGCCAACCGCCCCAATCAATAAGAAGGAAAGCAGCGCGCTGAGGCGCGAGAGACCCTCCTTTCGGGGCTTTCGCGGCGGCGGCGCCGGCGGCGGCGGCGGCGCTTGCGGCTGCAACGCCTCAGTCGGCGATCGCGGCGTTGCGCGTCGGCCGAAAAGGCTGGCGCGCGGTCGCTCGACTGCGGGATCTTCCGGTTTCGATCCGTCGCTCATGATCGCTCGCCGCCGGGGCCGGGGGACGGCCCTCCCAAAAACGATCCTAAACTAGCCGTCAATGTGGCGAAACCACGAAGCGCCCGCCGCGAACTCTTACTCACATCCGTTTGAAAATGATCGAAGCGTTGGTGCCGCCAAAACCGAAGGAATTGGATAGAACCGTATCGATCTTGCGAGGCTTGGCCTTATGCGGGGCAAGATCGATAGCCGTCTCAGCCGATGGATTGTCGAGATTGAGGGTCGGCGGAGCAATTTGGTCGCGCATCGCAAGAATCGAAAAAATCGCCTCGACCGCGCCGGCCGCGCCGAGCAGATGACCGATCGAAGACTTCGTCGAGGACATCGTCAGCGCGCCGGCGGCGTTGCCCATCAGCCGCTCGACCGCGCGCAATTCGATCTCGTCGGCCTGGGTCGAAGTGCCATGGGCGTTGACATAGTCGACGTCGGACGGCGTCAGATTGGCCCGCTTCAGCGCTGCGGCCATCGCCCTGAAAGCGCCGTCGCCGTCCTCGGCCGGCGCCGTGATGTGATAGGCGTCGCCTGAAAGGCCGTAGCCAATGAGCTCCGCATAAATATGGGCGCCGCGCTGCCGCGCATGCTCGAGCTCTTCAAGAACCACGCAGCCCGCGCCTTCTCCCATAACGAAGCCGTCGCGATCGCGATCATAGGGACGCGAGGCTTTTTCCGGCCGGTCGTTGAAGGACGTAGAAAGAGCGCGACAGGCGGCGAAACCGGCAAGCCCCAGGCGATTGACCGGCGATTCGGCGCCGCCCGCCACCATCACATTGGCGTCGCCCAAAGCGATGAGTCGGCCAGCGTCGCCGATCGCATGCGCCCCCGTCGAGCAGGCGGTGACGACCGAATGATTTGGGCCTTTGAGCTTGTGGGCGATCGAGACATAGCCGCTGGTCAGGTTGACAAGGCGGCCGGTAATGAAGAAGGGCGAGATCCGACGCGGGCCTTTTTCCTTCAGCGTGATCGAGGCGTCGTAGATGCCGCCGATCCCGCCGATGCCGGAGCCGATCAGCACGCCGCTCTCGATCTCTTCCTCATAGGTCGATGGCGCCCATTTGGCGTCGCTCAGCGCTTGAGTCGCGGCGGCCATCGAATAGACGATGAAATCGTCGACGCGGCGATGCTCGCGCGGCTCCATCCAGTCGTCTGGATTGAATTTGCTCTCGGCGCCGTCGCCGCGCGGCACTTGCCCCGCGATCTGGCAGGGCATGTCCGAGACGTCGAAACTCTCCACCCGTCTGATGCCGCTCTCTCCCGCGATGAGGCGGCTCCAGGTCTTCTCGACGCCGCAGGCGAGGGGCGTGACCATTCCGAGCCCCGTCACGACGACACGTTTCATTGATTACCCTTCAAGGGACGATGCGTGGGGCGCGCTCCCGATGCGACAAGGGCCGGACTTGACGCCGGCCCCATGATCCAAACTTGAGATTGGCGGCCGTCAAGGCGGGGGCGCCCCAACGAAAGCGTCGCTTCACTTGGCCGCCGCCGCCTTCTCCAAAAATTTCACCGCGTCGCCGACGGTAACGATCGTCTCGGCCTGATCATCCGGAATCTCGACTCCGAATTCCTCTTCGAAGGCCATCACCAGCTCAACGGTGTCCAGCGAATCGGCGCCAAGGTCATCGATGAAATTGGCGTTGTCCACCACCTTGTCCGCATCGACCCCAAGATGCTCGACAACGATCTTCTTCACGCGCTCAGCGACATCGCTCATTTTGCCCATCCTTAAACTCGCGGCGTCGTGGACGCCCGCTTTTGTTGGATCCCCAGAACCTGATCGCGTCCGCTCCCGGTCTTGTCGCCTCAATGCGGCCTAAAGAATCCGCTTTATTGGGGGCGCCTCATGCAAGGCGCGGGAACTGATTGCGCATAACAGCGCAAGCGCCACATCGCCGCGCGAGCGGATTTTAAGATGTCGATCAACTCAAATTGGCGCCCGCATTTTCTTCAGCCGCTCGATGGCGGCTTAACGCTCCGATAGCATATCTTGTTCGGCAAGGCGAGGGGCGGGCGTGGGCCCCGATCGCCTCGCCCCCTCGTTACATAAACTCCTCAGATCATTGCCATTCCCCCGTTTACGTGGAGGGTTTGGCCAGTGATGTAGGCGGCCTCATTGCTGGCCAGATAGACCACTGCCGCCGCCACATCGGCGCCCTCGCCGAGCCGTCCCATGGGCACGGTCGCCAGGATCGTTTCGCGCTGTTTGTCGTTGAGCGCGTCCGTCATCGGGCTCACGATAAAGCCCGGCGCGACGCAATTGACCGTGATGTTGCGGCTTGCGACCTCGGCGGCGAGCGATTTCGACATGCCGAGCAGGCCGGCTTTCGCCGCCGCATAATTGCCTTGCCCGGGGTTGCCGGTGACGCCGACGACCGACGTGATGTTGATGATGCGGCCGTGCCGGCGGCGCATCATGCCTTTGAGGCTCGCCCGCGCCAGCCGGAAGGCGGCGGTCAAATTAACCGCAAGCACGCGATCCCAATCCTCATCCTTCATCCGCATGAAGAGACTGTCGCGCGTGACCCCGGCGTTGTTGACGAGAATATCGAGGGCGCCGAAGGCTGTTTCGGCGGCCGGGACCAAAGCCTCGACGGCCTGGGCATCGCTCAAATCCGCCGGCAGCACGATGGCGTCGCCGCCAAGCTCCGCCGCCAATGCCTCAAGCGCTTCGCGCCGCGTGCCCGACAGAGCGACCCGCGCGCCCTGGCGGCGCAGCGCCTTGGCGATCGCGCCGCCGAGGCCGCCCGACGCGCCGGTGACGAGCGCGCCCTTTCCGGTAAGTTCGAACACGGGAATTTAAAGCCCTTTCGATCAGGACGCCGCGGCCGGCGCCATATAAGCCTCGACGTCGGCGGGCGCTCCTACATTGACTGCGATTGCGCCGTCGACAATCCGTTTGACGAGGCCGGTCAGCACTTTGCCTGAACCGAGCTCGACGAAGCGGCGAGCCCCGCGCTCCGCCATCAGAAGCACGCTTTCACGCCATCGCACCACGCCGGTGACTTGCTCGACGAGATTGACGCGGATTTGCTCGGGATCCTGAGTGGCGGCCGCCCGCACATTGGAGACGAGGGGGGCGGCGGGCGGGCGGATCGCGACGTTGGCGAGAGCTGATTTCATCGCGTCCGCCGCGGGCTGCATGAGCGCGCAGTGGAAGGGCGCCGAGACGGCCAGCGCAATGGCGCGCTTGGCGCCCTTGAGCTTGGCAAGCTCCATGGCGCGCTCGACCGCAGCTTTCGTACCTGAAATCACCACCTGGCCGCCGCCGTTGTCGTTGGCGGGCTGGCAGATCGCGCCCAGCGACGAAAGGTCCCGCGTCGCCTGCTCGGCGATCGTTGCGACTTGTGCAAAGTCGAGACCGAGGATGGCGGCCATCGCGCCTTCGCCGACGGGCGTCGCTTCCTGCATGGCCCGACCGCGGATGCGCAGCAACTTTGCGGCGTCCTCGATCGTCAGGGCGCCGGCGGCGGCAAGCGCAGAATATTCGCCAAGCGAATGACCGGCGACGAATTGGGCGTCCCGGCCAATGTTCAGGCCGGCTTCGGCCTCGAGCACGCGGGTCGCGGCCAAGCTGACCGCCATGAGGGCGGGCTGCGCATTCGCCGTCAGCGTCAATTCCGATTCCGGTCCGTCAAACATCAGCTTCGAAAGCGGCTGATCCAGCGCCGCGTCGATGCGGGCAAAAACCTCGCGCGCCGGTTGATAGCGCTCGGCGAGGGCCTTGCCCATTCCAACCGCCTGCGAGCCCTGCCCTGGAAATACGAAGGCCGTCCCCATTGCCGCCCTTAAGAATCGCGAGTGGGCGCGCAAAAACAACGCCCGCGGCGCCCTGTCAAGCTTGGCGCCGCGCCCCCTCGGCGCGCGTGCGTTGCCGCCTCCTCAATCTCCGACCGGCGAATTTACCCAAATGTAAGTATGTTTTGAATAATCGGGCTTCAAAGGCCGGCGAACGCCGCCTTAAGCCCGCGAATCGCCGCCTGGGCAGTCAAGGATTGCGCGTCGGGGGCCGAGTTTCGCTCATTCATGTAACGGATCCTTAGCGGCGGGCGGTCAATGATCGCAGGTCTCGCCAAGCGTCATGTCGGCGGGAAACGCTCATTGTTGCGAGGTTCGCCGAGAGGCCGCCATGCGAATAGATCCGTTTCGTCGCTTCGCCCGGGATCGCCGCGGCAATGTCGCCATGTATTACGGCCTCATGGCGGTTCCCTTGATTTTCGCCATCGGCATGGGCGTCGACTACGCCAACAACGCTCGAAAATGGACGCAGTTGAACGCCGCGGCCGATGCGGCGGCTCTCGCGGCGGTGACGCCGACGATGATGCAGCAATCCGACGCGGTGGCGAAGACCGCCGCGACGGACATGTTCGAGGGGCAGGTCTCCGGTTTAACGGGCATTACGTATAATCCGAGCACCAATCTCACCATCACAATCACCGATAGCGGACTGACCAGGACCGCGCAGGTCTCCTACTCGGCGCAAGTCGCGAACGTTTTTAGCGGCGTGCTCGGCATGAACGCCATGACGGTCACCGGCAGCTCCACGGCGAACGGCTCGACGCCGCCCAACGTCAACTTCTACGTCCTGCTCGACACCTCGCCGTCGATGGCGATTCCTGCGACGCAGGCCGGCATCAACACGATGACCGCCAATACGCAGAGCCAGGTCGATGGGAACACCAAAGGCTGCGCCTTCGCCTGTCACGAGTACAACCCGGCCGCGGACAATCTCGGCAATCCGGGCGGCGAAGACAATTACGCGCTCGCGCGAAACCTCGGCCTCACGCTGCGTATCGACGAAGTCGGCCAGGCCGCCTCGGCGATGGTCAGCTCCGCCATCAGCACGATGAACTCGAACCAGTCGACTTACGGCTGGACGCCGACCTATCAGATCGCCATCGATACGTTCGATACAGCCCTCCATCCGCTCTATGCGTTGACCAGCGACCTCTCGACCTTGCAGTCAAATCTCAGCGCGAACCCCAGCCCAATCCAGGCAATGGAAGTCTACGACAACAATAACATCTGCACGGCAACGCAAACCAAGACAAAAAACGGCGTGACTACGACGACATGCACGGCTTGGAGTTCCAACAGCGATACCGACACGAATATCGACGCCACGTTGACTCCCCTGAACACGTCCTCGAACGCCAATTACATTCCCAACCCAGGCACCGGCGCCAAGGGAAGCACGCCCGCCGAGGTGCTGATGATCGTCACCGACGGCATCGAGGATGAAATTGTCGGCAGCGTGACCGCGGGCACGGCGGACGGCAACCGTCAGCAGGCGCCGTTCGCCGCCAATTCCAATGTTCCCTCGACGAAGACCTGCGCGGCGATCAAGGCCAGAGGAATTAAAATCGCGATTCTCTATACGACCTACTATCCGTTGGATGGCGGCGCGACCGGCAGCTGGTACGATTCCTATATCTATCAGTTCCAGCCCGGCGGCATTTCCGGCGATCAAATCGGCCCGGATTTGAAGAACAACTGCGCGTCTCCCGGCCTTTTCTATCAGGTGCAGGTTGGCCAGGATATTTCCGCTGCGCTGGTAACCTTGTTTCAGATGGCGCTGCAGAGCTCGCACCTCACTCAGTGAGGAGCGAGCGCCTGCTCTCGTCGAGCGGATGGTCGTCCTGGCCTCTCCGCGCCGCCGGATGGACGGTTGCTACGACGGCGATCTACGGGTGGGACCTCGATTGGGCGACCGACCGGCCAGAGAGCGGCGCCGTTCCGATCGCACTGTTGAGGTCGGCTCGCGTGGCGCAGTGAGCGTGGGCGTCCTCTCGGCGGTTCGACCTTGCCTTGCACGCAGACTGAGGCGGCTGGCGCCGATGGGCGCTGTCCGCTCCGCAGACAGCGCAGGCGGCGGCCGGCGACAGGCGAAAAAAGTCGATCGCCGAACGAGAAGATCTTCAGGGCGTCGTTGTCGCGGCGGGGTATGAGACGGTCGCCGAAAGGCGCGGCTGCAAATAAATGTCGTCGTATAAAACAATCGGACCGGTCAACTGATAGCCGATGGTCGGCGTATATACGTAAGTGACGTGGCCCCAGATCAAGCTGAGGCTCGTTTGGCTGGTCGCGTTGGGAATCGCCTGGATATTGGTGGGGAGCGTTACTGACGCCCCCTGCGTGAAAGGCGTTCCATTGGACGACGACGCGCTCCAGGTGATTGTTCCTTGGCCGCTGGAGTTCATCGTGACTTCAGACACGATGACCACCGCGTTGCTTGACGGGAATGGGGTCAGCACCTGCGCCGCCGAATTGATCAGCGTGGTCATGTCCGCGAGCGTGAGGCTTTCGTATTGCGTCACCAGATCGGTGACGTCGCGCGCCGTCAGCGCGACCTTGCGGTTGACCTCGCTCGCGGTGCCATAAATCAACGCGCCGGTAAAGACGATCAGGGCGACCGGAAGAATGAGCGCGAATTCGGTCGCGGCGATCGCTCGTTCGCCGACGCCGCGCTGCAAGAAGGCGCGAAGGCTCCGTGAGCCGCGAGGCGGTCCTTCGCCGGCTTTTGTCGGATCAGGGCTCATTGCGAAACACCGAGGTGGCCATGAGCAGATATTTGCCGTTCGAGAGATTGGCGAAATTGACGTCCAGCGGCCCCGGAACGACCGGCCACTGATACATGACGCGCATGACCTCGATAGATCCGGGGCCGCCGATTTGGTATTGCCAAACGTTAGTCACGTTGCCGTTGGCGTCGTAAGTCAGCGTCGGCGCAGAAGTGCTCGCGCCGGAGAAGGAGCTGGCCGTCTGAAGATCGACCATGATGCCGCTGCAAAGGAAGGGCGAGGGAAGGGCGTTGCAGACGTCCTGCTTGAATTGCGATTGGGTGAGGCCGCCGCTAAGGGCCTGGCCGGTGAGCACGAGGCGAGAGGTTTCTTCGACCGCCGTCTCGAGAGCCGCCTGGCCGACGAATAAGAGCGCAAGGTCGAGAGTGGCGATGATCAGCGCGAAGAACGGCGCGGCGACCATGGCGAATTCGACCGCCGCCGTCGCGTCGGTGCGACGGACATAGTCGAGGCAAGCGCGTCGGCCCATGGAACGCGCCACTCTGGCCCAACCTCTGGAAATCACGCTCGACAACGCTGCGACCTTTGAACGATTGCGGTAAGAAATTCCTCTTTATGGCGTATCAGCTAAAACTTGCGGGACAGTTACGTGAAACGCCGAGAATCTCGGGCATCGCCTCCTTTGGCGCGCGAGGTGCTAGGCTCTCTCCGGTTTGCCGGCCGATTCGGGCGGCGCGTCGTCGAAAAGGTTTACGATGGCTTCCGTTCCCGGCAAGAGCTGCGGCTCTTGCATGATGTGTTGCACCGCCTTGGAGATTGTCGAGTTCAAGAAGCCGCCGGGCCGCCCCTGCGTTAACTGCGTCGCCTCGGGCGGCTGCGCGATCTACGCGGCTCGGCCGAACGTCTGTCGCGAGTTCGAATGCCTGTGGCTGACGGAACGAGCGCTGCCGCAGAACATGCGGCCCGATCGCATCGGAACCATTCTGATGGAGGATGCCGACAGCGACGAATACCGCGCGGTCTGCGAGCCGCATCAGCCCTTCGAATGGCGAAAGCCGAGGGTCTTCGCCCACCTCCTCCGCGTCGCCAAGACCGGGCGCGTGGTCGTCGCCAAGGCGGGTCTGAATTCCTGGCGCATCTTCCCGTCGGGCGAGACGACGCCGACTGTGTGAGAATCATAACGCCCGCATCTTAGGCTTGTTGCTCATATTTTAGGCAAAATCCGCTTAGGCCTTTGTCAAATGTGAGACTTTGCGCCGCTCGCCGGCGACCGTCTTTGCGACCTTTGCGCCGGCCGGGGGTGATGCTATGGACCGAGATGAGGAAGCCCGGCGCGCCAGGAACGACAAAGTCGGCGTATTTTGAGCGGGGCCAGCGTCGGAGCGAGATCGACCGCAATGAAGAAGATCGAAGCGATCATCAAGCCTTTCAAGCTCGACGAGGTGAAGGAGGCCCTGCAGGAAGCCGGCGTCCAGGGGATCACCGTTACCGAGGCGAAAGGGTTCGGCCGGCAAAAGGGCCACACAGAACTCTACCGCGGCGCCGAATATGTCGTCGATTTTTTGCCGAAAGTGAAGATCGAGGTCGTCGTGGCCGACGATCGTCTGGCCAGCGCGGTCGAAGCCATCCGGAAGGCGGCCCAGACCGGTCGAATCGGCGATGGCAAGATATTTGTATCGCATATCGAGGAAGCGATCCGCATCCGAACCGGCGAAACCGGGGCGGATGCGGTGTAATTTCGCCCGATCCGACCTTCCCAGCGCCTACCGCGCCGGGCGGATGAAACGACCAAGAGCTCAAAGAGAGGCAGAACATGAAGACCGCCAAGGATGTCCTCAAGGCGATCAAGGACAATGACGTCAAATATGTCGACCTGCGCTTCACCGACCCGCGCGGCAAATGGCAGCACGTCACTTTCGATCAATCGCTGATCACCGAGGACGCCTTCGCCGACGGGTTGATGTTCGACGGCTCCTCGATCGCCGGCTGGAAGGCGATCAACGAATCCGACATGACGTTAATGCCGGATCCGACCTCCGCCTGCATGGATCCCTTCTTTGCCGCCTCGACGATGTCGATCGTCTGCGACATTCTCGATCCAGCGAGCGGTCAGCCCTA
>DATGHD010000030.1:0-25776 GCA_035308145.1 Roseiarcus sp.
GCCCGACGCATTCCCCTTTGCGCGGGGTTCGAAAAGCGAAGCCTTGCGACGAACTCGTTCGCGGCCGTGGCGGGAAGCGGCACGCTGAACAGAAATCCTTGAACTTCCGTGCATCCTTGCTCGCGAACGATGTCGAGCTGGCTCTCCGTCTCGACGCCTTCCGCCGTCGTCGCCAGTCCGAGGCTTCGACCGAGGCCGATAACCGCCTTGACGATCGCCAAGCCGTCGGCGTTCTCGGTGGACTCGCGGACGAACGATCGATCGATCTTGATTTTGTCGAAGGGGAACCGGCGCTGGTAGCTCAGCGACGAATAGCCGGTCCCGAAGTCGTCGAGGGCGACTTTGACGCCGAGCGCCTTGAGCTGGCGCAGGATAGCGAGAGCCGCCTCATCGTCCGTCACCAAAACGGACTCGGTGATTTCGAGTTCGAGCCTATCGGGTTTCAACCCGGAGGCCGCGAGCGCGGATTCCACCTGCGCGACCAGATTGCGGTTTTTCCTGAACTGGACCGGCGAAAGATTGACCGCGACGCCGATGGGGTCCGGCCATTTCGCCGCAACGCCGCAAGCCTCGTGAAGGACCCATTCGCCGATCGGCGCGATAAGGCCGGTCTCTTCCGCCGCGGGGATGAAGGTCGACCGATCAACCCTCGCTCTGGGTGCTCCCAACGCAACAACGCCTCGAAAGCGGAGACGCGATTCTCGGCGAGATTGACCAAAGGCTGGAAGACAAGGCGGAATTCGCCGCGAAGCAGAGCATTGCGGAGATCGGTCTCCATCGTCCGCCGCTCCTGCAGAGCCGCGTCCAGGCCTTTTTCGTAGAAATGGTACGTCCCGCGGCCTTCGCTCTTCGCCCGATACAAGGCGAGATCGGCGTGTTTCATCAGCGCCTCGCCATCCTCGCCGTCGATTGGCGCGACCGCAATGCCGACGCTTGCCCCGATGAAGATACGGTGGTCTTCGATGTCGAGAGGCTCGGCAATTCGCTTGACGATCCTCGCGGCGAGAACGCCCGCATCCTCCGGCCTCTCGAGGCGGCCGGCGAGGAGCGCAAACTCATCGCCGCCGAGCCGGGCGACAATGTCGCTCTCGCGCATGCAGTCGAGCAAGGTCTGGCTCGCTTTCTTGAGAACGGCGTCGCCGACGGCGTGGCCGAGCGTATCGTTGACCCCCTTGAAATAGTCGAGATCGATGCAAAGAACGCCGAGCGTCTCGCCGCCTCCAACGCGCGCCTTCACTTGCTCCAGGTGATCTTGGAACAGAATGCGGTTGGGGAGATCCGTGAGAGGGTCGTGACCGGCCATGTGCCGGATGCGCGCCTGGTTGCGGCGTTGCTCGGTGATATCTTCGTGGGTTGCGACCCAGCCGTCGTCGCCCCAAGCCTGATGCAGGATCGAAATAATCCGGCCGTCGGTCATCTCGACGTCGAAAGCGCATTGTCCCGCGTCGAGTTTAGGCCGCTTGTCGACGAAGACATTGATTCCTTCGACCGGCACATTGCCGGCTTCGAGCCTTTGGCGAAGAATTTCGGCGAGCGTCATGCCCGGCTTAACTTTATCCGGCGGAATGTTGTACATTTCAGCATAGCGACGGTTCGATACGACGAGGCGTTTGTCGCTATCGAACATACATAGTCCCTGCGTCATATTGTTGAGCGCGGATTCAAAGAGAAAATTTTGCAGCTCCAGCTCTTTTGCGCGGGCGATTTCCTCGGTGATGTCGCGATGCGTCGAAACCCAGCCGCCATCGGCCATCGGCTGATGGCGAATTTCGATGATCCGGCCATTCCCGAGCGTGACCCTCACCACGCCTGGCTTGCCTTCCCGCAGAAGCTCTTCATGGCGGGCCAGAAAGCCTTCGCTCCCGACCGGCTGCATGCCGCGCTCGAGCCGGTAATTGACGATGCGGTGATGCGGCACGCCGGCTCTGGTTAATTCCGGCGGCAGCTTATAGATGGAAGCATAGCGCTCGTTGCAGATCACGAGCTTGCGCTCCGCATCGAACATGCAGAGGCCTTCGGAAATATTGCGGACCGCGGCTTCGAAGCGTAGCTTTTGTTGCTGGCGGGGCTTGGCGGTCTTCGCGGCCGATGGCGCGCGGCTCATTGCGGCGTCCTAGAGAATAGGTCGCAAGGGTCGCAAATCGCGCTTAATCTTGGATTAACGCGAAAATCGGCGGTAAAAGCGCGCCGCGGCCTCTTTCAACTCTCCATGATATGGATTGGATGACCGTCGAGCCAGGCGCGAATGTTTTCGACTGTTTCGCCATAGTAGGCGCGGTATGAGCCGGCCGTGACATAGCCGACGTGGCCTGTCGCCACGACATTGTCGAGGGCCCGGAACGGATGGTCTTTCGGCAAAGGCTCGATGTCGAACGTATCCAGCGCGGCGGCGCCGATCCTGTGGTTCCGTAGCGCATCGATAAGGGCGGCCTCGTCGACGATCGGCCCTCGGGACGTGTTGATTAAAATTGCGTCCGGCTTCATCAGCGACAAGGCTCTCGCATCGACGAGGCCGCGCGTGCGCGGCGACAGGCGCAAGTGAACGCTGATGAAATCGCCCAGACGAAAGAGCTCGTCCTTCTCCACGCGCCGGGCGCCGGCCGCGGCGGCGCGCTTTTCGTCGAGGTTCTCGCTCCAAGCAATGACTTCCATCCCGAAAGCTTGCCCGTAGCGGGCCATGACTTGGCCGATTCCGCCCAGGCCAAGGAGCGCCAGGGTGCTTTGGGAAAGATCGCGGCCGATCGTCGTCTGCCAACGGCCGGCGCGCATCGCCTCGAATTCGGCGGGCAGGCGCCGCGCGGCGGCCAGCAGCAGCGCCCATGTCAATTCCGGCGCCGCGGTCGACGACCCGCCGGCGCCGCATACGACGATCCCGCGCTCGCGCGCCGCCTCAACGTCAATCGCCGCGTTCCGCTTGCCCGTGCTGACGATCAAGCGAAGATCGGGCAGTTGGCTGAGAAGAACGCGGTCGATTGGCGTTCGCTCGCGCATCGCGCAAATGACGGCGCAGGGTCTCAAGCGCTCGGCCAATTTGGCGCGATCGTCGACGTGATCATTGTAGACCCTTATGTCGACGTCTCCGAGAATCGACCAGTCGGCGGAACGAAGCGCGACGTTTTGATAGTCGTCGAGAATGGCGATGGCGATGCGTTGGCTCATCGAAGGTCTCCACGCCGGACGGCGCGAAGTACACTATCGCATGTCCGCTCCGGCCGCGCGGAAGAAAACCGCGGGCGGTTAGCCGGCGGCGCGAAGCTGCGGGGCCGCTGGGGCGAAATCAAGCTCGGCGGCAGGGCGAGGCTTGCTCAGCATGAAGCCCTGCGCCAGGGTGCACCCCGCGGCGCGCAGGAGCTCGAGTTGCTCCGGCGTTTCGACGCCTTCGGCGGTGGTCGTGATGCCGAGCGTCCGGCTGAGGCTGGTCACGGCGCTGACGATCGCCGCGCAATCAGCTCTGGTCAGCATGTCGCCGACAAAGGACCGATCGATCTTGATCGTGTCGAACGGGAACATCCTGAGATAGCTCAGCGACGAGAAGCCGGTGCCAAAATCGTCGAGCACAATGGCGACGCCGAGAGCCTTCAATCCATGCAGGGCGGCAAGCGTGTCGGCGTTTTGAACGAGCAGCACGGACTCGGTGATCTCGAGCTCCAGCCGCTCCGGCGCAAGACCGGATTCTTTGAGCGCCGCGGCGACTGTCCCTGCGAGATCCCCGCGTCTGAACTGAACCGCGGAGAGATTGACGGCGAGCTTGAGAGAGCCCGGCCATTGCGCGGCCTGGGCGCAAGCGTTCCGCAGCACCCATTCGCCGATCGGCACGATGAGGCCTGTCTCTTCAGCAAGCGGGATGAAGTGATCCGGCCGCACCAGGCCGCGTTGCGGATGGCGCCAGCGAAGCAAGGCCTCCGCGCCGGAGATCTCTCCGCTCTCGACCTCGAAGACCGTTTGATAGAAAATCTCGAACTGGTTTCGCGCGAGCGCGCCGCGGAGGTCCGCTTCCAGCTCGTGGCGCGAGCGCGCCTCGGCGTCCATCGACGCCTCGAAGAAACGATACGCGCTGCGGCCATCGGATTTGGCGCGGTAGAGCGCGAGGTCGGCGTTCTTCAGGAGTTGGCTCGCCTCTTCGCCGTCTTGCGGCGCGATCGCGACGCCGATGCTGACGCTCGTCGACACTTGATGGCCGTCAATGTCGTACGGCGCGCCGACGCTTTGCAACAGACGCTTGGCGAGCGCCCTGACGCTGTCGACCGGGCGGCCCTCGAGCGTCTGCAGAATCGCAAATTCGTCGCCGCCGAGCCTCGCCACTGTGTCGCCGCCGCGCGTCGCCTTGCGCAGACGTTCCGCGACGCCGCGCAGCAACTGATCCCCGATCGGGTGGCCGAGCGAATCATTGATGGTCTTGAAATGATCGATGTCGATGACAAAGACGGCGAATCCGTCCGAGGAGCGGCGCGCGCGCGCCACCTCGTACTCGATCCTCTCAGCGAATTGCGACCGGTTGGCGAGATCGGTCAGGGCGTCGTGACGCGCCATATAAGCGATATTCTCCTCGGCGCGGCGACGCTCCGAAATGTCCTCGTGGGTGACGACCCAACCGCCGCCCGCCATTGGCCGATCGACAATATTGATGGCGCGCCCGTCGGCGGTTGCGCCAAGGTGCGTTCTGATCTCGCCGCTGGCGACATTGGCGAGGATGGTTGCGATGTAATGGTCGACGTCGCCGGCGAAGAGGCCGACCTCTCGACGATGCTCGATCAACCGGCGCAGCGTGCAGCCGGGCTTCACCACGTCTGGTGAAAGAGCGTACATGCGCAGGTAAGTTTTGTTGCACACGACAATCTCGCCCGCCGCATTGAACATGCAGAGGCCCTGAGACATGTTGTTGAGGGCCGCATTGAGTTGCCTCGTCTGCTCGACGAGGGCCGCGGCGCAGCGTTCCGCCGCGCCGCGCGCCTCAATGGCGCGCCGCGACGCGCGAAACGCCCGCGTCGCCGCGAAGGCGGCGAAAATCGTCACGCAGGAGCTGACGACGATAAATAGGGTCAAAGGCATGTCGAAAGATCAATCCCCGCCCAATTTGCTAATAATTCTCATACTTGATCGTTAAAGGGGTCGCGTTCTATTCCATATCTGAATCGTTATTGTTAAAAGTAGCGTTAACCCCTGGTTAGAAATGCGGGCCGCCTGGCGTCAAGCGCGCCATTTCGCGGCAGCGCAGGCGGCGGCTACGATGATTGTCCGTTAGGGACTTTGTCCAACGCGTTTAGAACGCGTCGCCGGGACAGTTCGAGGAGCCCGCGCATCGCCTCGGCCGCGTCCTCGCCGCGGCGCGCGAGTATGGCCGACAAAACCGTTTCATAAGCGCCAAGGTCGATCGCCTCGCGGCCGGGGCTGTTCTGCATCAGCGCAAAGGAAACGCGCAAGGCGGTTTTGACCGCGCCGCCGATCGTGACGAAAAGTCCATTATGCGTCGCCGCGATGATGGCGAGATGGAATTCCGTTTCGGCGCTCGCCGCAAGGGCGGGGGCGTGGAGCGTCGAGATCAAATCGGAGTAGCTTCGCTGGATATGCTCAAGATCCTCCGCCGTCCCGTCGCGCGTCGCGAGAAAACAGGCGCGCGGTTCGAAACACTGACGCATCTCATACAGGTCTTCGACGATGCGGCGATCGAATTGCGCGTTGAGCCGCCACGACAGGACGTCGGGATCAAGGAGGTTCCAACTCGAGAATGGAAGGATGCGCGTTCCGACCTTCGGCCCAACTTCGATCAGCCGCTTGGCCGCGAGGTTCTTGATCGCCTCGCGGATCGTCGAGCGCGATACGCCATAGGCGAGGCACAGCTCGCTTTCGATCGGCAAGGAATCGCCCGGCCGGAACTCGCCCGAGACGATGCGCGTTCCGATGATGCGCGCAACTTGCGCGCTCATCGTGCTGACCGAAGTGTTCCGTTCGAACATGCCACCCCCACGAGGCGACGCTTGTCGGCTATTCCTGCTCCGGCGACCGCTCGTTTTCGACGCGTTTCCTCAGGCGCCGGCCAAAAAAGCGTCTGCGCTGCCGACAAGCGCAGGTCCGCGCAGCGACCGGCCTTGGCATGCCGTTGAGCATTGGCTGCTTCCGGGCGCAAGGCCTATGGCGGCTTCGCTTCCACGCCTTCGCAAACTCGGCGCGGGGGCATTGACAATTGCGGGTCGCTGCCGCACGGTTTACAGCATATGGTAATATGAAATGCGCCGCCACTTTGGTGAACACGGCCATTCCGGCGGCGGTCCGCCGTCGGATATCTTGGGGAGGGACGAGTCGAGGCGCAGCGACCTCTACCTCGGGTGCGCTTAGCGCCGCGCCGGTCAGTCGCAACCTAATGCAACGGCCAGAGGAGGAAACGTCATGAAGCTTTTCAAAGCGCTTGCCGTCACGATCGGACTATGCGCCATGAGCGTCGCGGCTCAGGCCAAGACTCAGATCGTCTGGTGGGACTTCCTGAGCGGCGGCGACGGCGTCCGGATGAAGGCGATGATCCAAAAATTCAACGCCGAGAATCCTGATATCGAGATCCAGCCGACCACGCTCGAATGGGGAGTGCCTTTCTACACCAAGGTGCAGACGTCTGCGGCGGTCGGGCAGGGCCCGGACGTGATGACGTACCATCTCTCCCGGCTTCCGCTTGGCGTCTCCACCGGCACCTTGCGGCCTTACAGCATGGACGAGTTGAAAGCGGTCGGCTTAGGCGAAAACGACTATTTCCCGACCGATTGGGACGCCGCTCATGTCGACGGCAAGCTCTATGGAGTGCCGCTCGATATCCACTCCATCATCCTCTACTACAACAAGGACGCGCTGAAGGCGGCGGGACTGCTCGGCGACGATGGCTTGCCCAAGGGTCTTGACGGACTCGACAATTTCAGCGCGGCGTTGAAAAAGCTGACCGGCGGCAAGACGCAGTACGGCCTCTCCTTCGCCTCGTCCGACGGCGCCACGATCTGGCGCATTTTCTACACGCTGCTCAATCAGCAGAGCGGCGACTTCCTCACGGACGACAAAATCCTCGCCGGCGACTCCCAAGCTAAGGCGGTAAAAGCGACTGGCGCTATCGCCGACTGGATCGCCAAAGGTTATGCGCCGAAGCTCACCGAATACCCGGCCTCGATCGCCCTCTTCACCTCGGGCAAGGCCGCTTTCCACATCAACGGCGTCTGGGAAGTGCCGACCATGGTCGATCTCGCCAAGAACGGCAAGCTCGGCTTCGAGTTCGGCGCGATCCAGATTCCGACCTTGTTCGATCATCCCGCAACCTGGGCCGATTCGCATTCCTTCGCGATTCCCGAACGCAAGGGCAACCCCGTACCGAAGGAGAAGGTCGAGGCGATCATGAAGGTGATCGCCTGGATGAATAAGAACAGCATCATGTGGGCGTCCGCCGGCCATATACCGGCCTACAAGCCGGTAACCGAAACGCCGGACTACAAGCAGATGCAGCCTAACGCGACGTACTCGTCGCTGGCCAAGACGGCGGTATTCGATCCGAAGTCGAAAATTGCCGGCGTCGCCTCGCCGGTCTATGACGCGGCGACCAATTTCATCCTGCCGGCGGTCAACGGCCAGCTCGCGCCGGGCGATGCGATCAAGCAGCTCACCGATGAATTGCAGGGCGACCTCAAGTAAGGTCCAGCGCTAGGCGTTCGGCCGACGTCGCCCGCAACGCGGCGTCGGCCGTCTCGAACGCGGTCAAAGCGGAGCCAGGCGTTCATGGCGGATCGGCGCAGCGAGACGCTTCCGATAGTGGTTTTCGTCGCGCCGTTCGTCATCGCCTTCAGCGTGCTTTTTATCTACCCGATGCTCAACATGATCGAGTTGAGCTTCACCGATGCGCCGTTGATCGGCGCCGGACAATGGGTCGGTTGGCGAAACTATCTGCGCCTCATCGAGGACGGCCTGTTCAAGGATTCCGTCGTTCACACGGGCTATTTTGTGCTGCTGACCGTCGTCCCCAACACCTTGCTCGGCCTCGCCTTCGCGATGATGGTCGTCCGCCTCAAGGGATGGCTGCAGAGCATCGTCCTGGCCTGCTTCTTTCTGCCCTATATCCTGCCGAGCAGCGTGGTCACCCTGCTGTGGGGATGGCTGCTCGATTTCCAGTTCGGCATAGCCCAATACCTGATCGCCTGGTTTGTCGGATCGCGGGTCTCCGTATTCAGGGATGCGAACTGGGCGATGCCGATGGTCGCTTTCGTGACCATCTGGTGGACCAACGGGTTCAACGTCCTTCTCTTCATCGCGGGCTTGCGGAATATCCCGCCCGACCTCTACGACGCCGCTTCAGTCGACGGCGCGGGCCGGTGGCGGCAGTTTCGCGACATCACCTGGCCGCTGATTTGGCCGGTGACCGTTTTGGTTCTCACCTTTCAACTCATCATCCAGCTCAAGATTTTCGATCAGGTCTATCTTTTGACGCAAGGGGGGCCGTTCAACTCCACCTATGTCGTGGTGCAGTACATCTATAAGCAGGCTTTCACGCTCAACCACGGCGGCTATGGCGCGACCGTGTCGCTGTTCCTGGTCGTGATGATCGCAGCGCTCTCCGTCCTCCAGCTCCAGATATTGCGAACGAGGGAAGCGCGGTGAGAATTCGCCTTTCCCTTGTCGATCTTCTGATCACGCTGGTCACGCTGGCGGTCGCGGCAACCTGGGTCTTTCCGCTTTACTGGACCGTCGTCACCACGCTGAAGCCCGAATACGAGGTGGTCGCGCCGGGGATCCGCTTGGTCCCTGAGACGCCGACGCTGGCCTCCTACATCTACGTCTTTGTCCATACGATCATTGGCCAATGGTACGTCAATTCTCTCGTCACCGCCAGCGCCGTCACTTTCTTGGTCGTGACCTTGAGCGCCGGCTGCGCCTACGCGATCTCGCAGCTCAAGTTTCCCGGCCGGCGTTTGCTTTATGGGGTGATCGTCGCAAGTTTCATGGTGCCGGCGCCGGCGCTGATCGTCCCTCATTTCGTTCTGATGAACGACTTCGGATTAATCAACACCTGGGGCGGCATCATCCTGCCGCAACTGGTGCTAATCCTTCCGATCGTGGTTATGGTTTACAAGCAATTTTTTGATTCCATCCCTCGCGAGTTCCGCGAGGCGGCCGTGGTCGACGGCGCCAACGAGTTCGACATTTTCATCAAGATATTCGTCCCGATGACCTGGGGCGTGACCGCAGCCCTGGCGATCTATACGTTCATTGCGACCTGGAACAATTTCCTTTGGCCATTTCTCGTCGCAACCTCCGACACGACCATGACCGTGCCGGTCGGCATCGTCCAAGTCCACGACGCCTTCGGCGTGCAATATGCGCGCAATCTCGCCGGCGCTGTGCTGGCGGCGCTGCCGGTCGCCGCCGCGTACCTTATTTTCCAACGCCGAGTTACCGAGGCGATCATGCTCTCGGCCGGCATCAAAGGATAAAGCGAAAGGAAAGCCATGCCTCAGGCGCGTCTTGTCGTCGATCGCGATTTCGCCATCTCGGACATCGACCGGCGTCTCTTCGGCACTTTCGTCGAGCATATGGGGCGCTGCGTCTATACCGGCATTTTCGAGCCGGGCCATCCGACCGCCGACGCCAAGGGTTTCCGTCAGGACGTCGCCAACCTGACAAAGGAGCTGGGCGTTACGATCGTGCGCTATCCGGGCGGAAATTTCCTTTCCGGGTACAATTGGGAGGATGGGGTCGGACCAATCGCCGAGCGGCCGCGCCGATTGGACCTCGCCTGGTTCTCGACCGAGACCAACGCTTTCGGCGCAAATGAGTTCATCGAATGGTGCAAAAAGGTCGGCGTCGAACCGATGTTCGGCGTCAATCTCGGCACGCGCGGCGCTGACGAAGCGCGCCGCTTCGTTGAATATTGCAACCACCCTTCCGGCTCTGCGCTTTCGGAACTTCGTCGCAAGCACGGTTACGATAAGCCGCATGACGTCAAATTCTGGTGCCTCGGCAATGAGATGGATGGACCGTGGCAGATCGGCGCCAAGACGGCGCGCGAATACGGGCGTCTTGCGCTCGAGACCGCGAAGGTGATGCGCTGGGTCGATCCGTCGATCGAGCTGGCGGCCTGCGGCTCGTCGAATCGCGAGATGGCGACTTATGCGCGCTGGGAATATGAAGTGCTCGACCATTGCTTCGACTATGTCGATTTCATATCGCTCCATACTTATTTCACCAACCCTCTCGATTCGACCGAAGAATTCCTCGGCAACATTGAATTGCTCGACTTCTTCATCAAGGAGGTCGTGGCGATCGCCGACGCGGTCGCCGCCACGCGCCGTTCGCCGAAGCGCATCATGCTTTCGCTCGACGAATGGAACGTCTGGTACAAGGCAAGGTCCCATTCCGATCTGCGGAAGCCCGGTTGGCCGGAACATCCGTCGCTCATCGAAGAGGTCTATAATGTGGAAGACGCCTTGCTGATCGGCGGCACGCTGATCACATTGCTCAACAATTCCGATCGCGTGAAGGCGGCCTGCATCGCCCAATTGGTCAATATCATCGGGCCGATCATGACGGAGCCCGGCGGGCCGGCCTGGCGCCAGACCATCTTCCATCCCTTCGCGCTGACGACGCGCTATGCGCAGGGGCGGGTCTTGCGCACGCTCGCCTCCTCGCCAACTTACGCTGGGAAGGCCTCGCAGGAGATGCCCTACCTGCACGCTTGCGTCACAGAGGACGAGACCACCGGCCAGGTGGTCGTCTTCGCGCTCAATCGACACTTGCGGGAAGAGATGGATCTCGAAGTGGTGCTGCGCGGCTTCGGTCAGGACCGGCGGATCGTGACGGCGTTGCAGCTCTCGAATCCGAATTTCAAGGCGGTGAACACGAAAGACGAGCCTGACAATGTCACGCCGCAGCCAATCAAGACGATCGCCATTCAGGGCCACGTGATCAAAGGGAAGCTTCCCCCGGGCTCTTGGAATGTGATCGTCACCGCGCCGGCTTAACGGCGAGCGGGCGGTCGCTCGCTTGACGTTCTTAGCCGCAGCGGATTCAACTGCGCGTCAAAAGCGGCCTGGCGGGCGAGCCCTTGCTTGCGGGCCGAGACACGCGGGAGGAAGGCATGGCGGCGAGTCTCAAAGGTCCGGCAATCTTCTTGGCGCAGTTCGCCGGTGGCGCGCCGCCCTTCAACTCCTTCGGCGCGATTTGCAAATGGGCGGCTTCGCTCGGCTACAAAGGCGTGCAGATACCGACGTGGGACGAGCGGCTGTTCGATCTCGCCAAGGCCGCCGATTCCAAAGCTTATTGCGACGAGGTCGCGGGGATCGCCGCCTCGCACGACCTCGCCATCACAGAACTCTCCACTCACCTTCAAGGTCAGCTCGTCGCGGTCAACCCTGTCTTCGACGAAGCGTTCGACGCCTTCGCCCCGCCGGAGACCCATGGCCGGCCGCGCGAGCGGCAGAAATGGGCCGTCGATCAGGTGCTGCTCGCCGCCAAGGCGTCGCAAAATCTCGAGCTCTCGGCGAGCGTGAGCTTTTCAGGCGCGCTCGCCTGGCCATTCCTCTATCCTTGGCCGCAGCGCGCGCCCGGCCTGATCGAGACGGCCTTCGAAGAATTGGCGCGTCGCTGGCGGCCGATCCTCAACGCCTATGACGATGTCGGCGTCGATGTCGCCTTCGAGATCCATCCCGGCGAGGATATCTTCGACGGCGCGACATTCGAGCGATTTCTCGCCGCGCTTAAAGGGCACGACCGCTGCTGCATCAATTATGATCCTTCCCATTTCCTGTTGCAGCAGCTCGACTACCTCGCCTTCATCGACATCTATCACGAGCGGATCAAAGCGTTTCACGTCAAGGACGCCGAGTTCAACCCGACCGGCCGTCAGGGCGTCTACTCCGGCTACGCCTCTTGGATCGACAGAGCGGGGCGCTTCCGCTCCCTCGGCGACGGGCAGGTCGATTTCTCGGGCGTCTTCTCCAAGCTCGCCCAATATGGGTACAAATCCTGGGCGGTGCTGGAGTGGGAGTGCTGCCTGAAGAACGCCGAGGACGGCGCGCGGGAAGGGGCGGAGTTCATCAAACGCCACATGATCCGCGTAACGGAGAAGGCTTTTGACGATTTCGCCGGCGCGGCGGTCGATAAGAAACAGATCAAGCGAGCCCTAGGGCTTCGCTGAGAGGGAGAGAACCATGGCGATAGAGGGGCGTGACGACGCCAAACAGGGCGGGCGCATCAGACTGGGCATGGTGGGCGGCGGCGAAGGCGCCTTTATCGGCGCGGTTCATCGCATCGCGGCGCGGCTCGACGATCACTATGAGCTCGTCGCCGGCGCCTTGTCGTCGACGGCTGAAAAGTCTCGGCGTTCCGGCAAGACGCTCTGCCTCGCCGAGGATCGCATTTACGACGATTTCGAAAGCATGGCCAAAGCCGAGTCCAAGCGGCCAGATGGCGTCGAAGCCGTCGCCATCGTCACGCCCAATCACATGCATGCGGCGCCCGCTTACGCCTTCCTGAAGGCGGGCATCCACGTGATCTGCGACAAGCCGCTGACGACGTCGCTCGCCGAAGCCAAGAAAATGAGGGCGGCGGTCGAGAAGTCCGGCCTCGTCTTCGCGCTGACGCATAATTACACCGGCTATCCGCTGGTCCGTCGCATGCGGGAAATGGTTCGCGGCGGCGAGCTTGGCGAAATCCGCCTCGTTCAAGCCGAGTACCCGCAAGATTGGCTGACCGAGGCGACGGAAAAGACCGGCAACAAGCAGGCCGAATGGCGGGTCGATCCCAAGCGCTCGGGCGCCGGCGGGGCGCTCGGCGACATCGGCACGCATGCGTACAACCTCGCCGACTACGTCGCTGGAATCGAGCTCAGCGAGCTTTCCGCCGATTTGACCTCGTTCGGCGTGGGCCGCCAGCTCGACGACAATGCGCAGATTCTGTTGCGCTACGCCAATGGCGCGCGCGGCGCGCTCTGGGCGAGCCAGGTCGCGCCCGGCAACGAGAACGGCCTGCGCCTTCGCATCTATGGTACGAAAGGCGGCTTGCACTGGGTCCAGGCCGAGCCCAATCACATGCTGTGGTCGCCGTTTGGCAAGTCGACGCGGATCGTCACCCGCGGCGGGCCGGATTCGGGCGCGGCGGCGGCGCGCGTGACTCGCGTCCCGCCCGGCCATCCGGAGGGCTATCTCGAGGGCTTCGCCAATATCTATAGCGAAGTCGCCGTCGCCATCCGCGCGGCGCAAAGCGGCAAGAAGCCGGACAAGGCCGCGCATTTCCCGACCATAGAGGACGGCGTCAAAGGCCTCGCCTTCATCGAGGCGGCGGTGAAGTCGTCCAAGGCCAACGGCAAGTGGACAAAGCTGGCGGTGTGATTTGAGCGGCTTGTCCCGATCTTTGCGTCAGCCCCGGAGGCTAACCCTCACCCGCTCCCGCAAGCGGGAGAGGGAGCGCGCCGCGCCTTCCGTCAGCGCTGAAGATACTTTGGCCGTGGCCGTGAGAATCCTTCTCCCGCTTGCGGGAGAAGGTGGCCGTGCGAAGCGCGGCCGGATGAGGGTATGCCGCGGCGGCTGGAACCGCAGTGTCACCCCAGCCGCGCGCGCAGCACCGCGGCGACGTCGACGGGATCCTCGCGCTGCGGCGTCAGATCGAGATCGCCGAATATGTGATCGAGGTGCTCGGTCATCAGCTTCGCGGCGCGCTCGCCATTGCGGGCTCTCAACGCGTTGAGAAAGGCGACGTGGTCGTCGTGGCCGCAAGCCGAAGTCTGGCTGCGGCCGTAAAGCGCGATGACCAAGGAGGATTGCGAGATCAAGCTTCTGAGGAAGGCTGTCAACACGCCTTCGCCGCGGGTCGCAGCCACCGCGACATGGAAGGCGCCGGAAAGACGAATCGCCGCGGGCCGGTCGCCGCGATGAAGCGCGGCGTGCTCGTCGTCGAGCAACTTGCGCAAAGACGCGAGTTGGCCGGCGGTGATCGAGCCGGCGACTTCGCGCGCAATCGCCGCTTCGACGAGGTTACGGCCAGCGAAAACGTCATGCGCGTCCGCGATCGTCGGCGCTGAAACAAAAGCGCCGCGATGGGGCGCGAGCGTGACAATGTGATCGTGCGCCAGCGCCTGCAAAGCGCTCCGCACGATCGTCCGGCTCGCGCCGAAGACCGCGCCGAGTTGCTCCTCGATCAGTTTGGCGCCGGGCGGCAAACGATGCTCGACCACCGCCTCGAGCACGTTCTGATAGATGCTTGCGACGCGCGAGCCGCGAGCGACTGAGCCGCGTCCCGTCGGCGCCATCGGCGGCGATTTCAGTTCGACGGCAGCCGTCGACGGCGACAACGCGACCCCCGCGCTCTTTCCTCTTTTCGGCATCGTCTCACGAGCTTTCGTCGCGCGCCACGCCAATCTGTATACAATCCTGCCGATATTGTGAACAATGGGCGCCCAATATAGCGGCGGCGCGCGGGCGAGCGCCTCCGTCGCAGCAGAACCGCAAGGTTCCTAAATTTTCCTTCGCTTGCAATGCGTTAGAGCGCCGGCCGCGACGCCCTCGCGCATGGCACGGGCCTTGCTGACCGCTGCTCACGACGACCAGCGATCGTGGGCTATGCCGCAGCCGGCCAATCTCGAACTTATTCACGTCACCAAGCGTTATGGCGCAACGGTCGCGGTCGACGCGATCGATCTGAAAGTGCCCGCCGGCGTCTACTGCTGCCTGCTCGGACCATCGGGATGCGGCAAGACGTCGACGCTCCGCATGATCGCCGGCCACGAGAGCGCGACGGTCGGCGACATTCTTATCGGCTCGACGAACGTCACGGATCTGCCGCCGGCCAAGCGCGGCACGGCAATGATGTTCCAGAGCTACGCGTTGTTCCCGCACCTTTCGTGCCTCGACAACGTCGCATTTTCCCTGAAGATGAAAGGCGTCGACAAGACGACGCGGCGCGCCAAGGCGATGGCGTTCCTCGAGCTCGTCGCCATGGAGCCGTACGCGCAGCGCGTTCCCGCGCAATTGTCGGGCGGGCAGCAACAGCGCGTCGCCCTCGCCAGGGCGCTGATCACCGATCCGCAGATCCTTCTCCTCGATGAGCCGCTGTCGGCGCTCGATCCTTTCTTGCGCGTTCGCATGCGCGCCGAGTTGCGTCGCCTACAGAAGCAGCTCGGCATTCCGTTCGTCCATGTCACGCACGGCCAGGACGAGGCCCTGGCTCTCGCTGACGTGGTCGTGGTGATGAACAAAGGCCGCATCGAGCAGGCGGCGCCGCCGCGGGAGGTCTTCGAGAAGCCGGCGACTGAATTCATCGCGCGCTTTCTCGGCGGCCACAACGTCATTGCGACGCCCGCTGGTCCGATCGCCGTGCGCGCCGACCGCGTCGCGCTGCGGCGGAATGGCGTGGGGGTCAATGACGGGCGGCTCACCGCGGCGGTGCGCGCCATCGAATATCAGGGCGCCCACTATCAGGTCGCGCTGGAACATCCCGGCGATTCCGAACTCACCGCCTTGGTCGCCGACGACGAATTCGCCGCCGCGCCCCTCAATGTCGGCGATAACGTGTCCGTACTCTGGAACGACAAGGACATTCACGCGCTGGCGCCGGCGTCTTAGGGCGTTTCGAGTTTTGAAGAGGAGAGAAGAGATGTCGAACAAGCATTTCAAAAAGCCGGCGGGCGTATCCCGTCGCGCGGTAATCAAGGGCGCCGGCGCGCTTGCCGGCGTCGCCGTGGGCTCGGGCGCGATCACCGGCTTCCCAGCCGTATGGTCCCAAGAAGAAAAAGTGCTGCGCTATCTCGGCACCGCGGTCAATCAGTCGGACGACATCACCAAGAAGGTCAAGGAGGAGACAGGCATCACGATCCAGAACATCGTGGCGACCACGGACGACGTCACCAAGCGCGTCATCACGCAACCGAATTCCTTCGATATCCTCGACACCGAATATTTCAGCCTCAAGAAGCTCGTGCCGTCGGGCAACATCCTTCCGATGGACGCCAAGAAGATCAAGGAATTCGATAACATCACCCCGGTCTTCACCAAAGGCCAGTTGCCCAATGGCAAGGTCATCGGCGACCAAGGCACCGCTCCGAAGAAAGTGATGTTCCTCGAAGGCGAACACACGACGAAGTTTTCGCCGACGCCGACTGAATGGGTGACGCTGATCCCGACGGTCTACAACGCCGACACCCTCGGCATCCGCCCCGATCTTATTAAGCGGCCGATCGAGCATTGGTCGGAACTGCTCAATCCCGAATTCAAAGGCAAGGCGGCGATCCTCAACATCCCCTCGATCGGCATCATGGACGCCGCGATGGTCGTCGAGTCGACAGGCAAGTACAAATATCCGGATAAGGGCAATATGACCAAAGCCGAGATCGACATGACCATGGGCGTGTTGACCGAGGCCAAGAAGGCCGGCCAGTTCCGCGCTTTTTGGAAAGACTTCAACGAAAGCGTCAATCTGATGGCCTCCGGCGAGACCGTCATTCAGTCGATGTGGTCGCCGGCGGTCACCGCCGTGCGCACCAAGGGCATCCCTTGCGTCTTCCAGCCGCTGAAGGAAGGCTATCGTTCCTGGGCTTCCGGCTTCTGCATGTCGAAGGGCGTGACCGCCAAGCAAGCGGAATGGGTCTATGAATTCGTCAATTGGTACCTCTCGGGCTGGGCGGGCGCCTATCTCAACCGCCAAGGCTATTATTCGGCGGTCCTTTCCACGGCCAAGGCCAATATGGAGCCTTACGAATGGGCCTATTGGATGGAAGGCAAGCCTGCGGAGAAGGACATTCACGCGCCTGACGGTTCGCTCCTGGAGAAAGCCGGCGCGACGCGCGATGGCGGCTCTTATGACGACCGCATGGGCAATGTGGCTTGCTGGAACGCCGTCATGGACGAGAACGACTACATGGTCCGCAAATGGAATGAGTTCATCGCCGCCTGACGCGACGCCCCTCGCTCCGCTTCGCCGGGGCGAGGGGCGCCGACCGCTAGAGTCCCCATGACCGCCAAGAGCGCAATCGACAGAACCGGCGCGCCGGGCTGGCTGCAAGCCGCGCCTTTCGCGCTGGTGTTCGTGATCTTCTTTGTGCTGCCGCTGATCCTGGTCGTCATCGTCAGCTTCTGGGACTACAACGACTATGAAATGCTGCCGTCCTTCACGACGCGCAGTTATAGCGAGAATTTCGAGGGCTGCCTCGCGCAACTGCCTGATCTCTGCACCATCCTGAAAACCTACGTCTCGACCGCGAAATTCTGTCTCATCGTCTGGGCGGCGACCCTGGTGATCGGCTTCGCGGTCGCTTACTTCCTGGCCTTTCACGTCAAGACGATAACGACGCAGATGACGCTCTTCCTCATCTGTACGATTCCATTCTGGACGTCGAACGTCATCCGGATGATCTCCTGGATTCCCTTGCTTGGCCGCAACGGCTTGGTGAACCTCATCCTGATCCGCGCCGGCGTCGTCAACGCGCCTCTTGAATGGCTGCTCTATTCGCCGTTCTCGGTCGCTCTCGCCTTCGTCCACCTCTTCACCTTCTTCATGGTGGTGCCGATCTTCAACTCGATGATGCGCATCGACCGGCGGCTGATCGAGGCCGCCTATGATGCGGGGGCGTCAACGTGGCAGACGCTGTGGAGCGTTATCATCCCGCTCTGCAAGCCGGGCATCGTCATCGGCTCTATCTTTGTCATCACGATCGTGATGGGCGATTTCATCACCTTCGACGTGATGGGCGGCGAACAGATCGCCTCCGCCGGCAAGGTCGTCGAGACGCGGCTTAACGCATTGCAATTCCCGCCGGCCGCCGCCAACGCGGTCATCCTTCTTGCGGTGACGCTGTTGATCATCGTCGGCCTCAACCGCATCGTCGACGTGCGCAAGGAGCTTTGAAGCGATGGGCGAGGGCCGCTCACCGGCGTTCTATTGGTTGGCGATCTTCTTTTCGGCCTTTGTGCTGTTTCTCTATGGGCCGATGATCGTCATCTTCATTCTGTCGTTCCAGGGGCCGACGGGCGGCCTCACCTTTCCGTTGAACGGCCTTTCGTTTCATTGGTTCGAGCGGTTATGGCATGGCGGCGGCATCGTCGACATTTCGGACGCGTTCAAACGCTCGCTCGAACTCGGCGTCGTGGTGATGATTCTCACCGTTTTGTTGTCGCTCAGCGCGGGCCTCGCCTTTCGCAAGCGCTTTGCCGGCTCGAACCTTCTGTTCTTCGTCGCGGTGGCGAGCCTCATCGTGCCGTCCATCGTCACCTCGCTCGGCATCGCGCTGGAATTCCGCCTGCTCGACGACTTCCTCAAGGCGCATGCGCCGAGCTGGATCGCCGACGATTTGAAAACGACGATGGGCCTCTTCACCTCGGGCCTCGGCGCGCATCTGACCTGGACGCTGCCCTTCGGGCTGCTGGTGATGTTCGCCATCTTCAATCGCTTCGACAATCGCTACGAGGAGGCGGCTCGCGATCTCGGCGCGACGCCGTGGCAAACGTTGCGCCATGTCATTTTGCCGATCATCCTGCCTTCGGTGATCGGCGTCGGCCTCTTCGGCTTCACTCTGTCTTGGGACGAGATTGCTCGCTCCAGCCAAGCGATGGGCGAGCACAATACGCTGCCGATGGAGCTGCAGGCGCTGACGACGACGGTGACGACCCCTGAAATCTATGCGCTGGGCACAGCGACGACCGGCGTCTCTTTCGCGGTCATCGCGTTGGCGCTGCTGGCGATAACCTTCGCGCGGGCGCGCCAAGCGCGGCACGGCTCGGACGCCGGCCAGGCTTGACCCGCCGATGAAGCTCCTCGTCGTCAATCCCAATATCAGCGCCGGCATGACGAGACGCATTGGCGCGGCGGCGCGGGCCGCGGCGCCGGCCGATGTCGAGATCGTCGCCGTCAATCCGACGAGCGGTCCGGTTTCGATCGAGGGCTACTACGACGAAGCTTTCGCTGTGCCGGGTCTCATCGAGGAGATTGTCAAAGGCGAAGCGGCCGGCGCCGACGCCTCAATCATCGCCTGCTTCGATGACACCGGCCTTGAGGCGGCGCGCTGCCGCGCCTCGGGACCGGTCATCGGCATCGGCGAAGCGGCGTTCCATCTGGCCTCGCTCATCGCGCATCGCTTCTCGATCGTCACCACGCTATCGCGCTCCATTGCGCCGATCGAGACCAATCTGATGAAATACGGCTTGGAGCGGCGCTGCGCCCGGGTGCGCGCTTGCGAGGTCCCGGTGCTGGCGCTCGAAGACCCGGCTTCGGACGCGCGCGAAAAACTCTCGAACGAGATTCGCCTAGCCAAAAGCCAGGACGGCGCCGAGGCGATCGTGCTCGGCTGCGCGGGCATGGCCGAGCTCGCCGCGTCGCTCGCGCGCGAGCACGACATGCCGGTCGTCGATGGCGTCGCGGCGGCGGTCAGACTTGCTTCGTCGCTTGTTGCGCTCCGCCTGACGACGTCAAAGCTCGGTGCCTATGCGAGCCCCCTCGCCAAGCCTTTTGCCGGCGCTTTCGCCCATATGGGCGCGCCGCGCGAGGCGCCGATGGCCCCAGGCGGGGAATAGTCGCGGGAGGCGCCGTCCTTGTGTCGGCTCGCTAACTCTCCGCCTCCGCTCCGACCGACCCGACCGACTTGCGCTCGATCAATGGACATTCGATCTTGATTTGCGGCGCGCGGGGCGGCGGCCTTTGCGCGTGATCGATGAGATAGGCGGCGGCGGCCGCGCCCATTTCAAAATGGGGCAAGAGAACGGTGGTCAGCGGCGGATGCGTGAATTGCGCGATCTCGCGATCGTCATAGCCGATCACCGCGATATCCTCGGGCACGCGCCGCTCCGTCTCCTTCAAGGCTTCGATACAGCCGACCGCCATCAAATCGTTGGCGCAGAAAATCGCCGTCGGCGGATTGTCGATGCGCAACAGCGCCATCGTTTGCTCGTAACCTGCTGACGGCTCCCAATTGCCGGGCCTGACAAGATCGGGATCGTACGGCAGGTCCGCGGCCGCGAGCGCGTGACGATAACCTTTGAGGCGATCGCGCGAAGCATCCATCAAGGCTTCGCCGTTGATGTAGCCGATCCTTTTGTGTCCGGCGCGAATGAGGCGCTGCGTCGCCGTGTGGCCGCCGCCGATTTCGCCGGGAACGACCGAGGGCAGCGAGCGATCGGCGACGTAACAATTAAGCAGCATGGTCGGCGTGCGGTAGAGCGCCGGCGGCGGCGTGACGCGCCGCGTATGGATCGTGCCGTAGATCAATCCGAGCAACGGCTGCGCCGCCAGTTGCGCAAGCACGGCCTGCTCCATCTCGGCGTCGCCGCGCGTCACCGCGACGCTGATGGTCAGGCCATGCTCCCAGGCTTTGTCCCTGGCGCCGTCCAAGGCGATCGCTGTCCAAGGGTCGGTTGAAAGCTCATTGACGACGAAGCCGATCGCGGTTGCGCCGGCCGCCGCGGGCGAGCCGCGTTTCGCCAAGCGATATCCGAGCCGGCTCGCCGCCGCGATCACGCGCGCTCGCGTCTCGTTGGAGAGCCTCGCGCCTTGCGCGTCGTTGAGCACAAGCGACACCGTTGTCTGCGAAACGCCGGCTTCGGCGGCGACGTCGGTCATGGTCGGTCCGCGCGAGCGGATCGCGCCGTTCGGCCGAAGCGGCGCCTGGGCGCCGTCAGCGCGATCACGCCCTTCGGTTGCGTTGGGCCGCTCGGCCATCCCTTAACCTGTCTCAGCCTCGTTTATGCGCATATTAGCAAGAATAACCAATTGAAATAACAGATATCGACTATCGCAACAACGCGAAATTGAATAACGCTGTTGACAGTTATTAGCATCAATGGAACAGTCTCGCCAGGCGGCCGCGAGCTTCGCGGCGCGCCGTCGAAACGACGGCGGCGATAAGACCGCGACAGCTCATGGCCAGGGAGGTTCTTAAAATGATCATCACCCGTCGCAAACTGCTCATCACGTCGGCCGTCGGGGCCGCCGGGCTCACGTTGACGCGCGCATGGGCCGCTCCGCCGCTCAAGGAGAAGAGCACGTACAAGGTCGGCTTTGCGCAGACCGAAAGCAACAATCCGTGGCGCCTTGCCGAAACCGCCTCGATGCAGGACGAAGCCAAGAAGCTAGGCTATCAGCTCGTCTATACGGACGCTGCGAGTTCAGCCGCCAAGCAGGCGTCGGACGTCAACAGCATGATCGCGCAAGGCGTTGACGCCATCTTCCTGCCGCCGCGCGAGGACAAGCCCTTGGTGCCCGTCATCAAGGCCGCCGCGAAAGCCGGAATCCCGGTGTTCCTGATCGACCGCGACGTCGATCATTCGATGGCCAAGCCCGGCGAGGACTATGTGACCTTCATCGGCTCGAACTTCGTCGAGGAGGGACAACGCATCGCCGCTTGGCTCGCCAAGGCGGTCGACGGCAAGGCCAAGATCATCGAGCTTGAAGGGACGACGGGCTCCTCGCCGGCCAATGATCGCAAGAAAGGCTTCGACGAGGCGATCAAGCAATGGCCCGGCATGACGATCCTCGCCAGCCAGACCGGCGATTTTGCCCGCGACAAGGGCCGGCAAGTCGCCGAGACTTTGCTGCAGGCCCATCCCGACGCGACCGCGATCTACGCGCATAATGACGAGATGGCGATTGGCGCAATCGCCGCGCTCGAAGCGGCCGGCAAGAAGCCTGGCAAGGATGTGATGGTCGTCTCGATCGACGGCGAGAAGGACGCCGTGCAGGCGATCATCGACGGCAAGCTTGGCGCGACCTGCGAATGCAACCCGCGCTTCGGGCCCAAGGCCTTCGCCACGATGAAGGATTATGCGGCGGGCAAGAGCATTCCGCCCTATATCAAGAACGACGACAACTTCTACGATTCCAGCAACGCCAAGGAGGTCCTGGCGAGCGCATTCTGATTGTGCTTTGATGGTTCAAGCCCTCCCCCGCCCGGCTGGGCGGGGGAGTTTCTTTTTGTCGCTCAGGGCGTTTCTTTCATGTCGGCGACCGAGGCCGCGTCACGCGCGCCGATCCTTTCGATGCGAGGAATCGACAAGTCGTTCGCCGGCGTCCATGCGCTCGTCGGCGCTTCGGTCGAGGTTCAGCCGGGCGAAGCCATGGCCCTTGTTGGCCAGAACGGCGCCGGCAAATCAACGCTGATCAAGGTTCTGACCGGCGTCCATAGAAAGGACGCCGGCGAAATCCATTTGCTCGGCCGTTCGGCGGAATTTGCCTCGCCGCAGGAGGCGCAACGCGCCGGCGTCAGCACGATCTACCAGGAGATCAACCTCGTTCCTTATCGCTCGGCCGCCGAGAACATTTGCCTCGGCAACGAGCCGTTGCGCTATGGCTTCATCGATTGGCGGCGGATGAACGCCGCTGCCGAGGAAATCCTGCGCCGGTTCTCGGTCGAGATCGACGTAAAACGTCCGCTGATGAGCTTCTCCACCGCCATTCAGCAAATGGTGGCCATCGCCAGAGCCGTCTCTTTCTCGGCTCGCCTCGTCATCATGGACGAGCCGACTTCGTCGCTCGACGATCGCGAGGTCGAAGTTCTGTTCGATGTCATCCGCAAGCTCAAACGGGATGGAGTCGCGGTGATTTTCGTCAGTCATCGTCTCGATGAGCTGTACCAGGTTTGCGAGCGCGTCACCGTGATGCGCGACGGCCGCACCGTGATGGTCGACGCGCTCGCCAATGTCGACAAGCTGCAACTCGTCGCCGCGATGCTCGGGCGCGATCTCGCCGCGGTGCGCGCCAAGGGCGCGACCGCCTTCACGCATAAGGAAACGGCGACCGGCGGCGAAGTGCTGCGCGCCGAGAACCTGCGAATCGGGCGGCGCGTCCGGAACGCCAGCGTCGCGGTCAAGGCCGGCGAGATCGTCGGGCTTGCCGGCCTCCTCGGCTCCGGCCGCACTGAGGTCGCGCGGGCGATCTTCGGCGCCGACCCGCCCGACGCCGGGCGCGTGATCCTCAACGGCGAGCCTGCCGATCCGCGCGCGCCGGCCGAGGCGATCGCCCGCGGCGTCGGCTTTTGCACGGAGGACCGCAAGACCGAAGGAATCGTTCCGAATATGTCGGTCGCTGAAAATCTGACCCTCGCTCTGTTGCCGCGCCTGACACGCGCCGGCATTGTCGATGAGGCGAAGCAGCAGGAGGTGGTGAACCGCTTTGTCGCGCGCCTCGGCGTCAAGCTCGCGAGCGTCAATCAAAAGATCCGCGAGCTTTCCGGCGGCAATCAGCAAAAAGTTCTGCTGGCCCGCTGGCTGTGCACCGACCCCAAGCTTTTGATCATGGACGAGCCGACGCGCGGCATCGACGTTGGCGCAAAGGGCGAAATCCAATCTTTGATCGCCGAGCTCGCCGAGCAGGGCTTAGGCGTGTTGATGATCTCGTCCGAGCTCGAGGAGATCGTCGAGGGCGCGGGCCGCGTCTTCGTGCTGCGCGACGGCGAGACCGCGGCTGAGCTGACGGGCGAGGCGATCAGCGAGGCGGCGATCATGGCGACGATGGCGCATGGCGCGGAAGAAGGCGGCATGATCGTCGAGCGGGATAATGGCTGACGCGGCCGCGATCAGACTTTCGACGTCGCGGCCGAACCTCGTCGCCGTCGCGCGGCGCTACGCCGCGGGCTCGGGCCTCGTTCTGCTCCTCGTCTTCAATCTTCTCTTCACGCCGCATTTCATTTCCTGGCAGACGCTGAACGTCAATCTGACCCAGGTCGCCACCATCGTCATCGTCGCCGTCGGCATGACGCTGGTCATCGCGACCGGAGGGATCGACCTCTCGGTCGGCTCGTTGATGGCGATTTCCGGCGCGCTGGCGCCGATCATCTTCTTAAGCGCCTTCGGCGTCGCCCATCCGGAGATCGGCGTCGCCCTCGCCTTTATCGTTCCGGTTCTGGCGACAGGTCTCTTCGGCCTGTTCAACGGCTGGTTCATAACCCGCTTCCGCGTACAGCCGATCGTCGGCACGCTGGTCCTGTTCATCGCCGGGCGCGGCATTGGTCAGGTGGTGACCAACGGCAATCTCCAGGTCTTCAAAAATCCGACGTTCCAATTCATCGGCTTGGGACGGATTTTCGGCGCGCCGTTCCAAGTAATTTTGATGCTGGCCGCCGTCGCGGCGGCGGGCTGGATGCTGCGACGAACCCTGTTCGGTCGTCAGATTCTCGCGGTCGGCGGCAATGAAGCGGCGGCGCGCTTGAGCGGCGTGCCCGCCGATCGCGTCAAGCGCCTCGTCTATGCGATCAGCGGCCTCTGCGCCGGCGTCGCCGGCCTCATTGTCGTGGCGATCAATTCTTCCAGTGACGCCAATCTCGTCGGCGTCGGCATGGAGCTCGATGCGATCGCCGCCGTCGCCGTCGGCGGCACGCTTCTGACCGGCGGACAAGCCAATGTCGTCGGCACGTTGATCGGCGCCTTGATCATCCAATTGCTACGCTACACCCTACTCGCCAATGGCGTGCCGGACGCCGCAGCGTTGGTCGTCAAGGGCGGCATCATCGCCAGCGCGGTCTGGCTGCAAAGGCGCGCACAGGACCCGGTTACGCCCCCGACCCTCGTGCCTGAGGCGTCGTTCCGCCATCACCTGCTGGCGGCGCTCGACCGGCATCGCGCGCTCGTCGCCCTCGCCCTGCTGATCGTCTTCGGCGCGCTGCGCTACGACCACTTTTTCGGGCTCTACAATATCTTTTCGGCGCTGCGCTACAATTCGATGTTCGCGCTGACGGGCCTTGGCATGGGCTTCGTCATCATGACCGGCGGCATCGATCTCTCGGTCGGCGCAACGGCGGCGCTCGCCAGCGTCGTCTCGGCGCTCCTCTCGCCCTATGGCCTCGCGGCCGGACTGGCCGGCGGCCTTGCTGCCGGATTGGCGGTCGGCGCGATCAATGGATTCTTGATCACGCAGATGCGAATCCTACCATTCATCGCAACCCTCTCCGGGATGCTGATGGCAAGCGGCTCGGCGCTGCTCCTAGGCCACAACGCCTCGGTCGGCGTCTCCTACGACACGGATTTCACGGCGATAGGCCAGGGCGATTTCCTGGGCTTTCCGATTCCCGCCTGGCTCGCCGGCATCGCCTATATCATCGGCTGGATCGCCCTCAACTATTCACGCTATGGCAGGTACGTCCTGGCGGTCGGCGGCGAGCCCGACGCAGCGCGTCTCATGGGCCTGCCGGTAACGCCGGTCGTGTTCGCGGCCTATATTCAATCCGGAATGCTCGCCTCGCTCGCCGGCGTCATCCTCGCCGCGCAATTCGGCGCCGGCCAGCCGACGGAAGGCGTCGGCTGGGAATTGTTCTCGATCGCCGCAGTGGTCGTCGGCGGCACGCTTCTTTCGGGCGGACGCGGCTCGGTCGGCGCCACGCTCGCCGGCGTGCTGCTGCTCGGCCTTGTCTTCAACATTTTGAATTTCGAGAACGGCATGGGTTGGATCAGCCTCAGCGCCTATTGGCAATCGGTGATCCGCGGCCTGTTCTTGTTTGTGGTGGTCATCGCCGGCGCCGGCGGCGGCCGGAAAAGGGGCGCGGCGCATGGCGCCGCCAAGCCGGGCTGAATGTCCGTAAGACGCTCGGGCGCGCGAGAATTCGTCGGGAGCTTCCGATCCTACTCTGGCAACCCCAGCAGGCGTCCGCCAGCGAAGAACTTCTCGACGATCGACGGCTGCAAGCCGAATTCGGCGAATAAGCGAAGCCGAAAGCGCGGCTCCAGCGTAAGACCGCGCGTCACAAGGGGCTTCGCTTCATCCATCCGTCCGGCCAACGCCAGCGCAATGGCTTGACCGAAATAGAACGAGCTGAAGCCGACGATCTGCGCCGCCCGGGCGTAGCAGGCCGCC
>DATGHD010000031.1:0-15479 GCA_035308145.1 Roseiarcus sp.
AGCAGCGGATCGACCCAGATCGTCGCCGAATATGCTTCGGCGGCCTGGCGTCTGCCTTGGAGAACGCCGCTTAGCGCTGGACCAGCCGCAGCGTCCTTGAGATAAGTCAAGGCGAGCGAGGCCGCGCTGTGTTTACTTTACAAGGTCGTTCAAACTTTAAAGGAGGCCGGATATGGCCAAAATCATGATTGGATCATCCGAAATTTCGCGGCGCATGCTGCTTGCCGGCGCGGCCGTAGCGGGTTCGATTCCCCTTCTGGCGCTCGGCGCCTCGCCGGCCTGGGCGAAAATGTCGCAAGCCGCGGTCGCCTACCAAGATTCGCCGAAGGGCGATCGCACGTGCTCGGGCTGCGGCCTCTTCCAGGCGCCGGGCTCGTGCAAAACGGTCGACGGGGCCATCTCGCCGAACGGGTGGTGCAAGATCTGGGTCAAGAAGGCTGGCTGAGAAAGGGGATAAGAAGCCTTTCGTACGCCTGACGAGCTATGCCATGCGGCTCTTCGCCGCCGCATGGCGAGAGGAGGCGGCGTTTGAGATTATCCATCATTCGCCTATTTGAAAGCCGAGGCGCCGTCCGAGCGAAGTTGATCTTGTTGGCCATCCTCGCGACGCTCATAGGAGTTCATGCCGAGCCGGCCGGCGCCGGCGATACGATAGAACGGCCGGCGGGCGTAAAGGTCGCGCAAGCGGAGCCGCAAGAGCCGCAGGGGATATTTCAGGGCATCGGAATCGTCACGGCGATCGGTCCGCGCACCGGCGTCTTGACGATCCATCACGAGGACATCAAGGGTCTTATGCCGGGGATGATCATGACGTTCCGCGTCTCTCCGCCGGCGCTGAGCGCGGGATTGCGGCCAGGAGACAAGATCGAGTTCAGCCTCGACGCCAGGAATTACACGATCACCAGCGTGAGGCTCATCGCGCGGACAAAATGAACGCCTTCCCGATCGGGCCCTCCCGCCAAACGAGAAAAATAAACGCGTCTCTCGCGATGGCTCTCGCCCTCGCGCTTTTCCACGCACTCGACGCCAAAGCGGCGGATGCGGGCCAGACGATCGGCGCGGGCCTTAAATTATGCGCTGAATTCTCCCAGGCCTATGCCGAAAACCCGGCGGCGACAGAGGCGATCTACTGGCCCTGGGCGATGGGCATGATGAGCGGCTTAAACTTCGCCAGCGTCGCCAACAGCACCGTCTTCAGGGATTTGACGGGCGACCAGGATATCTATCGGCGCGCTATCGTCAGCTACTGCAAAGCTCATCCTTTGACGACCTATACGGGAGCGGTTCTCGATCTCTATATAAGTTTTCCGCTCAAGAAAGGCGCTTCGAAATAGTCGCTGGGGCGATTTTGAAGCGGGCCCCGGCCGCGATTCTTATTTATTCTCAGGCGAAAGAAATCGCGCCATTTGAAACGCCGCCTATTGTGGCGGATGTCCTTTCCCTATCGGATCCTAAAGCCGCCTGGCGCCACGTCGAACTTTTGGCTTGTCGCAACAAAAGCTATTCGAGCGCCTGCATTCGAGTGAAAGACGCGAGTGGCGAGACAATCATACTGAGCGGCGTCGCGACCGCCCTCGAATCAATCAGAAGGTGTCGCTGCGGCGAATGCCCTCTCAAGCGGCAATTGGACAATTGATCGGGGATGCCAATCGCAGCCATGAAGCCGCGACGCCATCCCTTCCGATGAAGGCGTTTCAGCGGGCGTCCTGGGCGATGAAAGCGACGAAGTCGCGCCCGAGCGCGTTCGACACGGCGTGATGGCAGGACATGCAGCTCGTCGCAGGGTCTTGGAAATAGGTCTCCATCGTCGTGTTCGCCAAATTCCGGTCCTTGTCGCCGCCATTTTCCGCCAATTGATAGATTTCGGCCGGCGCGTTCGCTTGCGCCGGCGTGCCCGGAAAATACGCCCCGTCGTTTTGCGGCGAAACCGGTTGAGTGAGCGTCGGCCATTGCGTCGCGACAAGCATATAATGCGACCAAACCGTGCCCCGCACGCCGGGGAGAGCCCAATAGGCCCTGTTCATCGCCATCGTCTCGGCGCCGATCGGGTGGAGGCGCGCGACCTGGGTCGGCTGAGGATCGATTTTGGGCGGATTCGTCGCACTGACCGGCAGCGCAGACAGTCCGCCTGTCGCGACAGGCGGACTCGCTTTCGCCGCAAGCGCATCAGAGTACGAATAAGGCGCTCCCGCCTCTTTGGCGTCCGGCTCTCGCGCGTCGCCCGTTCCGACAGGCGGGACATTGTCCACATGTTCGAACGAGCTCCAGATTCCTTGCGGCCGGTACCTGGTCTTGACGACAATATGGAGTCCGACCAGCGCGACATCCTGTTTGCTGCAAACGCCGAGGCCGAGCTCGAGGGTCTTGGCGACGTCGAGAACTTCGGCGTCCCTTACGACATAGTAGCGGCGGCGGACCGCCGGCGTATCCTGATCGGTGAGGAAGCGCCAGGCCGCCTTGATCGCGATCGAGCCCTCGTTGAACGTCCCCGGATGATCCGGGCTCGGCAGGAAGCGCCGCCTGAACCATTCGTGGTCGACGATGGAATCAAATTCCGCTTCGTTCACCCGTGTTTCGTATCGGGTGTAGGTGCGGTTCTGTGCAACGAGCGGACCGACGAATGCGCCTGGCGAAAGGCCGGCTTGGTTGAAATCCGAGAAGAGGTCGAACGAACTCAATGTCTTGACGTCATTGCCGATGTTTGACCCGCAAGGATTTTTGCCGCCATAGCTGCTCCATGCCGCGGGCGCGGCGGCGCCTTGGGCGGCTGGTTGGAATATCTCGTAGCGAGACTTGAACGTTTCCCAGACGCGCGGACCTGGATCTGCGAGAGATTTCGATCGATCCGGCTCGCCGCGATGCGCGGCTTCGAGGCGCGCCGGCCAGGCCAGCGCGATGAAGGCGCGCCAGCTAAAGTTGTCGAAAGCCGGAAATGGGTCAGGCCGCGTCGAAGGGACGTCTTCGATTCGGTCCGGCGAGACCTTGGGTTCGACGTCTTCGGCGAACGCTTGAATCGGGGCGAGGGCCGCCGTCATGAGGCCGAGCAAGGCGACGAGCCACATCCGCGATGTGCTTGCGAAAACCTGGCCTGCCGTTTGTCGCCATGCATCGGGCTCCGAGCTCGCCGCCAACCCGCCGAGACTTGCGCGAGATCTTTGATTCACGGGGCCGTTCATGGTTTCCGACCCGACCGGGCTTCGCCGTCTCCTCGGCTTTGCGGGACTGGCGCGCTCAGCGCGGCGCCGTGATGTAGGCGATGACGTCGTCGATGTCTTTTGTGCTGCGCAAACCCGGAAATGTCATGGCGGTATTCGGATTGAAGCGCCGCGGATTGGCGAGAAACTTCGGCAGATTAGCCTCGCCGACCCGGCCGATGTAAGGCAGCGCCGCATGACAGCCATGGCAGCGCGTCTCGAACACGATCTTCCCGGCCGCCGGATCGCCCGCCCAGCACAGCCTTCCGCCGACCAATACCCACACCAACGCGGCGACCGAAAAAATCAACCAGCGGCGTTTCCGCTGCATCGGGTCATTCCCGGACAATGGGCCCGCGGACTTCGCCGCCGGGAAAAGTCGGCGTATGGACGTTAAAATACCAGCGACCGTCTTTCAAATCCTTCTTCTGGACCTCGTCGATCTTCGCCACGCCTTTGAATGGACTTGCGAGATTTCCCGGCGTTCCGACCTGGATCGGCGCGTTTTCTTCAGGCGTCAGGCCCATATAGGCAACCGGCCCGTGAAAATGGGCGCCGATCGGCGCTCCGGTCAATCCCGAATAGGTCACCGTCCAGGTCAGCGTGTTGGAATCGGTGTCCAGCGTCGCCTCGAGATGCGCCTTTCCAGTACTATTGTTGGGCGGCGCTTCGCCGCCGCCGCTCATATCGGCCTTGAACTTGATCGAGCTCGCCAACGCAGGCGTCCCTTGCGCCGCAAGCGTCGCAACGCTTAAAAAAACGACGACGGAGCGAATGATCCTCGCGGACATTATTTCATCCCTTCGCTCATCGGCTCTTTGTCAGGACGCGCCGCCGATGGCGTCGGCGCTAGTAAGGCGCGCGCCCGCGCCGTTCAGAACGCGGTCCAGGCGTAGAGCAGAAGCGTGTTGTTGTCCTTGGCGGCCCGGCAGCCAGGGCATTGTACCGGATCGATGTCGGACGTGCCGCCATCGAACCTCGTCCACCAGGTGTAGGCGACGCCCAACCGGGTGTTGAACCATGGCCACAGCGAGGGCCCGCCATGCATGAACGGCAGGTACGCGACGTCCAGCGTATATCCTTGCGAGTTGGGCGAGAAATTCGCGTTGTTGGCGTAAGCGATGGCGTCGGGGCTGCCGCTCAGCCGAAATAGGCCGCCGGTCACGCTGATCGTGTGATCATAGATATAGGAGGCGGAGACGTTGAGGCTGCGCAAGTCATCATTGGGATTGGCGGATGCGCCCAGATTGAAAAAGGTCGAATCGAGTTGCTGCCGCTCGTAGATGTAGCTCCCTCGTATGGTGACCGCGTGAACGTCGCCGATATATTGATATTGCGAATCGACGCCGATGTCGGTGACCTTGTCGGCGCCGAACCCGATGACGCCGCCTGGCCGAACATTGGCGCTCATGCCGAAGGTTCCGACCTCGAGGGAATTGTCGCCCCAGTTCGGCTCGACCGCGAGACGCCAATAGGGCGCTAGGCCGTCGATCGTCGAACCGCCGACGCCTTCGATCGAGGAGCCGCAACAAACGCCGAGCGTCGTCTGAGCCCTCGGCGAGAGCGAGCCATAGGCGCTGATTTCGGCATAGACGATGTCATGAAGAAAGACATAGGCGCCGGCGCCGGCGTTCGTGCCCGGCACGAAGCTTTCCAGCATTGTTGCGGTGCCAGGCGAAAGCGCGAAACTCGAATTGATGAAGGGGAAACGCCACACCGGCGTGGTGTTCCAGACGTCCTGCACAGTCGGGTTGTCGTTGACGGTCACGCCATAGATGAAGTCGAGGCTGCCGATCTGTCCCGTGTTGGCGTAGCGAATGTCGCTATTGTCGATGGCGAAGGCTCGACTAAAGGCGTTCGTGTAGGTGGTCTGGATCAGGGCTCCGACATTGTCGTAGATTTTGCCGCCGTAGAATAGGCTCGCTTGTTGGGCGAGATCGATCATGTTGTTGTCGCCAAAGCCGCCATTTGGCGAAGTCGGCGCGTAAGTCCCCGCGGGGGCGTCGAGCTTGCGCGCATATTCGGTGACGGTCGTTTGCAGCATCGCGGCGAAGGGCGGAATTTTCGAATCGCCGCCTTCAAGCGAGTAGCCGCCCAGCTTGAACCGCCGCCCGAAAGGCGTCAGCTCGGGAAAAGCCGTGTGGCAGGAGGCGCAGGGTTGGCCCGTCTGGCGCGCAAAACTAGGAACCGCGAAAGCCCGCGTGGGCCCTAAGGCGATGGCGAGGAGCAATCCAAGCCAAATGGCGGCGAAAAATACGCGATGGCGTAGTCGCGACTGCTTCCCAAAATTCATGCGCGTTGCCCCATCGCGCTAGCGTCAGGAAATCCTGACTCGATCACAATTTCGACTCATCGTAGCAGATTCATTTTCTATCGCTACGCCACAGCGGAGTTTGATCTAGATCAAACCGGCCAACTTGTTTTTAGAGAAAGTCTCGCTTTTTCAAGGCCCACCGGAATATCATCGTAAGATTGTGATATATCGTCGCCCTTCCGTAGTGGAAAAGCGACCGGCGGCTTATCAGCCGCGCCGGGCTCATCCCGCCAACTTCAGCCAAGCCTTCGGATCGTCCTGCCTCCCGCGGTCGCCCGACAGCGCGCGGCAGAGGTCGGCCATGCTGGCGAGATTGTGGATCGGCCGGAACTCGTCGACGTGGGGCAACATCGCCCTGATGCCGAGCGCCTTGGGCTCGAACGAATCGTAGCGCAGCAGCGGATTGACCCAGATCAGCCGTCGGCAAGACTTTCTCAAGCGCTCCATCTCGACGGCGAGCTGAGGCGCCCCGTCGCGCTCGAGCCCATCGGTGAAAAGAAGTACGATCGCCCCCTGCCCCAGGACGCGCCTGGACCATTCGCGATTAAAAATATGCAGCGCCGCGGCGATGCGCGTGCCGCCCGACCAATCTTGGACCTGGTCCGAGCAAAGCGCCAAGGCCTCGTCCACGTCGCGGGCGCGTAGCGCTCGCGTCACATTGGTCAGACGCGTGCCGAACAGGAAGGTGGAAACGCGCCGGCGCTCGGAAAGCGCGTGAATGAAATGCAGGAACACGCGCGTGTATTCGCTCATCGAGCCGGAGATGTCGCAGAGGATGACGATCGGCGGATGGCGCAGCGCGGCTGAGCGAAACGCAAGGTCAATGGCCGAGCCTCCCGCCTTCATCGAGCGACGGAACGAGCGGCGCGGATCGACTCTCGCGCCATGCGGATCGGCGATCGAACGACGCGTTCTGATTTCGTCGACCGGCAGGCGGAGCTTGGCGATCAAGGCCTTGGCCTCGATGATTTCGGCCGCCGTCATTTGCGCGAAATCCTTGCGTTGGAGGATTTCCGAGGCGGACATGGTGAAGCGGGCGTCGAGGTCAAGCGAGGGCGCGGGCTTGGCCTCATCCTTGGCCGCCTTGAAGAAAGCGTCGGCGATGCGATTTGCGCCAGGATCGGCCTTCTCCTTCTCCTTCTTCTTCGTCGAGTCGGCCTGAGGCGACATCATCGCGATCAGCTTTTCGAGAAAGCCTTTGCGCTTCCAGAAAAGGCGGAACGCCTGGTCGAACAGAAGCGAATGCTCGTGCTTCTTGACGAAGACGGCGTGCAGTGTCGCATAGAAGTCGCCGCGATCGCCAATGCCGGCCGCTTCGACGGCGGCGAGCGCGTCGAGCACGGCGCCCGGTCCGACAGGCAATCCCGCCTCGCGCAGCGCGCGGGCGAAATAGAGGATGTTGGTCGCGAGCTGGCCGGCGGGCGTAGCCCGGGTTGCGCTGTTCAAGCCGACCTCCGCGCTACGATACGGCCTCGGGCTGGCGCGCCGCCTTTTTCGCCGTGCGGCCTTCAAAGAAGGCCCTGACAACCCGCAAAGCCGCCTCGACCGCCGCCGCGTCGACATCGAGATGGGTCACCCAGCGCTGGCGCCGGCCGCCATACATGGAGATCGCCGCAACGCCGTTCTCGGCGAGATGAGCGGCGAAATCGCCCGCGATTTGCGGCGCCACATCGACAAACAGAATGTTGGTCTCAGGCTCCGGAAGGGAAAGATCCACGAATTCAGCTAGCCCTGAGGCGAGGCGCTTGGCGTTGGCGTGATCTTCGGCGAGGCGCGCGACATTGTGCTCCAGCGCATAGAGGCCGGCGGCGGCGATGACGCCGACCTGCCGCAGGCCGCCGCCAACCATTTTGCGGATGCGCCGCGCCTTGGCGATCAATGCGGCCGAGCCGACCAGGGTCGAGCCCACCGGCGCGCCGAGGCCCTTGGAGAGGCAGACGGAGATCGTATCGAAAGGCGCCGCGATTTCGGCAATCGGGACGCCAAGCGCGAAGCTCGCGTTGAAGGCGCGCGCGCCGTCGAGGTGGCAGGCGAGGCCGTGTTGACGCGCAAGCGCCGTCGCCTCGCGCATATAGGCCAAGGAAAGAACCTTGCCGCCGATCGTGTTCTCCAGCGCCAAGAGCCGCGTGCAGGCGAAATGAGAATCGTCCGGCTTGACCGCCTCGGCGATGTCCTCGAGACGCAGCGTCCCGTCCGGCTGGTTGGCGAGCGGCTGCGGCTGGATGCTGCCAAGCACCGCCGCGCCGCCGGCTTCCCAGCGATAGCAATGCGCCATTTGGCCGACGATATATTCATCGCCGCGTCCGCAATGCGTCATCAGGGCGACGAGATTGGACTGCGTTCCGGACGGCAAGTACAACGCGGCCTCTTTGCCGAGCATTTCCGCCGCCTTGGCCTCGAGGCGCTGGACGGTCGGATCATCGCCGAAGACGTCGTCGCCGACCTCGGCCGTCGCCATTGCGGCTCGCATCGCCGGGCTCGGCTTTGTTACCGTGTCGCTGCGAAAGTCGTAGCGGATGGCGCTCATGATCCTGCCTCGTCTATCCGGCCCAACGGTTATTCGGGGCAACCTTTCATCTGCTCCGCGCGCAGAATGGTCGCCGCATTGTTGCGTTCAATCTGATTGAGCGGAACCTGGTTGACATCGCTGTAGAGGCAACCTTCATTGCCGAGCGTTGCGATCGCCCGCTGCGTCTTGAAGCAATAATGGTGCTCGGCGTAGATCCGATTGCGCATTTCATAGAGAAAGTCGCAGTTCGGTCCGGCAAGCAAGTCCTGGAGACGGAATTGATTGCGCTCGCTGCAACCGAACACGTCGTAGCAATCGGCGCGCGCCGGGCCGGCGAGCGCGATCAACGCCGCGACCAGCGGCGGCAGAATTCTATAGTCCAGCGGCATATCCTTGTCCCCTCTCGGTCGCGGCAACCAGCGTTCACTTCTTCTTCTTAGCGAAATAGTTCTTCATCGGCGTGAAATAGCTGTCCTGCCAGCCGCCTTTCTCATAACTCGTCTGACCGTCCGGGACCTTCGCATGATGAAGCGTCAACCGCGAACCGGTCTTGGTCGGCGCCAACGTCACAGTGATGATTGAATCGGGATCGGCCTCGCTGAACTCACTGGTCCGCCACGACTGCACGATCCGCCGCCCTTTGACGAGCTCAATATTCTTCCCCGTGATGTACCCATCCCAGGCGGATACGTCAGCGCCGACCTTCTTGGACATTTTGGCTTCGCCGCCGGTCATCGCCGAGTGGCCTTTGCTGTCAAGCCACGTCTCATAGATGACCTCGGGCGGAGCTGGAAGGGTGCAGGCAAGCTTGAAATCGTAAGCCATGGCGCGTCCTTCGCCAGCCGAGGCGGCCAGCCTATCACGGCCTCTCAAGAGGAATCTATTGCGACCCCGCTCGCAACTCGTCCCGCGCGCGCTCCACGAGCTCGGCCGCCTTGGCGCCCTGAATGCGCGAAATATCGTCCTGATATTTCAAGAGCACGCCGAGCGTGTCGGATACTTGCGCCGGATCGAGCGCCACCGCGTCGAGCTCGGTCAGGGCGCTCGCCCAGTCGAGCGTCTCGGCGACGCCGGGCGACTTGAAGAGATCTTGCTTGCGCAAGGCCTGGACGAAAGCCACCAGCTCCTCGGTCAAGCGCTTGGGCGCGGCGGGCGCCTTGGCGCGGACGATCTCGATTTCCCGCGCCGCGTCCGGATAGCCGAGCCAGTGATAGAGGCAGCGCCGTTTCAAGGCGTCGTGGATTTCCCGCGTCCGGTTGGAGGTGATGACGACGATCGGCGGCGCCTCGGCTTTGATCGCGCCGATCTCCGGCACGGTCACTTGAAAATCGGACAAGACTTCGAGCAGAAACGCCTCGAACGCTTCATCGGCGCGGTCGATTTCGTCGATCAACAAGACCGCCGGCCCATCGGTCGAAGGCTCGAGGGCTTGCAGCAACGGCCGTTTGATCAGATAGCGCGGCGAGAAAACATCATGCTCGATGCGCTCCTTATCGTGTTCGCCCGCCGCCTCGGCGAGGCGAATGGCCATCATCTGGGCCGCGTAGTTCCACTCGTAGACGGCCGAAGCGACATCGAGGCCTTCGTAGCATTGCAGGCGGATCAGCCGGCGCTTGAGCGTTGTCGCGAGAACCTTGGCGATCTCGGTCTTGCCGACTCCCGCCTCGCCTTCGAGAAAGAGCGGTCGGCCGAGCCGTAGGCTTAGGAAAAGCACCGTCGCCAAGGCGCGCTCGCCGACGTAATCGGCCTTGCGCATCAGCGCCAGCGTCTCGTCGATGGAGCGGGGCAATTGCGACGCGCCGTCCGCTCGAACCATGACCGCCATGCCTCGCCTTCTCCAAAATCACTGGCGCGCTGGTCAGCAACAAGCGCCCGCCTTCCCGTTTCACGAGAGACGCCAGAAAGCAAGGCGCGTCCTCCTCGCGAGCGAGGAGGCCAGCAACCGCTTACCCTGCTGCGGCCACCGCGCGCTTCGCCAAAACGCCGATCAAATGGGCGCGATAGGCGGCGTCGGCGTGAATGTCGGTGTTGAGGCCGTCGGCCGAAACCTTGACGCCGGCGACCGCCGCAGGGGCGAAGTTCGAGGCCAACGCCGCTTCGACAGCGCTCGCGCGGAAGACGCCATTGGCGCCCGCCCCGGTGACCGCGACGCGGACGCCGCCCGCTGTTTGCGCGACGAAGACGCCGGCGAGAGCATAGCGCGAGGCGGGATTGGGGAATTTTTGATAGGCCGCCTTGCGCGGGATGGGGAACCGGACCTTTGTGATGATCTCGTTCGGCTCGAGCGCCGTTTCAAACAGGCCTTTGAAGAAGGCGTCGGCGGCGATCTCGCGTTTGTTGGTGACAATCGTCGCGCCAAGCGCCAACGCCGCCGCCGGATAGTCGGCGGCGGGATCATTATTGGCGAGCGAGCCGCCGATCGTGCCGCGGTTGCGCACCTGCGGATCGCCGATCTCCTCGGCGAGCGCGGCAAGGGCGGGGATGGCCTGACGGACTGTCGCGTTGGTCGCGACATCGGCATGGCGGGTCATCGCGCCGATGACGATGGCGTCACCTTCGCGGCTGACGCCGGAAAGCTCGGCGATCTTGCCAAGATCGATGATGGCGCTCGGCGAAGCGAGGCGCTGCTTCATGGTCGGCAGCAGGGTCTGACCGCCGGCCAGCAACTTGCCTTCAGGATCGGCGGCAAGTTGCGCGGCCGCGGCCGAAACGCTGGTTGGGCGATGATAGGTGAATTCGTACATTTGAGAACTCCGTCGATATCGCTTCGATGAATGAGCGGCGCGATGGGCGCCACTTCGTCGCGCTTCCTACTCGGCGGCGCGTTTCTGTTTCGATTTCTGCGCGGCGCGCCAGACGACCTGCGGCGTCGCCGGCATGGCGACGTCCTCATGGCCGAGCGCGTCGGTGATGGCGTTGATGACCGCGGGCGGCGAGGCGATCGCGCCTGCTTCGCCGCACCCTTTCATCCCGAGCGGATTGGAGGGGCAGCGCGTCTCCGTCGTCGCGACTTTATAGCTCGGCAGGTCGTCGGCGCGCGGCATGCAATAGTCCATGTAGCTCGCGGTCAGCAATTGCCCGTCGGCGTTGTAGACAGCGCCTTCGAGCAGGGCCTGGCCGATGCCATGCGCAACACCGCCATGGACCTGGCCTTCCACGATCATCGGATTGATCAACACGCCGAAATCATCGACCGCGGTCCAGCGGTCGATCTTTGTGACCCCGGTTTCCGGATCGACCTCGACCTCGCAGATATGAACGCCCGCCGGGAAGGTGAAATTGGTCGGATCCCAGAAGGCGGTCTCCTTGAGGCCGGGCTCAAGCTCCTGGCCGTTGAACTTGTGCGCGATATAGGCATTGAGAGCCACCGATACGAAATCGGTTGATTTGTCGGTGCCCCTGACCGTGAATTTGCCGTCCTTGAACTCGATATCGCCCTCCGCGGCTTCGAGCACATGGCCGGCGACTTTCTTGGCTTTGGCCTCGATCTTGTCGAGCGCTTTGGAAATCGCCGACATCCCGACCGCGCCGGAACGCGAGCCATAGGTTCCCATGCCGAACTGCACCTTGTCAGTGTCGCCGTGGAGGATGGACACGTTCTCGATCGGGATGCCGAGACGGTCCGAGACAAGTTGCGCATATGTCGTCTCGTGGCCCTGACCGTGACTGTGGCAGCCGGTCAGGACCTCGACCGTGCCGACCGGGTTGACCCTGACTTCGGCCGATTCCCATAAGCCGACGCCCGCGCCAAGCGAGCCGACCGCGGCGGAAGGCGCGAGGCCACAGGCCTCGATATAGGCGGAGAAGCCGACCCCGCGGAGCTTGCCTTTTGCGGCTGAGGCGGCCTTCCGGGCGCCGACTCCTTTGTAGTCGGCGAGAGCCAGCGCCTTATCGAGGGCGGCCGGATAGTCGCCCGCGTCATAGCACAAGATTACCGGCGTCTGATGCGGGAAGGACTTGACGAAATTCGCCCGCCGGAATTCGGCAGGGTCGCGGCCCAACTCGCGGGCGGCCATTTCGACGATGCGCTCGACGACGAAAGTCGCCTCCGGCCGGCCCGCGCCACGAAGCGCGTCGACGGACACCGTGTTGGTGTAGACCGCGTCGACCTCCGCATAGATCGCCGGTATGTCGTACTGTCCCGACAAAAGGATGGCGTAGAGATAAGTCGGCACCGCGGACCAGAAGGTCGAAGGATAGGCGCCCAAATTGGCGATCGTGTGGGCGCGCAAGGCCAGCATCTTGCCGCTCGCGTCGAGCGCGAGTTCGGCGTGAGTGACATGATCGCGGCCATGCGCGTCGGCGAGGAACGATTCGGTTCGCTCGGCGGTCCATTTCACCGGCCGGTCGAGCTTCTTGGCGGCCCAAGCGCAAACGGTTTCTTCATTGTAGATGAAGATTTTCGAGCCGAAGCCGCCGCCGACATCCGGCGCGATTACGCGCAGCTTGTGCTCGGGCGCGACGCCCTGGAACGCCGAGAGGACAAGGCGCGCGACATGCGGATTCTGGCTCGTCGAGTAGAGCGTGATCGTGTCGGTTCCCGAATCATAGTCGCCGAGCGCCGAACGCGGCTCCATCGCATTGGGAATGAGCCGATTGTTGACGAGATCGAATTTGGTGACATGCGCCGCCTTGGCGAAGGCGGCGTCGGTCGCGGCCTTGTCGCCGACGTGCCAATTGAAGACTGTATTGTTCGGCGCCAAGTCATGCACTTGCGGCTGGCCAGGCTTCGCCGCGCTCGCTGTGTCGATCGCCGCGGGGAGGACGCCGTAGTCGATGTTCACACTCTCGGCCGCGTCCTTGGCTTGAGAGTACGTATCCGCGATCACGACGGCCACGGGATCGCCGACATAGAGCGCCTTGCCGTGAGCGAGCGCCGGATACGAGCCAACCTTCATCGGCGAGCCGTCTTTGGAATGGATCGTCCAACCGCAAACGTGCGCGCCGATCTTGTCGGCGACCGCGTCGGCGCCTGTCAGCACCGCGACGACGCCAGCAGAGGCAAGCGCCGCTGAAGTGTCAATCTTGTTGATCGTCGCGTGGGCGTGCGGGGAACGCAGAAAATAGGCGTACGCTTGCCCAGGCCGGTTGATGTCGTCGGTGTAGTGGCCCTTGCCGGTGATGAAACGGTGGTCTTCCTTGCGCTTGACTGAGGCGCCAATTCCGGTCGCGCTCATGAATTCCTCCTGATGAGAGCCGATCTCGTCCCCTCGGGCGTATCGGCCAATTGATTTGATTCTTTTTTTCGTAGCGGCGATGGCCCGTCGCGACGCCTACTCGGCCGCTTTGGCGCCGGACGCCATTCCTCGCGCGCCTTCCGCCACGGCCTTGACGATATTGTGGTAGCCGGTGCAGCGGCAGATGTTGCCCTCGAGCTCCTCGCGGATCGTGTGCTCGTCGAGGTTCGAGCCCTTGCGATGGACGATGTCGATCGCCGACATGATCATGCCCGGCGTGCAGAAGCCGCATTGCAGGGCGTGATTGTCTTGGAAGGCCTGCTGCATCGGGTGCAGCTTGCCGCCCTTGGCCAGGCCCTCGATGGTGACCACGTCTGAGCCCTCGCTGGAGGCGGCGAGCGTCGTGCAGGACTTGATCGCGCGCCCATCGACCTGGACGACGCAGGCGCCGCATTGCGACGTGTCGCAACCGACGTGGGTCCCGGTGAGGCGCAAATTTTCGCGCAGGAATTGAACGAGCAGGGTGCGCGGGTCGACGTCGGCCGAAACCGCCTTGCCGTTCACCTTCATCGAGACATGGATCATCAACCGTCCTCCCTCTCTTCGACGCGGCCGCCTTTAGCTTCCGCCGCGCCTTAGTTTGAACGGCGCCTCAGGCGCCTATTCGGTAGAAGTCGCGCGGGATTAATCGTCATCACGATCGCCCGCGCGCCGGATCGACAGAACGTCAGACTACGCTAGGAGCGCAAATCTGAAAAGATGACCAGGCCGCAAGGCCGGTCTTGCGGCCCGTCTCTAGCCCGCCGCGACCGAGGCGCCTTGCCCTACGGCGGCCGCGAAACCGGCGAAGAACTGGTCGGCCATTTTCTTCGCCACGCCGTCGATGAGACGCGAGCCAAGCTGGGCGATCTTGCCCCCGACATTGGCCTCCACGTCATACTTTAGTATCGTCGACCCCGGCGTTCCTGCGGCGTCGGAGAGACGCACTTTGGCGCCGCCCTTGGCGAAGCCGGCGATGCCGCCTTCCCCCTCGCCGCTGATCGTATAGCCGTTCGGCGGGTCGAGATCCGTTAATTGAACCGCGCCTTTGAACGTTGCGCCGACTGGGCCGATCTTCACCTTGACCGTCGCGGCGAAGGACGTGTCGCTGGTCTTCTCCAGCGATTGGCAACCCGGGATGCAAGCCTTCAATACCGCGGGATCGTTCAGCATTGCCCAGACCTTGGCGCGATCAGCCGGCAACGTCGTCTCGCCCGTCATCGTCATCGCCATCGGCGCCTCCTGCCCGTTAGTCGGTTGTCGCGAACGCGTTTGTGGCGCGTCTCAAGTCATCTCACAAAGTGATCGGCCGATGACCAGGACGCAAGCCTTCTTTCGCCGCCTGCAATTTGGGCGAGGCGCCGCGTTTGAACGCCTCTGCTCCGGAAGGCGCTCGCCGGATTTCGTCAAAAAAGTGACGCGTCGCGATTGCCGTGCTAACCACCCATTGCTAGCATTGCTCAGGTTGGAAAAGAGCCGCCGCCACATGGCGAGCGGCCGCGCAAGGGGCAAGGGAGGACGGATTCGGGATCTGCGCCCGGAGCCAGCTTGGGGTCGGCTGGTCCGAGAATTGCTTCGAACCTTGTGGTTCATGCAGGGCGCAATCGTGGGATAAGGCAAATTCTCAGGGGCTCTCCGATCGCGAAGGCGCCGCGGGCGCTCATCTCGCTTGTCGGCGATGGGGCCTATCTATTGTCCGGCTTAAGGGAGCGTCGCCGCGGATGGATACTTTCCTGCAACAACTCATCAACGGGCTGACGCTCGGGTCAATCTACGGTCTCATCGCCATCGGCTACACGATGGTCTTCGGCATCATCGGCATGGTCAATTTCGCGCATGGCGACCTGTTCATGCTCTCCGCTTTTATTGCGTTGATCGTCTTCCTCATCCTGACAAAAATACTCGGCGTGACGTCGCTGGCGCTGGCCTTCGTGGTCGTGCTGATCTTCGGCATGGCGCTGACCTCGCTCTGGAACTGGACGATCGAGCGGCTCGCCTATCGTCCCTTGCGCGGCTCCTTCCGCCTGGCGCCGCTGATCTCGGCGATCGGCATGTCGATCTTCCTTTCGAATTTTGTGCAAGTGGTGCAAGGGCCGCGCAACAAGCCGGTCCCGCCGATGTTCAACGAGGTCGTCCATTTAACGCCAGGCGGCTCTTACGATGTGACCTTGCAGTATAAGCAAGTGGTCATCGTGGTCGTGACCATGTTGCTGTTGGCCGCCTTCTGGTGGCTCGTGCAGCACACC
>DATGHD010000032.1:0-21014 GCA_035308145.1 Roseiarcus sp.
GTTTGCGACCGCGTCATGGTCATGCGTCGCGGCCGCAAAGTGGCGGATAAGAAGATCAAGGACTCGTCGCCTGAGGAAGTGACCGGATTGATCACCGGGGCGATCCATGTCGCTTGATACGCAAGCTAGTTCCGTCGGCAAAGACGCTGCGTCGCTCGCCGACGCCGGGCTCGATACGCGCGAGAAGACTTTCCTCGAAAAGGTCTTCGCCAGGCAGTCGTTCTGGGTCAGCGTCGCCCTCGTTATCATTTGCGGGGTAATGAGCTATTGGCAGCCGGTCTTCGCGACCGAGGACAATTTCTTCAACATCACGCGAAACTTCGCCTTTATCGGCGTGATGGCGCTCGGCATGACGCCGGTGATCATCACCGGCGGCATCGACCTTTCCGTCGGCTCGACGATGGGCCTGGTGGCGATCGTTTGCGGCCTCGTGCTCCTTAAGCAGCCGATCGACTATATGCCGGACTGGTGGAACCAAGCAGTCTGGACGCATAGCTGGTGGATGGCGCTCATCCTCGGCCTGGCCGCGGGCGCGCTTGTCGGCTGGGTCAACGGCGCGCTCATCGCCTATGTCGGCCTGCCGCCCTTCGTCGTCACCTTGGGCATGCTCTCGGCCGTCCGCTCGCTGGCGGTGGTTCTTTCCGAAAATCGCATGCTCTACGATTTTCACCCCCAACAGGGGGCGACGTTCAAAGTTCTCGGCGGCGGCGAGAATTTCGGGATTGGCCTCGGCGGGTTCCGATTGTCCAACCCGTTCCTGATCTTTGTGATCCTGACCCTGGCGCTCGGGCTTGTTTTGCGAATGTCGAGCTGGGGCCGTCACGTTTTCGCGATCGGCGGCAATGAGCATGCAGCGAATCTCACTGGCGTTCCGGTCAAGCGGATCAAGGTTCAAACCTACATTCTCTGCTCGCTATCCGCCGCGGTGGCGGCGATCCTCAGCGTCGGCTGGTCGGGCTCGGCCAACAACAGCCTCGGTCAGTCCTACGAATTGTTGGCGATCGCCTCCGCGGTGATCGGCGGCGCCAATTTGATGGGCGGCGAAGGCGCCGCCTATGGCGCCTTTGTCGGCTCGGCGCTGATCTTCGTCATCCGCAATTCGCTGCTGATGGCGGGCGTTGATTCGAATTGGCAGGGACTGTTTGTCGGCTGCTTCATCATTCTCGCCGTCGTGCTCGAAAGACTGCGCGGCAAGAAACGCGAATGACCCGGCGCGCGGGCGTCGCGAATGTGGGAAAACCTTAAGGAGTGGGAGGGTAGCTCATGCTAAAATACGTGTTGACGACGGCTGTCGCCGCCGGAGCGCTGCTCGCGATCGCGAGCGGGGCGACGGGCGCCGACAAGAAATACACGTTCGCCCTGGTGCCGAAGAACACCAACAATCCGTTCTTCGATCAGGCGCTCGCCGGCTGCAAGAAGGCGGAGAAGGAGCTGAACGGCGCGATCGAATGCCTCTACATCGGCCCCGGCGAGCACGGCGGCGGCGATGAAGAGGCGCAGATCGTCGCCGATCTGATCACCAAGAAGGTCGACGGCATCGGCGTGTCGCCGGCCAACGCGGCGGCGATGGCCGCGGCGCTGCAAGGCGCCAAGGCCGCCAATATCCCGATCCTGACTTGGGACTCCGACCTTCTCGATAAGGACAAGGGTCTGCGCGTCGCCTATATCGGCACGCACAACTATGACATTGGCGTCAACCTCGCCAAGCTCGTCATGCAGATCAAGCCGAAGGGCGGCACCATCTGCATCCAGTCGGGCGGCGCGGCGGCGGCCAACCATAACGAGCGCATGCAGGGCATCCGCGACACGCTGTCCGGCAAGAAGAGCGCCGAATCGCCCGGCGAGAAGCTGACCGGCCAGAACGGCTGGACGGAAGTCGCCGGCTGCCCGCTCTATACGAATGACGACTTCGCAGTCGCCAACCAGCAGATGGAGGATATCCTCAACAAATACCCGGATCTCGACGCTTTCGTGCCGACCGGCGGCTTCCCGCAATTCCTCCCCGACGCCTACACCAAGACGGCGGAGAAGGTTAAGGACAAGATCGCCTCGGGCAAGCTTGCCCTGGTGGTCGCCGACACCCTGCCGGTGCAGATCGACCTGATGAAGAAGGGTCTATCGGCCGGTCAAGTTGGCCAGCGTCCGTTCGAGATGGGCTACAAGGTGATGTACGCCTTGAAGGACATGAAGGACGGCAAGCCGGCGCCGAAGGATCCGACCTATACCGGCCTCGATGTCTGCACGCCGAAGACCGCCGACACCTGCGTCGGCGGCGGCTCGTAAGAGCGATTAGCTCGAAGCGTCGTGAAGGCGGGGCTTCGGCCCCGCCTTTTTTAGTACGCCTCAGCGAGCCGCCGGCGACAGGTCAGGCTTGCCTCAAACGCCAAACCGTCGCAGATTTCGCTTCGAAATCGAGACGACCTGATCGACGTTCGGGCTGGGGCAAAAGGCCAAGTCCTACGTCGTTCGCCTACGGAGCTTGCGATCGGCCAAATGACAGAGGAGGCGCCAGACCCTGCGGCTCATTTCGGCAACCTGATCAGCGTCTATACCGAGGCGATTCGACTCAGCGATTTCAAAGCGAATCTCACGGTGCTGTTCGTGGCGATCATGATGGGTCCCGTCATCGCCTCGCGGGCCAAGTTCCCGCCTTTCCTGACTCTCCCGATCGTCCTTGCGCCTTTTTTCATCGCCTTCTTCTGTCTGCTGATGTGCGTATTCCCCCGCTTTCCGAAGAGAGGAAGGCGAAATTTTTTGGTCGTTCGGAATCCGAGCAAAAATGATTTTGTATTTTCCGAAAAAAACGAAAACGACGTCGAGCAACTGAAGCTTCGGTGCGCCATTCTTTCCGGGATTTTATTCTGGAAGACGCTGTTTCTGCAGATTAGTTTTTTCGTTTGCTTGGCGACCATCGCCGCAAGCTTTGTCCTTTTAAGTTATTCTTTAATATAGGAAGCCGCCAGCGCCATGTCGAAGGACGCCGCAACCTATTATCGCAATCAGATCGCGGCCTATACGGACACGATCCGCATCAGCGATTTCAAGGCGAATGTCGCCATCATCTATGGGGCCTTCACGATGGGCCCGCTCATGGGCTTCGCCGACAAGTTCCCGCCGTTCTTGCCCCTGTCGGCGGTGGTGCTGCCGTTCGTCGTCGTTTTTTTCTGTCTGCTCATCTGTCTCTATCCGCGCTATCCCCGACGCGGCCAGGCGACGCTCCTGATCAAGGCGAACGCTAGCCCGGACGATTTTCGCGGCCCGGCCAATCGGGAGGTCACGCTGGAGCAGCAACAAACCTTGTGTATTATTCTTTGCAATATTCTCTATTGGAAGACAGTTGCTTTGCGTATCAGCTTTTCAATTTACATACTTGGAACGCTGGTGGCCGCCGGTTTCGTCGCTTTTTCCTCGTTCTAAAGTCGGTCAGTCGGACCTCAGATTTCCTAACCGGCTGATTTTGTGCGATTCTGGCGAACCCATTGCGGCGGCGTTTAGGGCGGCGTTTGTGTTCGAATTGTGGGTTTAATCACAGACCGACCCGCGCTTGCTTCATACCGTGAGTGTTTTACCGCTCAGGATCGCTTGTGCCGCAGTTCAGCCAATCCGTTCCGCTCTGGGGGTTTTGCGCCCTCTTGGTCGTGATCACGTTCAAGCACTTTGTGGCTGATTTCCTCCTTCAGACCAATTGGATAGCGCATGGCAAGGAACGCCGCGAGGGTTGGCAACTTCCCCTTGCCGTTCACGTGCTCTGCCACGCCGGTCTGACGCTGATCATCGCGCTCGTCGTCGCCCCGCGCCTGTGGTGGCTCGCCTTGGTCGAACTCGTCGTCCACGCCGCCATCGACCACGGCAAGACCTCGATCTCCTGTCGCGAGGGATGGGCGCCAAACAAGATGCAGTTCTGGTGGCTTTTGGGCTTTGATCAGTTCCTCCATCAAGTCACGAATATTGCGCTTGCTGCGGCCTTTTTCCTGCTGTGATCAGGAGGGCCCCGCGCTCCGCTTCCCCTCTATCGCATCCCAGATTGCCGCCGCGAGATTAGGTCCGCCGAGGCGCTGGATCGCGCGAATGCCGGTCGGCGACGTGACGTTGATCTCGGTCAGATAGCCGTCGATCACATCGATGCCGACGAACATCAGGCCGCGGCGTTTGAGCTCGGGGCCGAGCGCCGCGCAGATTTCGCGCTCGCGCTGAGTAAGCTCAGTCGCCGTCGCGGCCCCGCCCCGCACCATATTGGCGCGGATGTCGTCGCTCGAGGGCACCCGATTGACGGCGCCCGCCGCCTCGCCATCGACCAGCACGATGCGCTTATCGCCCTTGGCGACCTCCGGCACGAAGCGCTGGGTCACCCAGGGCTCGCGAAAGGTCGTCGCGAAGAGATCGTAGAGCGATCCGAAATTCGGGTCCTTCGGCGCGATCTTGAAGACGCTGGCGCCGCCGTGGCCGTGCAGCGGCTTCATCACCACGTCTCCTTGCTCGGCGCGGAACGTCTCGATCGCCGCGCGGTCGCGCGAGATCAGCGTCGGCGGCATCAGGTGCGGGAAGTCCATCACGAAGAGCTTTTCGGGGGCGTTGCGCACCGCGACGGGGTCGTTGACCACCAAGGTTTTCGGATGAATGCGCTCGAGAAGATGCGTCGTGGTGATATAGGCGAGATCGAAGGGCGGGTCCTGACGCAGGAGGATCACGTCGAGAGTTGAAAGATCGGCGGTTGCCGCCGGGCCGAGTTTTGCGTGATCGCCCTGCGCGTCCTTGACTTCGAGGGACTGCGCTTCGGCCAGCACGCGCGGCCCCCGCAACGTCAGGCGGTCGGGCGTATAGTACAAAAGCTTGTGGCCGCGCGCCTGGGCCTCCAGCAGAAGCGCAAAAGTCGAGTCCCCGGCGATTCTGATTTTCTCGATCGGGTCCATCTGAACGGCGACTTTGAGGGTCATCAGGCCTTCCGGATTGCCATGCTGGTTTGGCGGCTTATTCTATGGGGAACAGAAAGAATGAGAAAGTCTTCTGTCAGGGCGCGCGATGAGGCGACTTGACGCGGATTCCTTCATTGATTGCTTGGCGGAGCGAAGGCGCGAGATGAATTCGAAGTCAAGGACGACGCGCGAAGCGCGTCGCCGCCTCTGGCGGCGCTTTTGCGTCCTTGAGTTCGAATTCATCTCGCGTAAAATGCTCGCCAAGCAATCAATGAAGCTTTGGCGCCGAGATCAGCGCGGGTCTCTCCGACCAGAATGGCGTACTAAGTACCACGTCTACTGGATGCTCCGGTTCTTGTGCAGATGTTTTTGTACCCTAAAATTATTGAGCGACGCAAACTCTTGCGCATCGCGCGCCCGTTACTCCAGCTCCAGATCGAACGCCGCGATGACATGTCTCGGCAGTCGCCTCGGCGCGACGAGGACTGCGTCGCCGCGCAGCGTCGCCTGCATCGCGGAAGGATTGCGCGAAAGCCACACGCGGACCGCTCTGGCGATGCGGCGGCGCTTGATCGGATCAATCGCCATCAGCGCGCCGTCGAGATCGGCGCGCGCCTTGACTTCGACAAAGGCGATCGCATCGCCGCGCTGCGCGACAAGATCGATCTCGCCGCCCGCGACGACGAAACGGCGAGCGAGGATCCGGTAGCCCTTGGCGATTAGCAGAGCCGCGGCGATCCATTCGGCGCGCAAGCCAAGATAGAGGCGCGCCCGACGCTTGGCCCTGTCGGCCGCCGCGACTTTGGCGTTACGCTTGCGCGGCGCCGGCATTTAGGTCAAGCCGCTCTTCGTCAAGGCAAGGGCCCGCGCATAGACCTGTCGGCGGGGCGCGCCCGTTTCCGCCGAGACGATCGCGGCCGCGTCTTTGACCGAGCGATTCTCCAGCGCCTTCGTCAATCGACGGTCGATCTCCTCTTCGCCGACCGCAGCTCCTGCGTCAGGCGGGCCGACCAGCACGACGATCTCGCCTTTGGGCGGCGGCTCGCCGGCGAATTGCGCGGCCAAGAGATCAAGGGGGCCGCGCCGGGTCGTCTCATAGAGTTTGGTCAGTTCGCGCGCGACGACGCCCGCGCGAGGTCCGAGCTCAGCGGCAAGATCGGCCAGGGTCTCAGCGAGGCGGCGGGGCGATTCGAAGAAGATCAGCGTTGCGGGAATTGCCGCCAGCTCATTGATTCGAACGCGCCGGGCGGCGCTGCGCGGCGGCAGAAAACCTTCGAAATAGAAGCGGTCGGTCGGAAGCCCGGCGACCACGAGCGCGGCGAGCACCGCCGACGGGCCAGGCACGGAGGCGACAGGGATTCCGGCGGCGACGGCCTCAGCGACCAGCTTGTAGCCGGGGTCGGAGATGAGCGGCGTTCCTGCGTCTGAAACGAGGGCGAGAACCGCCCCGCCGGCCAGCCGCGCCATCAGATGAGGGCGCATAACCGCCGCGTTGTGCTCATGGTAGGCGACAAGCGGCGTGGCGATGCCGTAATGGGCAAGAAGCGGCCGTGTCACGCGCGTATCTTCGGCGATCACCGCGTCGGCGGCCGCGAGCGTCGCCAGCGCGCGCAAGGTGATATCGCCGAGATTGCCGATCGGCGTCGCCACCACATGCAGGCCGGGCGCGATCGGATCGGCTTCAGCGCGCAGGCCCAGGGCCGTGAAGGCGCTCGGCGCGTGTTTCGAATTCGCAGTTTCCGCGTTCATGGCCGCGCTCGCTTCGTTCGATAATAAGTCCAGACGTTCCTTATATCGAACTCCCTCGCGTTTGGCAGCTTCCCCGTGGGTGGAAGGGGTTGAGAAAGCGTTAACCATCCGCGTCTTAAAATGCCACATTTGCGAGAGAAGAGCGCCGCCTCGGGCCTGCGCTCGTTCCGGGCCGCCGATCATGGGCCCGGCGCATTTGCTCGACCGGTTGATGATTCGGGAGGTCGTATTGCCGATTGCCTCGCTGGCCGCGCCCAGGCGATCTCTCCTTCGGCCAGGGATGCTGCGATCGTTAAGCGCCGCGCTCGCCGGCTTCGCCGCCCTTGCTCTCGGCGGCTGTGGCCCGACCGGCGGATTAGGCTTCGGGGCAGGCGATTCCTCGACGGCCGCGCCGACGACGCCGGTGCAATCGCAACCGCTAGGCGGGCCGGCTGTCGGCGAGACCATCGGCTCAGGCCCCGTCCGGGTCGGCCTCATTCTCCCGCTTACGCAAGGGTCGGGCCCGAGCTCGGTCGGCGTATCGTTGCGCAACGCAGCGGCTCTCGCCTTGCAGGAGGCGGGCAGCACGGACATTACCTTGATCGTGCTCGACGACCATTCGACGCCCGAAGGCGCCGCCCAGGCCGCGCAATCGGCGCTCGGCGCCGGGGCCGATATGATCATCGGGCCGCTGTTCGCGCCGGGCGTGAGAGAAGTCGGCAGGGTCGCCAAGGCGGCCGGCAAACCGGTGATCGCCTTTTCCACCGACGCCACCGTCGCTTCGCACGGCGTCTATCTTTTGTCCTTCCTGATCGAAGGCTATGTCGATCGGATCATGGATTTCGCCAAGTCGCGCGGCAAGAAATCTATCGCGGCGCTGGCCCCGCAGAGCGATTTTGGCAATGTCGCCGTTGCGGAATTCCAGCGTGTGGCGACCCGTCTCGGAATCAAGGTGGCGACCGTCGTCCGCTACCCCCCGGGCGAGGCCTCGTCCGCCGCCTCGCAGCTCTCAGCGGTCTCCAACCAGATCGACGCGCTGTTCATCCCGGAACAGGCCGATGGCATGGCCTCGATCAACGATGCGCTCAACGCCAGCGGCGTCAAAACTCAGATCCTCGGCACTGGCGTCTGGAACGACGCGCGCGTGCTGCGCCTTCCCGCGTTGCAGGGCGCGTGGTTCGCCGCGCCGGAAAGCGCCGGCTTCAACGCCTTCGCCGATCGCTATCGCGCCAAGTTCAACAGCGACCCGACCCGGCTCGCCACGCTCTCCTACGATGCGGTTTCGCTTGTCGCCGCTCTCGCCCGCACCCAGGGGCCGGACCGGTTCTCGGACCGCGTCCTGACCAATCCGTCTGGGTTCAATGGGGCCGACGGCGTATTTCGTTTCCGCTCCGACGGCCCTGCTGAACGCGGCTTGGCGGTCATGCAGATCGGCAATGGCGCAGCTTCGGTGATCAACCCCGCGCCGCATAGTTTTGCCGGCGGCTAGTTCGCCTCCAGCGACAGGCCTAGTGTCTTTCTTCCGAGCGGGTGGTCGCCACGGCGGCCAAAGTCTGGTCCGGCCGCACCCTTTGCTCCGAGAGCTTGATCCAATGAAAGGCCAAGTCGAGGAGGATGGCCCGGGCTTCGTTGCTGGCCATGTGGTTGGCCGCTTCGATGCAGAGGCGCGCCCTGTCGCGATATTCATTGGCTCGGTCAGGAGATAGAAGCATCAAACCTGCGCCTTCGCAGCGCACAAATAATAAAGGCGGCAAGTTTGTTCCCGCTCCTTCGAGCTTTCTTTTCATCCGTGGCCAAAAGGCGACAGGCGAGCAGCGTCGGTCAACCGGCGACTTCCAGCGCGATGCGGCCGTAGACCTTGTCGCCATATTCGGTAACCGCTTCGACCGTGACGCCGTGCGTTCCCGCGCCGAGGTCGGCGGGCAGCCGCGCCGTCCAGATGTGCGACGACGGCTCAGCCCTGACCCAGGGCTTTTTTGTCGCCTCGTTGCGCGCAAAAACTTCCGCCACGAACGGGTCCGGCATGCGCCGGCGCGTCATTTCGATCGGCGCGCGCACGCCGATCGTCATGACGACCTTGGTCTTGGGTCCGGCGTCGAAGACGTTGGCGATGATGGACGTCGCGGGAACGGCGGCAAGCGAAATGGGCGAGCCGAGCAATTGACCTGCCCGGAAGTCGCGCTCCAGTTCGCGCTCGGCGCGATGGAAGCGACTGTCGACCGAAAGACGCATCTGCCGTCCGTTCGGCTCTTTGGCCGGAACGAACCTTGTGCGGTACGACGCGCCATCGACCGTCAGAATATGAAAGCCGTTCGGGCTGCCGTCGCGGCTGTCGGCCGAAGCGACGCCGCGGTGATCATAGGGTCCGCTCCACCACGAGCCCGAAACGGCGGTCATCACGTGATGATGATGCGGCGTCGGGCCTTTCCAGCCGTCGGCCACGTCGAAATAGTGATGCTCGGTCGTGTGGGTGTGGCCGGAAAAGCTGGCGGTGTGAGGCCGGCCCTCGAAGAGCGCGAAAAACTCGCGGCGGTTGGCAAGATTGGTCGAGGGCTCGTCATCATCGAGATCGTTGCGCAAGGGGATATGCATGAACGCGACGACGAGCTTGTCTGGCGGCGTTTGCGCCAAAACGTTGCGGATGAAATCGAGCTGGGCCTGGTCGAGACGGCCTTCGTATTTGCCGGCCATGTGCGGCCGCGACTTGTCGGCGCCCAGATAGTCGACGTCGTCGAGCATGAGGAAGAGAACATCGGCGTAGTTGAAGGCGTAATAGTTCGGTCCGAAGACTCGCTTGTAGGTCTCGCGACTGTAGCGTCGATCGGGCGCCTCGTAATTGAGATCGTGATTGCCGCCGATATTCCACCAGGGCAGGCCGATGGTCGCGATGATCCGGTTGTAGCGGTCATAGAGCGACAAATCATCGAACATGAGATCGCCCGCGGTGATTCCGAATTTGGCCTTTGCGCCAACGAGGGCGTCGACGACGTCGTCGCGGATGAAATCGACTTCCACGTCCGATTCCGGTTGCGGATCGGTGAAGAGCACGACCTCGAAATTTCGAGGCTCGTCCTGACGCCTGAGCGGGAAATCCAGCGAAGCGGGCAAAACGGATGTCGGCGCGATTCCCGCGAAGGCGAGCTGCAGCGATTCCGGCGATCCCTTAGGCCGATGATGCGCGTAGAAACGCGGCAGCATCGTCTCAGGATCGACCGGCGGCATATAACCCGTCGGCTTGACGACGAAGATCGTCGCCTCCGCCGGCAGCGGCAGCGTGTAGCGGCCCGAGGCGTCGGTGACGGCGACGTCCCTACCGTTGGAGACGAGGACATTGGCGATGCCGGGCGCATCGTCCTGTCGCTTGCCGGATTCGCTCTGATCCTCGAAGACGACGCCGGAGATCGTCGCGCCTTCCGCACGCGCCGGCGACGCTGCAGGCGCGGCGATCGCTGCGGCGAATCCGCCCGCGGCGCCGATCAGAACCTCTCGCCTGGTCACATCGCCTGATTGTCGGATCGTCATGAGAGACTCCTGAAGAAAGCGCGCCGCTCGCGGTTGCAGCAAGTCCGGATGACGCAACGATGACTGCCCGGTCGCGCCGACCTCACGTCGGCCGCTCAGCGAACCGCGCGCAGAAACAGCGTCGTCGCGCCGACCCCAAGCGTCGCCAGCGCGGCGAAGACGAAGAGCCAGCCGTAACCGAGAAATCTGATGAAGCCGCCGCCGATCACGGGGGCGAGGAATTGCGCCACGGCCCCGGCCATGACCAGAATCGCCAAGTCGCGGCCGGCCGCTTCCTTGTTCGGCAGGACGTGCGACATCAGGGCAAGATCAATCGCCCCATAGGCGCCCATGGCGAGCCCGCCTAGCGCCGCGAAGACCAGCATGCCGGGCCAAGTCGGACTGAGGGCGGGGACCAGCATCGCCGCGGCCATGGCCAGGGCGTAAGTCCGCACGAAGACCTTGCGCTTTTCCGTGCGATTGGCCAGCCATCCCGCGACCAGGATGGCGACGATCGTCGCCGTGGTGCGTAAGGCGTTGAGCGCGCCGGCCGCGATCTGAGCGCTATGGGCTGGCAGCGTCGCCACGCCGATATGATCCTGCAAGATGTAGAGGAGATAATTGTTGATCGAAAACTGCGCGACGAACATCGTCGTCCGCAAGGCGAAGGCCAGCGAATAGTCGCGCGCGCCCAAGCTTTGCAGCGACAACATCGCCGCGCGCGGCCTCAGCCCGTGAAAGGCCGCCGCCTGCTCGCGCTTTGGCGCCTTGGCCGAAGGGTAAGGGTCTTCGGGCGCGAGGATTGTCAAGGCGGCCGTCGCCGCGGCCAGCGCTATTGTCAGACCCAGATATCCCCGCTCGCCTGGCGCGAAGGCGGCGAGATTGACGCCGAACAATGTTCCGAATGGACCGGCGATGCCGATGATCCAGGAGGCGAGGCTTCGCCGTTCCTCTGGCACGCGATCCGGCGTGATCGCGAGCAGCGCGCCTTGAAAGCAATTCAAGGTGAACCACAGCGCTCCATAGAGCATCGCAAGCGCAATCAGACTTCGTTGCAAGCCAAGAGCGGAGGAAATGAGCGCGGACGCCGCCGCCATGCCGACCAGCCAGGGCGTGCGACGTCCCCAGCGGCTGCGCGTCGCGTCGGACGCAGCTCCGCCGGTCATCAGGCCGAAGACGCCGGTGGCCGCGCACAACACGGTCATCAGCGCCAGATGGACGATTTTTCGATCGGGATCGAGGGTTTCGACTTGCAGCGGGATGAGGATGAGCTGAACGCCCTGAAAATTCGCATAGAGCGCGAGCGCGGTCGGCAGCAACAGCGTTAACAGCCGCGTCAGGCTGACGCGCCGCGAAGCGCCGTTTTCGGCCCCGGCCCCAGTCATGTCCTGGCGCGGCGCGCCATCGCCGTCACCAGTCAAGGGTCGGCGCGCCCTTCATCCATGTCGGAGCGCCGGGCGTCGCTCTCCAGGCGTCGATAAGAACCCCGCGCCTGACCTTGCCGCGGCCGCCGCGACACGATCGCCCGATTCCCCAATTACTGACGAGACCCCCATGCGATCCTTCATAGAGGCTTTGACAACGGGCTTCTAGCCAAGAGGCGCGATTTTGGTCAGCGAGGTCGTACCTTTGATGGCGAAAATTTGCGCCGCGCCTTCGTCGGTAAGTCGTCGCTCCGGCCAGTTCACGCTTTTGTTACCAGGCGTGACCCGCCCCAAATTTTTTGCAAGGCCGAACGGAACAATTTCGCCGATCACAAAATGACCTTGCCCGTCTCGCACAGGGTCTTGTGCTTATTTTCACCATCGAGGCGAGATTGCGTTGTCAGCGCGGCGTTTGCCGCAACGCGCCGGTACGCGGCGGCGCAACAATATGACCGTCTCACGCGTTTCAAGTGTTACGACCCCGGCGGTCAGGTCATAATTTCATGCGCCAAGGCGCAAAGCGCGGGCCGGGAAATGGTTCTGTCAAGATTGACATAGACAATTCTGCGGCGAAACTTTCACTGACAAACGAAAGGCGGATGAATGACTGCGCCCGATGCAAAGGCATTGGACGGAAACGCGGTCGGATTGTTCCTCGATGTTGACGGAACCATTATCGACTTGGCCCCAACTCCGGACGCGGTTCATGTCCCGGCCGCGTTGCTGGATGAGCTTTCCTCGCTCGACCGACGGCTCGACGGCGCGCTCGCGCTGGTCAGCGGTCGGCCGATTGGCGAGATCGACAAGCTCTTCGCGCCGCTGCGGCTCCGAGCCGCCGGCGTGCACGGCGGCGAGATACGCTCTGCGCCGAACGAGGTCAGCCGCTCGTTGGCGACAAAACGCCTGCCTGAGGAGGTATGGACCAGATTGTCGCGGCTGCTCAGGCGATTTCCCGGCGCCTTCGCCGAAAATAAGGGTGTGAGCTTTGCGGTTCATTACAACCTCGCCGGTCCAGTCGGCGAGGAGGTTTGCGGGGCGCTGGGCGATCTGACGAGACAGTTCAAGGAGCTGCCTTTGGAATTGATCGGCGGACACAAGGTCTTCGAGATCAAGCTCGCCGGTTTCGACAAGGGCATGGCGGTCGAGATCTTCATGGCGCATCCGCCTTTCGCCGGCCGCCGGCCGATCTTCATCGCAGACGATCGGGTTGATCGTCCCGGATTCGACAAAGCGATCGCCTTGGGCGGTCTTGCATTCTCGGTTGGCGCCGAATTGCCCGGCGTCTCGGGCTGGTTCCAGAGCCCTGCCGAATTGCGCGGCTGGCTCGCGAGGCTCAGCCGATGACGATGACCCAATCAGAAAGTTCAGCGCCGGCTGGCCACCAGGCGCTCGACCTCGCCCTCATCGGCAATTGCCGGGTGGCGGCTTTGGTCGCGCCGTACGGCCGCATCGTCTGGTGGTGCTTTCCGCGCTTTGATTCCAATCCCGTGTTCTGCCGGCTCCTTGCGGGAAATGAAGAAAAGGGTTTCTGCGACGTCGTCCTCGCCGATCTCGCTCATGGACGATCGGCCTATGTTCGCAATACTGCGATTCTCGAAACGGAACTCGAAGACAAGCATGGCGGGCGGCTGCGGATCACCGACTTCGCTCCGCGCTTCCATCGCTTCGAACGTACCTTCCATCCGCCGCAGCTGGTGCGGCGCATTACGCCGCTCTCCGGCTCGCCGCGCATCGCGATCCGTGTTCGCCCGACCGAGTCCTATGGGCGGCCGATCGAGGAGGTCTCGCTCGGCTCCAATCACATCCGCTATCAAGGCGCCGGGACGGTGCTGCGGCTCAATACGGACGCGCCTCTCTCTTATGTCGCGCAAGAGACGACGTTTCCCCTAACCCGCCCCTTGACGTTGGTCCTCGGACCGGATGAGCCGTTTCGCAGCGCCTTCGAAAGCACCGCGCAGGAGTTCGAGGATCATACGCGTCGCTACTGGCTCCACTGGGTGCGCACTCTGGCGGTGCCCTTCGAATGGCAGAGCGAGGTGATGCGCGCGGCGATCACGTTGAAGCTCTGCAGCTTCGAGGAGACGGGCGGCATCGTCGCCGCTCATACGACGTCCATTCCCGAGGCGGCGAACAGCGGCCGCAATTGGGACTATCGCTATTGCTGGCTGCGCGACGCCTATTTCGTCATCCAGGCCCTGAACCGGCTCGGCGCAACCGACACAATGGAGGCCTATCTCAACTACATCATGACCGTGGTCTCTGACCACGATGCGTTCTTGAGCCCGGTCCACTCAGTGGTGCCCGGCGAGCGGCTCGACGAGGAAATCGCCGCCGATCTCGCCGGTTTTCTCGGCCAAGGGCCGGTTCGGGTCGGCAACCAGGCGGCGGAGCAGAACCAGCATGACGGGTACGGCAGCGCGATTCTCGCCGCCACACAGATGTTCATCGACGATCGACTTCCGAACATGGGCGATGAATCTCTGTTCCGCCGGTTGGAGCCGCTCGGCGAAAAGGCGATGCGTCTCGCCATGACGCCGGACGCGGGCATTTGGGAATTTCGCGGCCGCGAGCGCGTCCACACGCACTCGGCGACCCTCTGCTGGGCGGCCTGCGACCGTCTGGCGCAGATTTCCAAGCGCATCCACAATAGCGAGCGCGCCATTCTTTGGCGGGAGCGGGCAGACACGTTGCGCGACGACATTCTCGCGCGCGCCTGGAGCGAAAAGAAACGCGCCTTCACCGGAGCGCTGGACAGCGAGGAACTCGACGCCAGCGTGCTGTTGATGGCCGAACTCGGCCTCGTCGCGCCGGACGACCCGCGGTTTCTCTCGACATTCGAGGCGATCAGCCGGGAGCTCATGCGGAACGGGCGCATCATGCGCTATACCACGCGAGACGATTTCGGCTGGCCGGAGACGGCGTTTATCGTCTGCAACTTTTGGTACATTGACGCGCTCGCGGCGATAGGCCGCCGCGACGAGGCGCGCGAGCTCTTCGCCGATCTCCTGAAGCGTCGGAACGCGTTCGGCCTTCTTTCCGAGGACATACATCCAGAAACCGGGGCCTTGTGGGGCAACATGCCGCAAACCTATTCGATGGCGGCGATCATCGATTCGGCCATGCGGCTCTCCGTCAAATGGGAGGAAGCATGGCGCCCCGTCTGATCCTCGTCTCCAATCGGGTCAACGTGCCGGCCGCCGGCGCGCCGCGCCAGGCCGGCGGCTTGACCGTGGCGGTCAACGCCGCGTTGAAGCAGCGCGAAGGGGTGTGGTTCGGCTGGAGCGGCAAGGTCAGCGGACCCGGCGAGACGCCGGCCGCCTCGGTCACGCTGCGCCGCCGCCGCACCTACATCACGCTCGACCTCTCTGAGACCGACTTCCAGGAATACTACAACGGCTTCGCCAATCGCGTTCTATGGCCGGTGCTGCACTATCGCGTCGATCTTGCCGAATTCACCGCGGTCGACCTCGGCGGCTACCTCCGCGTCAACAGTCATTTCGCCGACGCGCTCTCGCCTTTCGTAACGCCGGACGACGTGATCTGGGTTCACGACTACCATCTCCTGCCTTTCGCCAAGGAGCTACGGGAGCGCGGACATAACAATCCGATCGGCTTCTTTCTGCACATACCCTGCCCGCCGCCCGACATGCTTAACGCGCTGCCGCATCATGACGAGACGATGGGCGCCCTCAATCACTACGACCTCGTCGGACTGCAAACCGATCAGGACGCCGACAATCTGTCGCGCTACTTCTTGAGCCTCGATCAGAACGCCTACCGCGGCCCGGGCGTTTTCGAGTTCGACAGCCGCAGGGTGAGAGTGCGCGCTTTTCCGGTGTCGATCGCCACCGCCGTCTATGCGCGCGCCGCGCGCAATTCCGTCAAGTCGGACCTTGTCGAGGAGCTGCATTCGAGCCTCGTCGGCAAGCATCTCATCCTCGGCGTCGACCGGCTCGACTATTCAAAGGGCATTCGCCATCGCATCCAGGCGTTTGGCCATTTCCTCGAAAAATATCCCGAATGGCTCGGCAAGGTGACGTTCCTGCAAGTGACGCCGAAGAGCAGGGTCGGCGTGCCGGAATACGCGCAAATGGATCAGGAGATCAGCGCGCTCGTCGGCCAGATCAATGGCCGGTACGGCGATCCCGCTTGGACGCCGATCCGCTACATCAACCGCTCCTATTCGCGCGCGATGCTGGCGGGCCTTTATCGCGCGGCCGATGTCGGTCTCGTCACGCCGCTGCGCGATGGAATGAACCTGGTGGCGAAGGAGTATGTCGCCGCGCAGGACCCGGATGACCCCGGCGTCCTGGTGCTGTCGCAATTCGCCGGCGCGGCGCAAGAACTCGGAACCGGCGCGCTCATCGTCAATCCGCATGAGAGCGAGGCCATGGCGGCCGCGATCAAGCAAGCCTTGGAAATGCCGCTTGAGGAGAGAAAGAAGCGTTTCCAGGAGATGTACGAACATCTCGCCGCCAACGACATCGACAAATGGGCCGAGCGCTTCTTGAGCGCGCTCGGCGAGACGCGCGAGCAGCCGGGCTTGCTGTCGAGCCTTCGTCAATTGTTCGCCGCAAGAGCGTGAGACGAAGGATTTATAGGAAGGTACGACGGAGAGGCCCGCGTCGCCTTCGGAATTTCTGCTCAAGAACGGACGATGGGCTTCCCTTGCTCGTCCCCCAGCGGATGCAGGTCGCGCACCATCGCCTTGGCCCGCTCATCGAGCACATGCGTGTAGATCTGCGTCGTTGAAATGTCGGCATGGCCGAGCAGGTCCTGCACGACGCGAAGATCCGCCCCGTTCTGCAACAAATGACTCGCGAAGGCGTGGCGCAGCGCGTGCGGGCTCATCCGCGCCGCCGAAAGGCCGGCCGCCGCGGCGATCGTCTTGAGTTCCCGCGCGAAGGCCTGGCGCGTCAGATGGCCGCTCGCGCCGCCGGCGGGAAAGAGCCATGGGCCTTTGGCGCGGCCAGGCGCATGGCCTTCGAGGACATCGCGATAACGGGCGATCGCCGCGCGCGCCGGTTCCGAGATCGGCACAAGCCGCTCCTTGCCGCCCTTGCCGCGAACGGCGATGAGCGGTTCGCGCGCCTTGGCCGCCGATTTCGGCAAGGAGAGAAGCTCCGAGACGCGTAGGCCCGACGCATAGAGGAGTTCGATCAGCGCGGCCATGCGATGGGCGCTGAGGCGCCCGGCGGGCGAGCGTTCCGGGGCGTCGAGCCCTTCCCCGGCGACGCGCAGCAATTTGTCGACGTCGGCGACGGTCAAGACTTTGGGAACCGGGCGCTGCCGCCGGGGCCCTTCGATCGCGACAGTCGGATCGTCGCCGCGCCTGCCTTCCAGGTAGAGGTGCTTGTGAAACTGCCGCACCGCCGAGAGCTGGCGGGCGAGCGAGGAGGCTTTCAGTCCCTGTCCGGCGCGTTTCATGAGAAAGCCGCGCACGTCTTCGCTCGACGCCGTCAAGGGATCGAGGCCCCGGTCGCCAAGAAATTCTTGATAATCGACAAGATCGCGCCGGTACGCCTCGATCGTATTGCCGCTCGCCGCGCGCTCCGAGGCGATCGCTTCAAGGAAGGTTTCGACGAGGCGTGGGCTAGGACGCGCGCTCATCGCCTATTTGCCGAGCTTGGAGGCGGGAATGGTCTGCGTGATTTCGCGCGGCTGCACTTGGACATAGGTCACCAGCGCGATCATCACGCCATAGATCAGGCCTGCGATGACCGCGAGGATAAAGAGGAGGCGAAATAAACTGGGCAATCCCCGGCCCCGCAATAGCGCCGCCGCTTCAACGGCCGCGCGGCTTTAATCCTCTTCGAACAAGCCCGCCTGAATCGCTTCGCGCGCCGGCTCCGTCAAGCCAAGATGCTTGAAGGCGTTGCTGGTCAGCGCCCGTCCCCGCGGCGTGCGCTGAACGAAGCCCTGTTGGATCAGATAGGGCTCGATGATTTCTTCGATCGCGTCGCGCGGCTCCGAAAGCGCAGCGGCGATGGTCTCGACGCCGACCGGGCCGCCCGAAAAGCCAAGCGCGATCGTCTCCAAATAACGGCGATCCATCTGGTCGAGGCCGCTGCCATCGACGTCGAGCAGCCTCAACGCGCGGTCTGCGACCTTGCGGTCGACGACCTTGGCCTCCTCGACGAACGCGAAGTCGCGTACGCGCCGCAATAGACGGCCGGCGATGCGAGGGGTGCCGCGGGCGCGTCGCGCGATCTCGTTGGCGCCGTCGGCGGCAAGATCAAGGCCAATCACGCGCGCCCCGCGTCTGACAATGTTCTCGAGCTCGGCGACCGTATAAAAGTTCAAGCGCACCGGGATGCCGAACCGGTCGCGAAGCGGCGTCGTCAGAAGGCCGGCCCGGGTCGTCGCGCCGATCAACGTAAAGGGCGCAAGATCGATCTTCACCGAACGGGCCGCCGGACCCGCGCCAATGATCAGGTCGAGCTGGAAGTCCTCCATGGCGGGATAGAGGATTTCCTCGATCGCCGGGTTGAGGCGATGGATTTCGTCGATGAAGAGAACGTCGCGCGGCTCGAGATTGGTGAGCTGAGCGGCAAGATCGCCGGCCTTGGCGATCACGGGGCCGGAAGTCGCGCGGAAATTGACGCCGAGCTCGCGCGCGACGATATGCGCGAGCGTCGTTTTGCCAAGACCGGGCGGGCCGACGAAAAGAACATGGTCGAGCGCTTCGCCGCGCGAACGCGCCGATTCGATGAACACCTGCAAGTTGCGCCGCGCCGCCTCCTGGCCGACGAAGTCGGCGAGGGTAAGCGGCCGCATCGAAGGCTCGCCGTCCTCCGGGCGTTTCTCCGGCGAGACAAGGCGCGGCGCGCTGGCCGTCATTGCGCGAGCTCCTTGAGCGAGAGGCGGATCAGCGCCGCCGTTGTGGCGTTGGCGCCGAGCGACGCGGCGCCATGGGCGACCGCGCGCGCCGCCTGCGGCTGGGCGTAGCCGAGATTGACGAGCGCCAGCACCGCGTCATGAGCCGGCCCGTCGCGAAGGCTTGGCGTCTCGCCTGCGATCGGCGCGCCAAGATCGGCCGCGCCGAGCGACGGCGCCTTGTCCTTCAATTCCGCGACGATGCGCGCGGCGAGCTTTGGGCCGACGCCTTGCGCGCGGGCGACCGTCGCCTTGTCTTGCAAGGCGATAGCTTGCGCAAGATCAGCGGCGGAGAGCACGCCCAAGATCGCCAGCGCCACCTTGGCGCCGACGCCTTGAACGTTCTGCAAGAGGCGAAACCAATCGCGCTCGTTCTCGGCGAGAAAGCCATAGAGCCTGATCGAATCCTCGCGCATCTGCGTCTCGATGTGCAGGACAGCCGCTTCGCCGACCGAAGGCAGACGGCGCAAGGTTCGCGCCGAGGCCGCCACGACGTAGCCGACGCCATTGACGTCGAGAATGAGATGGTCCTCGCTGATCGTCTCGATGAGCCCTTTCAGCTTGCCGATCATGCCGCGCCTCGCGCTTTCAATCCGCGATGCTGGGCATGGGTGATCGCCAAGGCGAGGGCGTCGGCGGCGTCGGCCGATGTCGCCGGCGCCGTCGGCAGGAGCATCCTGACCATCATCGCGACCTGGCCCTTCTCCGCGTGGCCGACGCCGACGATCGTCTTCTTCACGACATTGGCTGCATATTCGACGACCGGCAGGCCGAGCAAGGCCGGCGCGGCCAGCGCCACGCCGCGCGCCTGGCCAAGCTTTAGGGCGGACTGGGGATCGCGATTGACAAAAGTTTCTTCGATCGCCGCTTCGTCGGGCCGTTGCGCCTCGATCAGCGCGATCAGGCCGCGATGGATTTCGGCGAGGCGCACGGCGAGCGGGCGATCGGCGCGGGTCTTGATCGAACCGCAGCCAACGAAGGTCAGCCGGGCACCCTGCTGTTCGATCAGGCCATAGCCGGTCACGCGCAGTCCGGGGTCGATGCCGAGGATGCGAATCGCGGTTAGGGCCATAGGCAAGCTTTACGCCAAAGCCGGCCGGCATCGCCAGCCTGACAAATCAGCGTTGCAATCCTCCTGAATATTACAGAATTGTGTTGGTCGTCGGCCCGGCGCGCCGGCGCCGCGGCCGATGGAGGAATGCTGTGTCGACAGAAGCGGCGGTTTCGAGCGATGCGTCGAAGACTCATCTGGCCGCGATGAGCCTGGCGGCGCTCGGCGTGGTATTCGGCGATATCGGCACCAGCCCGCTCTATACGTTCAAGACCGTCCTCGATCTTACCGGCGACAAGCCGAGCGCCGCGGCGATCCTCGGCTCGCTCTCCCTGATCCTCTGGACGCTGTTCGTCATCACCAGCGTCAAATATGTCAATTTCGCCATGCGCATCGACAATGACGGCGAGGGCGGCATCATCGCGTTGATGACCTTGCTCGGCGTCAAGAAGCGGCGTCGCCCGATCATCATCGCGGCCGGTCTTTTCGGCGCAGCGCTGATCTACGGCGACGGCGCGATCACGCCGGCGATTTCAGTGCTTTCGGCGCTCGAAGGCATGCAGCAGATAACGCCGACGCTGCAAGCCTACGTCGTGCCGCTGGCGGTGATCATCCTCGTCGCGTTGTTCGCCATCCAACCTTTGGGCGCTGCGCAGATCGGACGCGCCTTCGGCCCGGTGATGTTCCTCTGGTTCGCGGTCATGGCGATCCTCGGATTTTACGGCCTCATCCAGCATCCGAGCGTGTTTGTCGCGCTCAATCCCCTGCTGGGCCTGAAATACCTGTTTTCGGGCGGGCTCCAGAGTTATCTGGTGCTTGGCGGCGTCTTTCTCTGCGTGACCGGCGCCGAGGCGCTTTACGCCGACATGGGCCATTTCGGCCCAACGCCGATCCGCCTTTCGTGGAGCGGGATTGTCTTTCCGAGCCTGATCCTCAACTACGCAGGCCAAGCCGCGCTTGTTCTCGACGGCGCGCCGACCGACGGCAATATTTTCTATCGCCTCTGCCCGTCAGCCCTGCTGACTCCCCTCATTATGCTGGCGACGGTCGCCACGATCATCGCCAGTCAGTCGATCATCACCGGCGCGTATTCGATGACCCGCCAGGCGATCCAGCTTGGCTGGCTGCCGCGCCTGATCATCAAGCAAACCTCGGAAGAGGGCTATGGCCAGATCTATATTGGCGCGGTCAACTGGCTCTTGATGCTGGCGACGCTCGGTCTGACCATCGGCTTCGGCAAGTCGGACAATCTCGCCGCCGCCTATGGCATCGCCGTATCGCTGACCATGTTCATGACCTCGGCGCTGCTGTTCATCGCCATGCGCGAAATCTGGCTGTGGAGCCTGCCTGCCGCGGGCGCGGTCGCCGCCGTCTTCCTCATCGTCGATGGGGCTTTTTTTGTCGCCAACATGGCCAAGGTGCTGGAAGGCGGCTACGTGCCGTTGTCGTTGGCGCTTCTTGTCTATGGCGTGATGTGGATCTGGCATCGCGGCGCGGTGCAGGTGCATGACCGGGTCGAAG
>DATGHD010000033.1:0-6591 GCA_035308145.1 Roseiarcus sp.
GCCATGAAGCTGAAAAAATTGCTTCGACGTATCCATGCCGATGCGGATAAGCTTATTCACGGACGGCCTCCTCACTTGAGATCTGCAACGACCTCATTCTGGCACATCGATGCCGTTCGGGGGCCGTCCACCCCATCAGGAGCCTCGGCGATTCCTGAGATTGCTTCGCCCGCAATGCCGGAGTGGTTCGATGAAAACCGACTTGCGCTAGCGCTTCGCCTTCGCGATGAGTTCTTCGACCGCCGGCATGATCTTCGCGACGATCGTGTCGACCCCGTCCTTGTTCGGATGCAGGCCGTCTTTCTGATTGAGCTTTGGATCGGCGGCGATCCCGTCGAGGAAGAAGGGGTACAGCGCCACGCCATAGTGCTTGGCGAGATCGGGGTAGATGGCGTCGAATCGCGTTTGATAGTCAGCCCCGAGATTGGGCGCGGCGCGCATGCCGGCAAGCAGGGTTGCCATATGGCGGGCCTGCAGCTTGGCGAGGATTTCGCCCAGCGTCTTTTCGGCCGCGGCCGGATCGAGGCCGCGCAACATGTCGTTGGCGCCGAGCTCGACAATCGCGGCGTCGACGCCGTCCGGAACCGCCCAATCGAACCGCGCGAGGCCATCGGCGGCCGTGTCGCCGGAAACGCCGGCGTTGAAGACTTCGACGTCATAGCCCTTGGCGCGCAGAGCCTTTTGCAGGACTTCCGGGAAGCTCTCCGACGCAGGCAGGCCAAGCCCGGCCGTCAGGCTGTCGCCCAGCGCGACGATTTGCAGCGGCTTGGCGAGGGCCGGAGGCGGCGCAACGAGCAAAGCAAGAACCAAGGCGGAGCACAGCAAGAAGAATCCGGGCGTATCCCCTCTCCCCTTGCGGGAGAGGGTGGCGCGCGACAGCGAGCCGGGTGAGGGGTCTTGCGACGCCTGCGGCTCACTCCTCATCCGGCCGGCTCCGCCGGCTGCCTTCTCCCGCAAGGGGAGAAGGGGCGAGCCGCGCCGCGCCGTCAAGTGGACGCGGCGCGACAAATGCCCATATGTGAGGCCGATAACGGACATCAGGATTGATCCGGCGATGGCTGATCCCGCGATAGAAATTCGCGATCTTGACTTAAGTTTGGGCCGCGGCGCGGCCCGCGTTCATATCCTGAAAGGGATCAGCCTAAAAATCGCGCGCGGCGAGGCGGTCGGCCTTGTCGGCCCGTCAGGATCCGGCAAATCCACCCTTTTAATGACGCTCGCCGGTCTCGAACGCGCCGACCGCGGCGAGATCGTCATCGACGGGGTCTCGCTTGCCGACATGGGCGAGGACGCCCTGGCGAAATTTCGCGGCGCGCGCGTCGGCATCGTCTTTCAATCCTTCCATCTGATCCCGACCATGACCGCGTTGGAAAATGTCGCCGCGCCACTGGAACTCGCCGGCGCCGAGGACGCTTTCGCCCGCGCCGAGGACGAGCTTGCCGCGGTCGGCCTCGCCGATCGCCTCGCCCATTATCCCGCCCAGCTCTCCGGCGGCGAGCAGCAGCGCGTCGCGCTCGCAAGGGCGCTCGCGCCGCGCCCGGCGATCCTCGTCGCCGACGAGCCGACCGGCAATCTCGACGAGGCGACGGGCCGCGCGATCATCGATCTTCTCTTCGAGCTCAAAGTCCAGCGCGGCGCGACGCTGGTCCTCGTGACGCATGACGCCGAGCTTGCCGCCCGCTGCGACCGGACGATCCGCCTGCGCTCCGGCCGCATCGAGGCCGATGCGCCCGTCATGGTTCCGGCCTGAAGGCTTGACGATGGCGCCTCGCCGCATGGCGACGATCCTTCGCATCGCGGCCCGCGACTTGCGCGGCGGCCTTGCCGGCCTTCGCATCTTTCTCGCCTGCATCGCGCTTGGCGTTGCGACCATCGTCGGCGTCAATTCGCTGGCGCTGAGCCTGGAAGACGGATTGTCGCGCGATGGCCGCGAAATTTTGGGCGGCGACGCATCGTTCTCGCTCATTCATCGGCAATTGTCCGATGACGAACGCGCCTTTCTCGCCGCGCATGGCGCGCTTTCAACGATCGCGACGACACGCGCCATGGCCGAGAATGGCGCGGGCGCGGCCGCGCTCGTTGAACTGAAAAGCGTCGAGCCTGATTGGCCGACAATCGGCCGCGCCGAATTCAAGCCCGCCATGAGCCCAAAAGAGGCTCTTGCCTTGAAAGATGGCGTCTATGGCGCGGCGGTCGAGGACGCGCTGCTCGATCGGCTCAACGCCAAGATCGGCGATACGCTGACCATCGGCGCGCTCAAGGCGCAGATCCGCGCGGCGCTCGTCAGCGAACCTGACCGCCTCGGCGGCGGGATCGGCTTAGCGCCCCGCGTTCTCATCCTGGCGCCGGCGCTCGCGGCGACCGGCCTCATACAGCCGGGTTCGCTCATTCGCTGGACGACGCGGATAACAATGAATCCCACCGGCGCGCCGCCTGACCAGCGCGCCGTCTTAAGTCTCATCGCCGACGCCAAGAAGGCCTTTCCTGAAGCCGGCTGGGAGACGGCGAGCCGCGGCAATGTCTCCCCCGCCTTTTCGAAGAACCTCGACCGCTTCACCGAATTTCTCGCCCTGATCGGGCTGACCTCGCTGATCGTCGGCGGCGTCGGCGTCGCCAATGCGGCGCAAGGCTTTGTCGAGCGCAAGCGCGCGACCTTGGCGACGCTGAAATCGATCGGCGCGACTGGCGGCGAGATCGTCGCCGTGGCGCTGATCGAATTCCTCGCCGTGGCGCTGATCGGCATTGCCGCAGGCCTCGCGCTGGGCGCCGCCCTGCCCTTCTTCGTCAAGGCCGCGTTCGGCGCGATCATCCCCTTCCCGCTCGCCCCGGCCGTCTTTCCGCGGCAGCTCGCGCTCGGCCTTGTCTATGGCCTCCTCACCGCCTTTGTCTTCGCCATCGCGCCCCTGGGCCGGGCGCATGACCTCCCCGTCTCCGCCTTGTTTCGCGATCTTATCGAGCCCCGCGGCTGGCCGCGGCGGCGCTACATCGCGATGGCCGTCATCGCCGCGATGCTCTTCGCCGCGCTCGCCATATTCGAGAGCGACGAACGCCGCATCGCGATCATCGTCGTTATTGCGACGATCGCCGGGTTCCTGCTCCTCCGGCTGGTCGCGCTTGGCGTGATGGCGCTGGCGCGACGAGCGCCCCGACCCCGCGGCCTCGAATGGCGCTGGGCGCTCGCCAATATCCATCGGCCCGGCGCGCTGACCCCGTCCGTGGTGCTCTCGCTCGGCCTCGGCCTCGCGGTTCTCGTGACGCTGACGCTGATCGACGCCACCTTGCGCGACGAGATCGGCCGTTCGACGCCGCGCGAGACGCCGAGCTTCTACTTTCTCGATGTGCGCAGCGCCGACATCGACAAATTCCGCGATTTTCTCAAGAGCGCGGCGCCCGACGCCAAAATCGTCGAGGCGCCGATGATGCGCGGCCGCGTCATCAAGATTGGCGACAAACCGGCCGAAGGTTTCAAGGCCAAGGACAATGTCGCCTGGGTGCTCGAAGGCGATCGCGGCGTCACCTATGACGATACGCCGCCGGAAGGCTCGATCGTCACCGAGGGCCAATGGTGGCCGCGCGATTATGCCGGCCCGCCGCTCGTCTCGCTCGATGAGGAGATCGCTCGAGGACTTGGCTTGAAGATCGGCGATTCGATCACCGTCAACGTGCTTGGCCGCAACGTCGCGGCGACCATCGCCAATCTGCGCAAGGTGAATTGGCGCACTTTCGCGATCAATTTCGTACTCATCTATTCGCCGAACACTTTTAGAGGCGCGCCGCATACGTTCCTGGTCAGCGCCGCCTACCCGGCCGACGTCGGCGCCGCGCGAGAGACGAAGCTCCTCGATCAGGCCGCGCATGATTTTCCAACCGTCGCCACCGTGCGGGTCCATGACGCCTTGCAGACGCTTGCCGCGCTGCTCGACAAATTAAACCTCGCCATCCGCTCGGCCTCCGGCGTCGCGCTCTCGACCTCGGTGCTGGTGCTCGCCGGGGCGCTTGCGGCCAACCGGCGCGCGCGGATCTATGATTCCGTCATCCTGAAGACGCTGGGCGCGACGCGCACCCGCCTCGCCGCGGCTTTCCTCATCGAATATGCGCTGATCGGCGCGGCGACCGCCGCCTTCGGCCTCGCCGCCGGCGCGCTCGCGGCCTATTTCATCGTCACGAGGGTGATGGAGCTTGACTTCGCCTTCGCTTCAGGACCGGCTTTCGCCGCCGCGCTTGGCGCGCTCGCGGTGACCATACTTCTAGGTCTCGTCGGATCGTGGCGCATCCTCGGGCAGAAGCCGGCGGCGGTGCTCAGGGAATTGTAAGGGCATATCGTGAAGAGCTCGGCGCTGCGGGCGCCGGGCCGATGTGGCCAGCGCGCCCAACGCCTGCCCCGACTCGTGCACTCGCTCAGCTCAATCCCTCCCCTCTGACCTCGACGCCCCGGGCGCCGCCGTCGGCGCCAAGGCCGGCCGCAAATCCGGCAGCGCGCGGCGCAAGGAGCGGCGCAGCGCGACCGGACGATAAAGCTGCTTCGTCGCCTCGACGATGAACACGCCGGCAAAGGGCAGATTGATCGCCCGGCCGAAGCGCTCGAGCGCCGGCGCCGAACGGATGAAGAAGCCGCGGCGGAAGGGCGGCGCGTAAAGCGCCTCGTCCCAATGGATCGGCGAGAACAAGGTCTCGCGCATCAATTCGCGCAACTGCCCCTTCGAATAGGGCTGGCCAAAGCCGAAGGGCGTGCCGTCGCCGCGCGCCCAGAAGCCGCGGCGCGACGGCGCGACGACGATCGCCCGGCCGCCCGGCGTCAGCACGCGCCAGACCTCTTCCAGAAGCCAGTTCGGGTGTTCCGCCGCCTCCAAGGCGTGGATGATGAGCGCGCGGTCGATCGCCGCATCCGGCAGCGGCAGCATGTCCGGCTCGACCAAGGCCGAAGAGCTGCGCCCCGACGCCGGCCAGTTCACCACGCCTTGCTCGGCCGGCATGAAGGCCAGCGTCCGTAACGCCTCCTCGCGAAAACGGTCGAGATAGGGCGAGGCGTAGCCGAGGCCCATGATCGACTGGCCGACGCAGCTCTCCCAGCGCGCGCGGATGATCCGGCCGATCAGCCGGCGCGCCACCTCGCCGAGCGGGGAGGCGTAGAAGCCGCGGAATTCATTGACGTCAGGCGACACGGGGGAAATTTGCCACGGGCGCGGGTCAGGGGAAAGGCCGGGGCGCCTCGCCGCGTTGAGACGGGCTCGCGGCAAGCTGAGGGAGTGAGCGCCCTTCTCCCCTTGCGGGAGAAGGCGCGCGCGCATGCTCAAAGCTTGCCGCAAGGATCGTGCGCTGCATTGTTCAACCGAACGAAATCCGAGTAAAATCCCTGGCCGGCAGCCGAGGCCCCTCATGACCATTGCGACGACAAGCCCATCCGCTCAGCCGATCGGCGCGCCGATCAATCTTACGAATTTCGCCTGGGTCGCGCTTGTCTTCGCTGTGATGATCGCCGCGATCGTCGTCGGCAATCTCTGGCTCTTGAATTTCGTCCATGTGCTGGCCGGCGGCCTCTGGACAGGCATCGACCTCTTCATGGGCTTCGTCGTCGGCCCGATCCTTCGCGCCTCGCCCTTCGAAGCCCGCCGCGCGGTGATCACCAGGCTGACGCCGCGCACGCTCTTCATCATGCCGACGCTCTCGATCGTCACCGGAACCAGCGGCTGGTTCCTCGCCAAACAGCTCGGCTTCCTCGACCTTACCTTTCCGCAATTCTGGTGGGTCGCGGCGGCGCTTCTCATCGTGACGATCCTGACCGTGCAAGGCCTCGGCTATCTCCTGCCGACGAACCTTCGCGTCTATTTCGAGCTTCGCAAGCCCAATCCCGACGGCGCCAAAGTCTCGGCGATGATGAGCCGCTATTTCTACGTCGTCGCCTTCCAAGGCGCGATGCAGGTCGCGATCATCGTGGTCATGGCGCGGTTTGCGACGGGGCTCTGAGGACCCCTCCGCTTTTCCGGAGGCGCTGTTGGACGGGCGTCTTTCGCCGCGAAGCGCTTTTTAGAGCGCGCGGCGTTAAATGAAATCCGTCGCTGTCATTGCAAGGAGCGCAGCGACGAAGCAATCCATTCATAGAGCCCAGCCCTATGAGTGGATTGCTTCGCTTCGCTCTTAACCCGCATTCGCCAGATGAAGCAATATTTTGAGGCGAATCAGGGTGGATTCATCTATCATTATCAGCGTGTTAAGCTGATTTTGAGGCTTCGGCGATGGCGGACCTGGCGGGTGAATCGAACGGCGATGCGCTTCGGCTCGACTTCGACCGCCGACTGACCCTCCAATTTCGCGGTTCGGTCGTCACCTCCGGCTTGCCGGAAGCACGAAATCGTCGCAGGTTGGGCCTCAACTGGCAGGTATCTGGCGGATGTCAGATTATGGCGCATCCGCCACAGGAAGTGAATCCCCGCTCGGCGCGCGGCCATTTCGCCGTCAGGCGGCTGGAGGGGCGGCACGGGATCGAGACGGTGCAACGGAGTACGAGCGGCTGATCGGCAAGCAGCGGCGCGTCGCGGGGGCGGGACGGCATTATTTCCCGGATCTGGTCTAGAGGGTGTTATGCACCTTGCA
>DATGHD010000034.1:0-26353 GCA_035308145.1 Roseiarcus sp.
CGCCCTGGTCGATTCAAGCCTGGCGATCGCCACTTCGAGGCCTTGCTTATGGAAACGGCGGATCGCAGCGGCGAGCGTTTGCGCAGCCGTGAAGTCGACCTCGACGATATTCGCCGCCTCGATGACCAGCAATTTGACGTCGCGCGCATTGACGAGGGCGCGCAGCGTCGCGTCGAAATCATAGGCGTTGAGAAAGGACAATGGCGCCTGGAAGCCGACGACGAGCGCGCCAGGCGCCCTCTCGCCTTCTCTAGCGCCGCCCATCGGCCACCAGATCGACGTGTCGGGAATGCGGACGAATTCGACTGGACGCGCCCGTGTCGTCGTCCAGACGCCGTGCAGCAACGAAAGGACGATCCCGAGCCCGACGCCCTGCTGGATCGGAAAGACGAGTATGGCGAACATCGTCGCGACGATCAGCGCGAATTCGGCGAGGCTTTGGCGAAAAACCGCGATGAAGGTCGAGACGCGAATGATTCGCTGCGCGACAAAGAGCAGCACGCCGGCCAACGCCGCGTAAGGCGCGTGCGCCAACAAGCTGGCGCCGAACAAGGCGAGCGCAAGGGCGATCGCCGCCGCGATAATCGAAGAGAGCTGGGAGCGTCCGCCGGTCTCGACCACGACGGCAGTGCGCGGCGGACTGGCGTTCAACGGAAAGGCGCCGATCAACCCGGCAAGCACGCTCGCGGCGCCGACGCCGATGAAGTCTCGGTTGACGTCCGGCCCATGATCGGGATCGCTGATGAAGGCTCTCGTCGTCGCCGCGCTTTGGACCATCACGACCAGCGAAACGATCGCCGCGAGCTGCGCGATCTTCAACACGTCGTCGAGGCCGACGTCCGGCGCTTGGAGGGTCGGCGTCGCCGCGGCGACTAGGCCGATCGTTGCGACGCCCCGCCCTTCAAGACCAAAGATTGCGACGAGAATCGTCGCCGCGGCGAGCGCGATGAGCGCCGAGGGAATGCGCGGGTTGAGGCGCTCGCCAATCAGCATGACGGCGAGCACGCCAAGGCCGATAGCGAGGGTGAAAAAGTTGGCGGCGCCAAGTCCCGCCCCAAGCGCGTGGAGCTTGTCGAAAAAGGAGCCTTCGGGCGCGGGAAGGCCGAGCACGGCCGGCGCCTGCGAGAGGATGATGTGGCCGGCAATGCCGGCCAGAAATCCCGTCGTCACCGGAATCGAGAGGAGATCGGCGATCCAACCGAGACGAAAGGCGCCGCCGGCCGCGACCAGCGCGCCGACGATCAGCGCCAGCATTGCCGTGAGGGCCACATATTGGGGCGACCCGGCCGAGGCGACGAGCGCCAATCCGCCGGCGAAGATCGGCGCGATCGTCGAATCGGCGCCGACCGAAAGCGCCCGATTGGCGCCGAATATCGCGAACCCGACGGCGCCGGCTATGATGGCGAGAAACCCGATCTGGGGCGGCAAGCCGCCGAGCCTCGCCGTCGCCATCTGCTCCGGTATGGCGATGGCCGCGAGGGTCAGGCCGGCAATGACGTCCGCCCCAAGATCGGCGGGCCGCCAGCCGGCGAAGCCGCGAAAGAGCGGCCACGGCTTGGCGGCGGCGCGGACTTCGCTCATCGGCGCCGCCGCGCGGCCTGAGGCATCGTCGTCATCAGAACGTCATGACGCCGATCCGCGGCCGAGCGCAACAGCTTTCCTTAAGGTTTCGGGAAGGGGCGCCCCGCCGTCATGACAGGGCAAGCCGCCCGCGTTAGCCTCTGTATGATGGACGCGAGCCACATCAATCGTCGCGCCGGCCTTAATGGCGGAGACCGCTCGTGTTGACCCGCCGTCTGGCCGTGGCGATCGGACTTCTCTTCGCCCTGATCGGCGCGCAATTGCCGGAATTCGCCCAGCAATACCGCCAACGCCTTGGCGGCGCGCTCGACGAGCTCAACCGGATGATCGCCGAGTTCGATCAGGAGGCGAAGAGCCAGTCGTTGGACCGCGGGCAAGGCCTTGCGCGGCTGAGGCAAAACGCAGATCCGCTCGCCCAAGAGCGCGCCGCGGCGATCGATCACGATATCGATCGCGAAGAACGGCTCCAGCGCCAGCGCCAGGCTTTTCTCGAGGCAGGACCGCTGACCCGGCTCGTTGTCTTCGCCGAGAATTTCGACCCGACGACCTTCGAGCATGCGGCGAGCGAATTCGAACCTGCCGTGCCGGTGACGATGGAGGCCTTTGTCATCGCCGGCGTCGGGCTGATCCTCGGCTGGAGCTTGACCCATCTTTGCGCCTGGCCGATCCGCCGGCGCTGGCGGGAGCGCCGCCAGCGCGGCCGGCTTGCGCGGGGGTCAGGCTAGGCGGCGCGGACGCCGATCGGGCAAGAAACCCCGGTGCCGCCGAGGCCGCAATAGCCGCCAGGATTCTTGGCGAGATACTGCTGATGGTGGCTTTCGGCGAAATAGAAGGGCTTCGCCTCCTCGATTTCGGTGGTGATCGGCCCAAGACCCATCGATTGCAGCGCCTCGCCATACATGTCGCGCGAGGCCTCGGCCGCGGCGAGCTGCGCCGGGGTCGTCGCGTAAATCGCCGAGCGGTATTGTGAGCCGACGTCGTTGCCCTGGCGCATGCCCTGGGTCGGGTCGTGGTTCTCCCAGAAAATCTTCAGAAGCCGCTCGTAGGAGATTTTGGCCGGATCAAAGGCGACGAGCACAACTTCGGCGTGGCCGGTGTGTCCGCTGCACGCTTCCTCATAGGTCGGGTTGGGGGTAAAGCCGCCGCTGTAGCCGGCCGCGGTCACATAAACGCCCTGGCCAGCCTCCCAGAACTTGCGCTCCGCCCCCCAGAAGCAGCCCATCGCGAAAATCGCCGTCTCGATTCCGGCAGGATAAGGGCCTTTGAGCGAGCGGCCGTTGACGAAATGGGTCGGCGCGGTGGCGATTGGCTGGGCCCGCCCGGGCAAGGCCTCGGCGGCGGAGGCCGGCTTGTCGATCTTGCGCAGGAAATTGAGCATGGAGGTCTCCATCACGAGCAGCGCCTAACATAGGCGGCGCAGCGTCATCAGCCTAGGGCGGGTTCGGGGATCGTCGGCGCGTGGAACAGGCGCTCGGACGGCGACATCGGTCGCAGCATTATTCGCGCCAGCGATGCTCGGCGTTACAGCCTTTGGCGCTTCTAGCGGTCGCGATTGGAATGGCCGATGGGGCGCGGACGCCGCCTGAGCATATAGAGAATGAACCCACCAAGGACGCCAAGCACGGCCCAAGTCGGCGCTTGCAGGATGTTAACGAGGATGGGGTTCCAAAGTAGAGGATGAATCTGCCGTTCGATGAAGGGCTGCAAGAGCGGGAACTTGTTCGGGAAGGCGTCGTAGAGCGTTCGCCCCATGGGAGTTACGGTGAACTGACTGGCGGCGATAGTGCGCGCTCCGTCGATCACCGCCGCCGCGAAGGCGCCGGCCAGCAACGCCAGCCCGATCAGGCGGCCAATCAGTCGGAACACGTCGCCTCCCAGCCCGCTTTTCGGACGCCGCTCTCTTAACCAAGGCGCGCCGGCGCTGTCCACGCCGCGCGCCTTCGGCCAAGAAAGCGAAGGCCAGCTTGCGCCGCGCCCTCGCGCGGTGATATGCGCGCGGCTTCCCCTATCGCCAAGAAGCGATCGAGGAGGGGTGGCCGAGCGGTCGAAGGCGCACGCCTGGAAAGTGTGTATACGGGAAACCGTATCGCGGGTTCGAATCCCGCCCCCTCCGCCAGCGGCAAGCGACATCCTCTCCGGCGACCGTACCGGCGCCTCCTCCGCGCCTTACGCGACCATGAGGCCGAGATGCTCCTCCATCGGCGCGAAATCCCGGTCGTCGTGCAACAACGAGTGGCGGCGCTCGATACAGAAGGCGCCAATGATGATGTTGGCCGTTTTGCGGATCGTGACGCCCAGGTCTCTCAGCCTGCGATAGTTCCGGGCGGCGCGAGGGGCAAGATCGGCATCCAGAAGCGGCACGAGAGCATACCGACGCAGTTCGCGTTCAATCCGCGCAGCATGGGATTCATCTCGGGCGCCCTGAAGAACTTCGAGCAGGATGAGGTCGCCGATCAGAAGCGGTTCCCGACTGGCGGCAGCTTCCAGTTTGGCGGTTGCCGGCGTTCGATGGCCGCGCAGATGCGCGATCCAGACGGAGCTGTCGACGAGAATCATGACCGGCGTGGCGGGCGGCCATGGCGCATTTCGTCCAGATCGCCTTCCCAACCCAGTCCCTTGAGCGCCGCAAGCGCCTTGGCCTGTTTGCGCAAGCGAACCAGCAGCCGCAAGCCCTCTTCCACTGTGGCTCGTTTGGTCGACAAGCCTGCCGCTGCCATGGCTTGAGACAACAACTCGTCGTCGATATCGATATTGGTCCGCATCGTGGCGGTCCGACCTTTGTGTATCAATATGTTATATTATACACATCGCGGAACGCCAGATCAAGGGAAGGCTATGGCGCAAGGATTAGGATTTCCGGACCTTCTGCTTCAACAGCACTTCCATCTCATGGATGATGGCGCGCCCCTTGAGGGAGTCGTCTGTCTTGTCCTCCGGGTCGGCCTCGAAATGCGCGCGCATTCGGTCTGACATCTCCATGAGCTTAAGGTAACGCTCCTCGCCGAGCTTCCCCCGGATCAGCCGCAGACCCTCGTTCAACTGGTGGAAAACAGTGTCGATATTTCGGCTGGGAAAATAGCCCATCTTGTCGATGAACGTCGGCGATTTGAGCATCATGAAGCCCAACTGGTCCATGATCTCGCTGACGTCTTTAGGGATGTGGGGTTTATAAGGCCGGACCATCGGTCACCTCCTTGGCCTTAGAACGGCGGGTCGGGGAATGAGATCGTTTTCCCGAGTTCGGAAGGGCGGATAATCACGACAAGGCGGCGTAAGGATCAGGATTTCCGGATCTTCTGCTTCAGCAGCAGTTCCATCTCATGGATGATGGCGCACCCCTTGGGCGTGTCGTCCGTCTTGTTCTCGGGATCGGCCTCGAAATGCGTCCGCATCCGATCCGACATCTCCTTGAGCTTGAGGTATCGCTCCTCGCCGAGCTTCCCCCGGATCAGCCGCAGACCCTCGTTCAACTGGAAGAAGACAGTGTCGATATTTTGGGAGGGGAAATAACCCGTCTTGTCGACGAATGTGGGTGACGCAAGCATCATGAAGCCCAACTGATCCATGATCTCGCTGACGTCTTTAGGGATGTGAGGTTTATAAGGGCGGACCATCGGTCAGGACCTTGCCGATCTCGCCCGGCGATCGCACGTCGAGGCGGCGCACGCCCCCAGCATCCAGGCGCGCGCGCCAGGTCCACCCCGCCCAGGGCCACGCCGTCAATGTCGCACGCGAGCCCTGCCCCGCCTCGCGTGACGAGGCGGTACCAATGTTCCAAAGGGATATTCATTCAGAAGCGTCCGTCAGCGATCCTACGCATTACGTTCTTGTTTTGTTCTAGTGTCAATTAATAGTAATTATCCCTTGACAACAAGTATCGGTTGCGTCGATCCTGAACCTTCGAGGATCGGCGGTTATGGCAGGTGTCCCGATCCGTTTTTTGTTGAACGGGATGCGGAAGTGAACATTTCGGACGCTGCTCTAAGGTCTGTCGCCTTCTTGGGCACGATGGAACGCGGAAAGTTTATTCCGCGAGCCACCTGTTTTTTTGTTCAGATTATTGAGGACCAGCATCGGTTTGATCATTTAGTCACTGCCGAGCACGTCATCAGTGGGCTTCTCACACGTGGCCAGGAGATATGGCTACGAGTGAACCTTTCTAACGGGGGGGTCCATATAGGCAAACTGGATGCTGATGAATTCAGATACCATCCTAACTCAGAGCAGGAACCGACAGACGTAGCCGTCTGCCCAATAGTGCTGGGACTCATTAACGAAAAAACCGGTGAAGCAGTTCAAATGGAGGTCCAGTCACTCGCATTGAACGGCATCGGAAGTCTTTTGCCAGACGATCTGTTTAGGAAACAGTACATGGGCAGGGGAGGCGAGATCGCGATTGTCGGCCTGTTTCGCAGTCATTTTGGCCAAAACAGGAATATCCCGATTGTCCGCATCGGCAATATTTCAATGTTGCCGGAAGAGCCTGTAAAAACTGAGTATGCGCAATATGTGAAGGCTTATCTTGTCGAGGCGCGTTCTATCGCAGGATTGAGCGGATCACCGGTATTTGCCTTACCTGATCTGACTTTAGAACTAGCAAAAGGCCTTTTGAAAGCAAAAGGAGGCATCGGAATTCCGTTCGCCCAAGGCGCGGCTCTTCTAGGGTTAATGCACGGTCATTTCGACGTACCGAACTTGAACGAAGATGTCGTGACTGATGAAAATGCGCCTCAACGCGGCATCCATACTGGAATAGGAGTTGTGATACCAGTGGAAAAGATTATCGAGACAGTCAACCATCCGGAACTTGTTTCCATTAGGAAGAAGATTGTTCGAGAACATCCCGAACGTGGCGCGACAGCGGATTTAGCTAACGATGGCGTCGCTGGCGATGATGCGAATCAACATCACCGAGAGGGTTTCACGTCTCTGCTAAACGCGGCAGCGAAACCGCGCGAGCGAGACGGGCAAACATGACTCGGTGCGAAAACCGGAAATTGCGGCGATAAGAAAACTCGCTCACGTACTTCCACATGTGCTTACTCGAAATAAGGACATGCGTTCCGGCGACGGCGCGCTTGAACAGCGACCAATGTCCTTCAATCGTATTCGTGTGATGCACGCCGCGTACGTATTCCTTGACATTGTGATCAACCGCTTCGTGGCGATAGTCCGCGCTTAAATCCTCGTAACCTTTGTGCATGTCTGTGCTGATCGTGCTGCCCGGTTCGACGTTTCGATAGACGATCGGCTCCATGACCGCTTTCGTATCGGCTGGGATCGGGCCGGCGCGTAATGCGCCGTCGCGCGAAACCATGCCCATAACGATGGTCTTATTGCTGCCCTTGTCGGCCCGATCTTCGTGCGTCTGATGGCCGCCGACATGGGTCTCATCAATTTCGACGTGGCCGCCTAACGGTCCTTCATAGTCGGCAGTCGCCATGAGCTTGCGAAGCTCGTGGCACATGCGCCAAGCGGTCTTATAAGTCACGCCGATTTGCCGCTCGATTTCCTTCGCGGCGACGCCATGGCGCGTGCTGGTCATCAGATACATGGCGAAAAACCAGTGTGAGAGCTTCGTGCTGGACTTGTGAAAGATCGTGTTGGCGCACGGGTAAACGTGATGGCCGCAGTCTTGACAGGCGTAGGCTTTCCGCTTGCCCATGGGGTGAAACGCGGCGTGCTGGCGGCAACCAGGGCAAGTAAGCTCCGTTCCGCCAAACCGGATTTCCATGAGCTTGGCTAAGCAAGCCTCATCATTGGGGAATTCGGCTTGGAACTGCTTGAAGGTGTATTTAGACATCGCCCCTCGCCTTGTGGTTGAGGGATAACCTAGACCGATGCATACTTGCTGTCAAGGTATAAATGCGCAATTAATTGCTCGGACGACTGCTGTAAGGGCGGGCATGCGCGTCACGTTATTCGACGATCGCCCGCGGAAATTCAGAGGGCTATGGCGTAGACATAGTCGTCATCATCGTCGGTCGCGGCCCGCCAGCATTAGACGCGCAGACCCCGCTACTCCTTCGAAAGCGCGTCGAGGGCGGGCCCAAATCCCTTGAACGACAACGGGACCGCCACGTCGCGCTCGGTGGAATCCTTGAACATCACCTTGCCAGGGGCCGTGGCCGAGCGGAATTTTTGCACCGCGTCGTCCTTTAGATCGAAGTCGGCGAAACAACCGACGGGCAGGCAGCGATTGAAAGGCGCGCTCAGCCCAGGATCGGCGTCGCCAGCCTCAATAAGGACATTCGACGGGAGCGAAACATTCACCGGCACCTGGACGACCAGACGGAGCGGCTGGCCCTTTTGCGGATGCTGTATCGCCACCCGGGAAAAGGGAGGTTCTGCAGTTGCGAGATTTGCGACATGTCGCAAAGCTTTTGCTCAGGCGGGCCGGTCTGGGTCTGGCACTCGACGACCCAATCGTCATAGCTGGCGGTCGTGCGCTCTTGCGCCGCCGCGACGGCCGTCGTTGCGACCAAAGCCAACGCAGGCAACAGCCCCGCCGTGCCAAGTCGAAAATCGCGCATTCTCCCCTCGAATTCCCCAATAGCAGCGCGATATCCGCGAACGCCCGCCCGGCCGTGGCTTGTTACCATCGCGCCTCCCGGCAGGGAAGCGATGCGCAAGCGGGATCGGACGGGGCCCGTTCGAGACCGTTGATTTCCTTTAGGACCTAGCCCTCAAAGTCCGTGAATGGCCGCGTCGAGCGCGGCGTCGATTTGGGCCTTGGCGGCGTTGAAGGCGGTAAGGTCCTGTTCGCTCGGCGCGGTCGTCGTCATGGCGCCGGCGACCTCCGTTCCCATATGCGGCAGCGGATCGACGGCGGTCCCATTGAGATAATATTCGAAGTGCAGATGCGGCCCGGTCGAAAGGCCCGTGTTGCCGGACAATCCGACCGTCTCGCCCAAGGCGACCGTCGCGCCGACCGTGATGTTGGCGGGAATTTCGGAGAGGTGCGAATAGGACGTCTCAAATCCATTGTGCTTGATGCGCACGTGATTGCCGAACCCCGACACCGGACCGGCGATTTCGACCTTGCCGTCGGCGACAGAACGTACGATCGAGCCGATCTGCGCGCCAAAATCGATCCCGGCGTGCAGTCTGAGGATATGCAGGATGGGATGGAAGCGCATGCCGAACAGCGAGGTGATCGGGGCGCCTTTGATCGGCGCGAATATGCCTCCGACGCTGGACGGCGCGGCGACCGGCCCGCCGCTCTTCGGTTCAAAGCAACGAAATGAGCCGTCGAGGCCGGCGAAGGAATAGCAATCGATGGGGCCGCTGGGACCCGAAAGCCCGACATAGATCACCTTGCCCGTCGACTTCGACTTGCCGCGAAAATCGCGCGAGTAGAGAGCGCGCATGCTCTCGTCGGCTTGCAGCGGCGCCTTCAAATCGATGAGCTTGCCGATGAGCTGGATCGCCTCGCGGATGACCGGCTCGGGGATGTTGTTGCGGACGCCGGCGCTATAGAGGCCGTCCGCAAGGTTATATTGCACGATGGCCGCGCTCTGTCCGTCGCCGAGCGCGCCCTCCGGGGCCTCGGGTTTCGCCCCTTCGCCATAGCCGCCAGCTTCCGACAGCGCGATCGCGCCGACATATTCGTTGTTCTCGTAGATCGCCAATTGCGTGGCGCGGTACACGCCCGCAAGATCAAGCGCGCCTTCCGCGATGGCGACGCTGCCCGGCGGCAGAGATTGGATGTTGAAGACGGCCTTGGTCGCCGCCTCGACGCCGCGCGCGCTATCCTCGCCCAAGCCGCTGCGGATGAGCAGGTCCGAAATCTTTTCCGAGACGACCGTCTTGATCACGGCCTCCTTGATCTGCGGCTGGCCGTTGGCGCCGCCGACCTTCACTTCGATCTGGCTGCTGTTTGCGGCGTCTGGCGCCAAGGCCTCGGCGTATGGCGGCGTGCTCGCCCCGCCGTCGTCGTCGAAGCCCGCCGCCTGCGCGGCGTCGCTCTGGTCGACGTCTTGCGACATCAGGCTCGCCATGGCGATCGCCGCCTCATCCGCGCTGTCGCCGCCTTCCGGAAATTTGCCCATGAAGCCGCCGTCGGTCGAAACCAGCGTTGACGAGGCGAAATAAGCGTCTCCGTCGAACTTCGACGCGTTCGCGGCAAGCGCGATGGGCAAGTCGACGTGAATGATGTGGGGGGCGGCCGTCGCGCCGCGGCGAACAAGCACGGGATCGCCGGGCAGATCGATGATCGTCGAGATACGGGTCGGAGGGGCGGTTGGAGCGGCCGGCTGCGGCGTCTCGGCCTGGACCACCGCGGCGGGGGCCGGCGGAGGCGGTGAACGACGGACAAGCCGGACGGCGACGAGCGCCGCGCAGCAAGCGGCGACTATGAGCGCCGCGAGGAGGAGAACACGCCCTGTTCGCCGCGTCATCGCCCTGACGTTAAGCCCTTGCGCCCCGGACGCCCCGGCAATTTAGAACGCAATGGCGCGCGAGGGTCAAAGGCCAATGTTGCGCCCCTTCCATGGGGCGCAACCAAAGAGCGAAGCTATGCCGCCCGTCGCGTCAGGGCTGCTCGAGCAAATGGGTCTCGACGCGACGATTCTCCGGGCTGAAAGGATCGGCGACGCGAGGCTTCGTCTTGCCGAATCCTCTCGCCTTCAACTCGTTCTCATCGACGCCCTTGGTCGCAAGATAGGCGACGACCGCGGCGGCGCGCCGCTCCGAAAGACCCATATTGTACTGTTCGGCGCCGGTCGCGTCGGTATGGCCATCGATCTCGAACTTCTCTCCCTTCAACCGCGGATCGTGGAGGGCCGCGGCGAACTGATCGAGGTTCTCCCTGGCCGCCGCGGTCAGCTTGTCCGAATCGAACTCGAAAGTGACGAGAAGATCGAATTTGGCGGTCGCTTCTGGCGCCGGCTGCGGGCATTCGGCGGCGGTTCCAAAACAGATCGTCCGCGATTTCCCCAGCGCGGCCTTGGCGAAGAAATCCGCCACGGTCGAGGCCTTGTAGGCCGGATCCGCATGGGCTGGGGCGGCGATCAGGCCGGCGGCCAGCCCCAATGCGGCAATAAGAGACGCGCGCATCGCAAGCCTCCCTTGGCTCGATTCGCGCTCGAAAGCGCGAGAAACGACACTATGGTCACGGCTCGAGAGCCCGTCAATGGAAGCCGAGCCGCGGCGGCTTGCTCGGGCAAGACCCAGGTGAAACATTTTGAGTTACTCCTCGTGGATCGCCAGGCCGGCAGCCCGCCGGCTCGAGCGACGAAACGCTTGAACGTGGGTTACGGTCTAGGATCAGCGCCCCTTGGCTGGGCCGCTTTTCATCCCGATATCTTGCATTAGCGCGCTGTCGGGTGGAAAAGGTCGGTCGGGAGGGATCGAACGTGGAAGATAGGACGATCATCCAGCCCGCCGCCTCTTCGGGCAGCGTACGCCGAGGCGTGCGCCTGAACGGCGTCTATGAGATAGGCCCGCTTATCGCCCATGGCGGGATGGGCGAGGTCTATCGCGGCTTCAACATCGTGACGAACGATCCCGTCGCGATCAAGATGATCCTCCCCGAACTGTCGAGCAATCCGGACGCCTTCGCCCTGTTCCGCCGCGAAGCGTCCACGCTGCATAATCTCCAGCACGAGGCGATCGTCCGTTATTTCGTTTTCTCGGTCGACCCCGAACTGCAGCGCGCCTATCTGGCGATGGAGTTCGTCGACGGCCCTTCCTTGGGCAAGAAGCTGTCCAAAGGACCGCTCCCCCTGGCCGATGTCGGCATCCTGCAGCAACGATTGGCCGGGGCGCTCGACGTCGCCCATCGCTTCGGCGTCATCCATCGGGACATATCCTCGGACAACGTCATCCTGCCGGAGGGCGATCCGCGACAAGCCAAGATCATCGATTTTGGCATCGCGCGCTCGCAGCGCCCAGGCGAAGGAACGATCGTCGGCGACGGCTTCGCCGGCAAATATAACTACGTCTCGCCGGAGCAATTGGGACTCGCCGGGGGCGAGGTCACGGCGAAGTCGGACATTTACAGTCTTGGACTTGTGCTGGCGGAGGCGCTGCGCGGTCGGCCGATCGATATGGGCGGCTCGCAAGCCGACATCATTGAAAAGCGCCGCAAGGTCCCGGATCTGTCCGACATCGATCCATCGATGCGCCCGCTTATCGCCGCCATGCTGCAGCCCCTTCCCGACGATCGGCCGGAAAGCATGGCGGCGGTCGCGGCCTGGACGCCGGCCGGAGCGGCGCGCCAGCGTTCGTCCGGCGAACCGAGGGCGGGCGGCTTTGGCGTGGCGGCGGCCGTCGCGGCGGCGCTCATTGTGATCGTAAGCGTCGGCGGCACGGCCTATGTTTTTCGCGACCTGCTGCCTTGGGGGCAATCCTCATCGAACGTCTCGCCGGCCCCGGCGCCTGGGTCCCATCCCGCCGCGACGGAGCCCAAACAGCAGGACGCGACCGTCGAGCCCTCCCAGCACAAGCTTCCGGAATTGCCGCCCCTGCCGCCAACGAATAACGCAACGAGCGCCTCTTCCGATGCGAGCGCCAGTCAGACGCCGCCGCCCCCGCACGTGCCTTCGGCTGACGAACTCGTTAACGCGGTGAACGCGGCGAAGAGCCAGAAGCAACCGCCGACCGTCGTCGCCTCGAACCAGCCAACGAACAGCGCGCCGGCTAAACCGCCGGGCCAGCAAGCCGAGACGCCTGCTCCGAGCGAGACGCCGCCGGCGCCAGTCAAGCCGCCGCCGAACCATGCGGAGACGATCGCTCAAGCCGAGACGCCCCCGCCGGCGCCAGTCAAGCCGTCGCCGAGCCAACAGAAGGCCGAGGCGACGACGCCGGCCGTTCCGCAGGCGCCGCAAAGCCGTCTTGCGCTCAGCGATGCGACCGTCGGTCAAGACTATATCGCCGATCTCCCGCCCTTCAGCGACTCTGCTGATCCGAAGAGCCTGAAACTGCGCGCCGAGCCAGGCCTGCCGGAGGGCCTCGCCTTCGCCGATCTCGGCTCTGGCTTCGGCAAGATCTCCGGCACGCCGGGCCGCGCCGGTCAATATTCCTTTGACATCGTCGCGAGCGACGCGGGCGGCGCAACGGCGCGGATGACCACGAAAATCGCAATCGCCGAGCCGCCGCCGGCGCCGCAGCCTTCGTCAACGCCGCCGCCGTCGTCGCAGCCCTCGCCCGCGGCGGCTGTGGTCGCCGAACTGACGCCGACCGACAAGACCACGAGCTACTTGAGGGATTTTGACGGCGGCTCGTGCTTCTTGGCGCGGTCGCTCGGCTTCAAAGGATCGACGCCGCTCATTCTCGGGGTCGGCGCCGATGAAGACACTTTTCGCCGCTTCTACACTGGCTTCAACCAGACGGTCGGGATGGAGCCGGACCTGACGGTCAAGCTGATTGCGCGCTCCCAGTGCCCGGCCCTCAACCTGATCAGCGCCAATAGCGCGAGCGACGCGGCCGCGCCCAAGATCGAGCTCTCGAGCTACGAAGTCGGCCGAAATCATCCGTTGGCGGGCGCCATCTCCAATATCGGCGGGCGCGACTTGGCGCTGCTTTTGGTGAGCAGCGACGGCCAGGTTCATCGCATCGAGACGCGCAGGCAGGGCGAAAACGCGACCTTCAGCGTGCCGATCGTCGCTGATGGGCCGGCCAAGGACGTGCTGCAAGTCGTCTTCGCGATCGCCTCGCCGAAGCCGTTGCCCTCGCTGGCCGATTTCAAATCGGGGAAGAGCGCTGACGTCTTGCCGCGCGTGCAAACCGATTTGTCGGCGGCGGGCGGCGCGCTTGAGACGGAATTCTTCAGGTTTGTTAATTGACGAGTATGGGGATCGGACGTCCCGCCGGTCAGGGTCGCCGTCGCGGGACGAGCGTCCCTAGGGTTAGCGTCGATCGCGCCGTCTCGACGGAAGCGCCGCACGGAGGTCGGCGATGGGAGCCCATCCGAGCGCGAACTCCTTGATTCACTTTTGGCTTTCGTTTTCGACCCACGCCGACCGGGCCGCCGCGCCTCGTCGCCGGCAAAGTTCCTACCTTCGCGCGCAGCGGTCGTCCGCCTGTCGCGCCGCGCCATGGGTAACGGGGAGCCGCTCCTTCGCCGCGGCCCATCCCGTAATGAGGAGACGGCCGACGCGCCCACGCCGACCGGCGGACAACAGTGATTGCTCTTGGCGCTGGTTGGAATATGTTTGCGCTACGGCAGCCAAGCATTCGGCGGCAAACTTCGGCCGGGAGGGCATGACATGGCTTCTAATAGCAATTCCGGACAGAAATTCATCTCGCGCAACCGCAAGCCGCGGGTCCATATCACGTACGAAGACCCCTATGACGCTGAGAAGCTGATCGAGCTTCCATTCGTCATGGGCGTCTTGGCCGACCTCTCGGGCAATAGCTCTGAAGTCGCAAAACCCGACATGGCCGATCGCACGTTCCTCGACGTCGACATGGACAATTTCGACAAGCGCATGACGGCGATCGAGCCCGGCCTGTCGATGAAGGTCGCCAACAAGCTCGGCGAGCAATCCGGCGACAAGCTTTCGGTCAAGCTCAAATTCCAGAAGATGGAGGATTTTTCGCCGGCGGCGATTGCGCGCCAGATCCCGGCGACCTCCAAGCTGCTGCAGGCGCGCGAACAACTCGCCAACCTGCTGCGCTACATGGACGGCAAGGTGGCGGCCGAAGATACTTTGAAGAAGCTCCTGGCGGACCCGCAATTGATGGCGACGCTCAAGGAGAAGATGGCCGCGAAGCCTGCGGCCGAAGATTCCGCGGAGTAGGGGACAAGAGGCTATGGCGACGCAGCAGGAACAAAAGACGTCCGCTCCGGCGGGCGCGACGACCGTTGTCGAGGCGGACGATTTCACGGCGCTTTTGAAGCAGAACTTCAAGCCGCGGAGCGAACGGGCCGCCACCGAAGTCGAGAACGCGGTTCAGACCCTGGTCACCCAGGCGCTCGCCGACACCACCGTCGTCAAGGGCGACGTGATCGACACGATCGAGGCAATGATCGCTCAGCTCGACGCGAAACTTTCGGCGCAGATGAACGAGATCATCCATGCGCCGGAATTCCAGCAATTGGAAAGCGCCTGGCGCGGCCTTCACTATCTCGTCTTCAATTCCGAAACCGACGCGACCCTGAAGATCAGGGTCATGAACGTTGGCAAGAACGAGCTCTATCGCAACTTGAAGTTGTTTCCCGGCGCGCGATGGGACCAGAGCCCGCTGTTCAAGAAAGTCTATGAGCAGGAGTTCGGCCAATTGGGCGGCGAACCCTACGGCTGTCTCGTCGCCGACTATCAGTTCAGCCACATGCCGGTCGACGTTCAGCTCTTGCGCGATCTCTCCAAGATCGCCGCTTCCGCCCACGCGCCGTTCATCTCGGGCGCCGATCCGAACCTCTTGGGCATGGACTCCTGGACGGAGCTCGGCAACCCGCGCGATCTCTCGAAAGTCTTCGATACGCCGGAATACGCGGCATGGAAGAGCCTGCGCGACGCCGTGGACAGCCGCTATATGGCTCTCTGCATGCCGCGCGTGCTCGCCCGGCTGCCCTATGGGGCGAAATCCGAGCCGGTCGAGGAATTCGCCTTCGAGGAGGACACCGACGGCCACAAGGGCGAAAAATACGGATGGATGAACGCCGCCTACGCGATGGCCGCCAACGTCAACCGCGCCTTCAAGGAGTACGGCTGGACGGTTCGTATTCGCGGCGTGGAATCGGGCGGCGAGGTGATCAATCTACCGACCCATACTTTCCCGACGGACGACGGCGGCGTCGATTTGAAGTGTCCGACCGAGATCGCCATCACCGATCGCCGCGAAGGCGAGCTTTCGAAATCCGGCCTGATTTCGATCGTCCATCGCAAGAACACCGATAAGGCGGCCTTCATCGGCGCCCAATCGCTTTATCGGCCGAAGAAATTCTTCACCACCGAAGCCACGGCCGCCGACAACCTGTCGTCCCGCATTCCGTACATGTTTGCGGTGTCGCGTTTCGCGCACTACCTGAAATGCATGGTGCGCGACAAGATCGGCTCCACGAAAGAGAAAGATCAATTGGAACGCTGGCTGCAGGAATGGATCACCCTGTACGTCGACGGCGATCCGAAGAATTCCAGCGAAGAGACGAAGGCCCGCCTGCCGCTCGCTGCGGCGAAGGTGAGCGTCATCGCCGACGAGGAGAATCCTGGGTACTACAAGGCCAATTTCTATCTTCGGCCGCACTTCCAGCTCGAAGGCATGGACATCGGCATGAGCCTCGTCTCACGCCTGCCGGGGGCGCAGGCCGCGTAGAAATAAGTATCTTCGGCCGCAGCGGCGGCCGAAAGGGGCGAAAAAGCGGACCGTAATTAGGAAGCAGCGGGCGATTGGGCCTGCGCGGGTTCAAGAGCGGCGCCAAAACGGCGCCGACCCGTCATTGACCCTTGTTTTCAGGAGGATGGGCTATGGCAAGAGCTGATATGTTTCTCAAGCTCGAAGGAATCGACGGCGAGTCGCAGGACGACAAGAAGAAAGACCATATCGAGATTTCTTCTTTCTCGTGGGGCGCCACCAACAACGGATCGTTTTCCTCGGCGACAGGCGGCGGCACCGGCAAAGTGAGCATGCAGGACCTTCACTTCACCAAGACGATCGACAAGTCGTCGCCCAACCTGTTCAACGGCGTCGCGGTCGGCAAGCACATCGACAAGGCGACGATCTTCGTCCGCAAGGCCGGCGGCGATCCGAAGGACTATTTCACGATCACGCTGACGCCGTGTCTGGTGTCTTCCTACTCGATCTCCGGCCATGACGGCGGCGGGATGCCTTCGGAGAACTTCTCGCTGAACTACGACAAGATCGAGTTCGAGTACAAGACCCAGGACGACAAGGGCAACCTTGGCGCATCCATCAAGAAGGGTTGGTCGACGGCGCAAAGCAAAGCGTCCTGATCGATGCGGTCAGAAAGGTCGGCGGCAGGAACTGACGCCGACCTTGCTTCTTTGTGCATTGCCGCGGGGCAGCGCTGATGGTTTCCGCCAAGAGCGACCGTTTAGCCCCGCCGCTGATGTATGCTTTTCGCGCCGCGCATGAAAAAAGGGACGCGAAGGCCCGACTTGACCTGCGCGATGAAGCCGGAGAGCGGGTGATCGCCGCTAGGCGCGTGACGACGCGCGCTCCCATTTCCGAATCGGGATTGCGGCGCGAGGTCATGATCGATCTTGTGAACCTATTCAACACGACCAATCTCGCGGCGGCTCTTGACCTGTCGGCGGCCAGCGCCGTGCGCGGCTCTATTCTGAACTACGGCTTCCCGGATTTGAGCTGGCGGACGCTCGATGAAAACGGCCTCGGCGAGCTCTCCCACGAGATCGAGGTCGCGTTGGCGGATTTCGAGCCGCGTCTGGAGCGCAACTCAATCCGCGCGAAGCGCGACATGGCGGCGCGCGAAGACGAATTGAAGCTTCGCTTTCTCGTCAAGGCGGACTTGTTGGCGCGGCCCGTCAACGTGCCGGTGGAGTTTGTCGCCGAGATCGAGCTTGATTCTGGCAAGATCAAGATCGATCGCGCGTAGGTCCTAAAAATGAATCGGGAATTCCTGGACTTCTATAATCGGGAACTCTCGTTGCTGCGCGAGCAGGCCGCAGAATTCGCGGCCGAATATCCGGGCGTCGCCGAGCGCTTAGGAGGACTCGTCGGCGAACGCATCGATCCGATGATCAATGGACTGCTCGAAGGTTCGGCCTTCCTCGCCGCCCGCGTCCAACTCAAGCTGAAGCACGAATTCTCGGAATTCACCACGAACCTTTTGGATCAGCTCGCGCCTCACTATCTGGCGCCGACGCCTTCGGCCATCTTGGCGCAGATTCAACCGCAATTCGGCGACCCCGCCCTTCGCGATGGACGGATAATCCCGCGCGGCGCCTATCTCGACGCGGCTTACCGCGAGCTTGAACGCAATATCGCCTGTCGATTTCGGTTGGCGGCGCCGATCCACCTTTGGCCGTTCGAAATCGCCGCCGCCGAATATTTCGTCGGGCCGGGCGCGCTGCAGGCCATGGGCGTTCCGGTCGGCCCCGAATGCGCCGCCGGCTTGCGCCTCCAACTTCGCGTCCGCTCCGTTCCGCGCCTGGAAGAGGAGCCGCCTGACGAAGCGGCGCATACGCGGCCGGAGCTGCGATTTTCCGCCTGCCGGATCAAAAACCTCTTCATGCACTTTCTCGGGCACGAGTCAGACGCCGTCCTGCTCTACGAGCAAATGTTCGCCCACTGCCGCGGGGTCTTCTTCCGTCACTTGGACTCGTTCGGCGATCCGGTCGTGCGCCCTGGCGGCGACGCCATGCTTCGCCAAATCGGTTTCGAAGAGGACGAAGCGCTCATCTACAACGACAACCGCGTGTTCGTCGGTTTCGACTATTTGCGCGAATATTTCACGTTCCCGCGGCGCTTTCTCGGCCTCGAGCTCCGCGGCCTCGACGCGATTGCGCCAAGGCTTCCGGCGAAGACCATCGACATCATTTTTGCTTTCGACGATTCAAACGGTCGGCTCGCCGCCGCGGTGCGCAAGGAGTTCTTCGCGCTTTACGCCGCGCCGGCGGTCAATCTTTTCGAAAAGACGCTGGACCGTATCGCCGTCAAGGCCAATCAGCACGAATATCACCTCCTGCCCGACCGCGGCAGAATGCTCGACTTCGAAGTCAATCGCGTCCTGAACGTGTTCGCCCACATGCCGGGCCGCCCGCAGAAGGTCGCGGTCGAGTCGCTCTATACCGCCGCCGCGGGCCGCAGCGAGACCGGCCTCTACTACACCGTGCGCCGGCTTCCGCGACGGCGCTCCGCGCAGGAGCGCAAATACGGCCATAGCTCGGACTATACCGGCACGGAAACCTTTCTTTCGCTCGGCCAGCGGGCCGAGACCGCGGAAGTCGATCAAGTCGCCGAAATCAGCGCGCAGGCGCTCTGCACGAACCGGCACTTGACGGAGCATCTGCCCGTCGGCGAAGGCGGCGCCGATTTCCGTTTCCTCGACGACACGGCTCTTGACGTGCGCTGCATCGCCGGACCGACGCGGCCTCTGGAGCCGATCCTGACGACGATGGCGGGCCGCACCGAGGAGGCTTCGACCGGCGATATCGCCTGGCGCGTGATCAACATGCTGAGCCTCAATCATCTCGGGCTGGTGCAGCGGGCCGGCGGCGAGAGCGCGAAGTCCTTGAAGGAGATGCTCGCCTTGTTCGCGGACATGTCCGACAGCGCGACCGAGCGCAAGATCCGCGGCATCCGCAGCGTCGACGCTCGTCCGGTCGTCCGCCGCCTGCAGAGACCGAACGGCGTCGCCGCCGCCCGCGGCACGGAAATCACCGTGCTTATCGAGGACAAGGCTTATGAAGGGTCGGGCGTGTTTCTGATGGGCGCGGTGCTTGACCGCTTCTTCCGCGAATATGTCAGCGTCAATCATTTCACGCAGACCGTTGTTCGCACCACCGAACGCGGCGAGATCATGCGATGGCCGCCGCGGATTGGCGCGCGGAGCGAACTGTGACGTGGGAAAGCGAACTCCTCTCCGAGCCTTGGCGCTTTGATCTGCTCGACGCTCTGCGCCGCTTTGAGCGCGATAATCCCGGCAGGCCCCGCATCGGCGATGCGCGAACGCTTGCCGACGAATATGTCGCGATCACCCAAAATCCATACATGGAGTTCCCGGCTTCGACGCTGGAGGGCGCCGAGCGGGAGCCGAGCGGTCGGATGCGGCTCGTTGCGCGTTTCCTCGGCATGTTCGGCCCGCAGGGCGCCTTGCCACTGACGACGACGGAGGAGACCTACCACTGGCTACTCGAGCGCGACGACGCCTTTCCGCGTTTCGCCGATATTTTCCAACGCCGTTTCCTGGCGCTATTCTTTCGCGCCTGGGCGGATCCGCGGCCGATCGCGCAGCACGATCGCCCGGCCGCCGATCGTTTCATCGCCTATATCGGATCGATGATCGGGGTTGGCACGCCGCCCTATCGCGGAGTCGACTCCCTTCCCGATTTCGCCAAAATGGAATTTTCCGGGCTCATCGCGCCCAAGGCGAAGAGCGGCGCGCGCTTGCGGCGCATGATCGCCGGAATGTTCGGAGTCAAGGTTGAAATTGACGAATTCGTCGGAGCCTGGCTCGCCATGGAAAAAGGCGAGCGCTCCATGTTGGGCGCAGCTCGGAGCGCGATCGGCCGCGACTGCATCGTCGGTTCGATGGTCTTCAGCGTGTCGGAGAAGTTTCGCATTCGCATCTTTGTTAAGAACTTTGCGCAGTATTTGCGCTTCCTTCCCGGCGCCGAGCTTTCGCGGCAGGTCGCTGACGCCGTCTTCCTGCACCTCGGCGACGAGTTTGACTGGGACATGGAGCTCGCCATTCCAGCCGGCGAGACGACGCCGGTGCGCCTTGGACAAGGCGCCACACTCGGCTGGACAAGCTGGATGGCGCCGAATTGGTCGCGAACGGATCAGGCAATCCGCACGGACGCGCGTTTCCACGTGGTCAGCCGCCTGACCCACGAACGCGCGAAGTCGGGGGGAGAGGGCAATGGGCGCAGACATTAGCGTCGAGCAGGTCACCGGCAAGCTCAACCGGGTCGGCTACGAAGCCTTCATTCAAGCCCTTCGGCACGCCAAGAGCGCCGGCAACCGGAACATCGAGCTCGGCCACTGGATGCTGCATCTGTTGCAGAAAGACCGGACTGACCTCGCCCTGACGGCGGATCATTTCGGCCTCGACCGCGCCAAGCTGCTCCGCGACACCGGAACGGTCGTCAACGGTTTCAGGAAGAACGAAACGGAGATGCCGGGCATCTCCAATCAAATTGCCGACGCGCTGGACCGCGGCTGGCACTATGCGACGCTGCTCTTCGGCGAAACGCAGATCCGTACCGGCCATCTTCTCGTCGCCATGCTGAAGTCGCTGGAACTGCGCCGCGCGCTGGTCGCCCTGTCGCAGGAATTCTCGAAGATCAACGTCGACGAAGTCGCCGCCGGCCATCGCTCGATGTGGGCCGAATCTGAGGAAGGCAATCTTCGCCCGATGGATGGCTCCGGTCTCGCCGCCGCCGGCGCCGAAGGGACGACCGCCGCGCCTGGCGCAAAAGGCACCACGGCTCTCGACCGGTTCAGCGAAGACCTGACCGCCAAGGCGAAATTCGGAAAGATGGACCCGATCCTCGGCCGCGACGAGGAAATCCGGCAGATCGTCGACGTTTTGATGCGGCGGCGGCAGAATAATCCGATCCTGACCGGCGAGGCCGGCGTCGGCAAGACCGCAGTGGTCGAAGGCTTCGCCCAGCGCATCGCCTCGGGCGACGTGCCGCCGCCGTTACGCGGCGTCAAGCTCTGCGTCTTGGATGTCGGCCTGTTGCAGGCCGGCGCTTCGATGAAGGGCGAATTCGAGCAGCGCCTGCGGTCCGTGATCGACGAGGTGCAGTCTTCGCCGACGCCGATCATCTTGTTCATCGACGAGGCCCATACGCTGATCGGCGCAGGCGGCCAGCAAGGGACCGGCGACGCAGCGAATCTCTTGAAGCCGGCGCTGGCGCGCGGGACGCTGCGCACCATCGCGGCCACCACCTGGGCCGAATATCGCCAGTATTTCGAAAAGGATCCGGCGCTGACACGCCGGTTCCAACCGATCCAGATCGGCGAACCGGACGTCGCCCGCGCCGCGATCATGCTCCGCGGCTTGGTCGGGCCGATGGAGAAGCATCACAAGGTGCGCGTTTCGGACGCGGCGATCGTCAGCGCGGTGCAATTCTCGCACCGCTACATTCCCGCGCGCCAGCTCCCGGATAAAGCGGTAAGCCTGCTCGACACCGCGTGCGCGCGGGTCGCGATCAGCCAATCCGCCAAACCGGCGGCGATCGAAGACGCGCAAGTGGGCATCGCGTCGTTGCAGCAGGAAAAGGAGGCGCTGTTGCGCGAGCGCGATCTCGGCGCCGCGGATGAAGAGCGCATCGCCGAGATCGAGGCTTCATTGACGAGCCAGGGCGAAGGGCTCGCTAGGCTTGAAGAGGAATGGGCGAGCGAGCGCAAACTGGTCGAGGAAATCCATGCGCTCCGGGCCAAGCTCTCTGGGGACAAAGACGGAGAAAAGAAGGACGGCGCGACCGGCGACGACAAGAAAGAGGTCGAAAAGCCCGAGGCGGAAAGCTCGGCTGAGATCGAGACCACGCGGACCTCTTTGCGCGAAAAGATCGATACGCTCGAAGCGATCAATCCCGAGCGGCGGATGATCTATCCCCATGTCGACGAACAGGCGGTCGCGTCCGTAGTGTCGGATTGGACCGGCATTCCGGTTGGCCGCATGGTCGCCGACGAGGTTCAAACCGTGCTCAATCTCGCCGACATTCTCAATCGGCGGGTCGTCGGCCAATCGCATGGCCTTACGATGATCGCCAAGCGCATCGAGACCAACCGCGCCAAGCTCGATAATCCGAACAAGCCGATCGGCGTCTTCATGCTGTGCGGCCCGTCGGGCGTCGGCAAGACGGAGACGGCGCTCGCTCTCGCTGAGACCCTCTACGGCGGCGAGCAGAACATGATCACCATCAACATGTCGGAATTCCAGGAAGCCCATACGGTCTCGACGCTAAAAGGCGCGCCGCCCGGCTATGTCGGCTACGGCGAAGGCGGCAGGCTGACCGAAGCGGTGCGGCGCCGTCCCTATAGCGTCATCCTTCTCGATGAGGTCGAGAAAGCCCATCCCGACGTGCATGAGATTTTCTTTCAGGTCTTTGACAAGGGCGTAATGGAGGACGGCACGGGACGGCGCATCGACTTCAAGAACACATTGATCATTCTTACTTCGAATGTCGGCACCGATATGATCATGGATGCCGCGAGGGGCCCGCTCGCCGACGATCCCGAGAAACTCGCCGTCGAGCTTCGGCCGGCGTTGCTCAACGTGTTCCCGCCCGCCCTCCTCGGCCGCATCGTCACGATCCCGTATTTTCCGTTGTCGCCCGAAATGTTGGGCGGGATTGTGCGTCTTCAGCTTGGCCGCATCGGCAAGCGCGTCGAGGAAAACCACGGCGCGAAATTCACCTATGATCAGCCGGTGGTCGACCACATCGTCTCGCTCTGCAACGACCCGGATTCCGGCGGCCGCGTGATCGACAACATCATCACCAACACGATCTTGCCGGCGCTGTCGCGAGAGATTCTCAAACGTTCTTTGGCGCGTCAGGAAATCGCCACGGCCGCAGTCGCTGTGAAGGACGGCTCCTTCGCCTACGACGTGCAGTGAGACGGCGTACGGTCGCCTGGGCGTGAGCGAAATGGAGGCTTAGGGGTCGGTCTTGTGAGGCGCGGGAAAAGCACGCTGGCGCTCTTTGCGGCTCTTCTCGCCTGTGGCGCAGCCTCGACGGCCTTGGCTGACTTCCGCGTCTGCAACAGGACCAAGTACCTGCTCAACATCTCCGTCGGCTACGGCGCCGGCCAGGAATTTGCGACCGAAGGCTGGTGGTCGGTCACCCCCAACTCGTGCGCGACGCCGATCCGCGGGCCGCTTACCGGACGATACGTCTATCTTTACGCCACCGACATCGACGCGGCCGACGTCCTCGTCGGCACGGTCTCAATGTGCGTCAATCGCCGCAAGTTCAAGATCTACGGCATAACCGACTGCTGGCGCCGCGGCCTGGAAGCCGTCAATTTTGAGGAGATCGACACATTGAGCTCGCCGGAGTGGACGGTCTTCCTCAACGATCCAGGCAAATAGCGCGCCCCGCTACCGATTCCGCCGCATTTCAGTCAGCGTGTCCTCGGACAGGAGCTCCTTCAACAGCCCGAAGAAATCACGCGACGCGAGGGACTTCGCGCGATCCAAGAGGAGCGGAGCGGGGTTGGAAGGCTCGGCCTTGCGAAGATAGGCTGCGGCGGAATCGACGAGCGAAAGCGCCGCGCCGCGGGATGCGGCCGGTTCGCCGGCCGCCTGTTCGCGCTCGCCCTCCTGAGCCGGCGCGATGGAGCTGACCCTGACGGTGAAAGCGGGCTCTGAACCGACGAAAATTCTCGCCTGAGCGGCGTAATCAGGCGCGATGATTTGCATCACCTCATAGATATTCTTGCCGAGCAATTGACGCGCCTGGCCAATCAGCAAGACCGCGGCGCTCGAAGGTTCGTTCTTGGCGAAATAAGCGAAGGCCGCGGCGAGAGCGGCGTCGGCCTCGGCCAGCGAGCCGAAGCTCGACACAGCCGCCGGCTCCCCCGCTTCCTCCGACGCTGTCTCCGTCGGCGCCTTCGGCGGCGCGACGCTGGGATCGCGCGCGGCGACCGCCGTTTGGATGAACGTCGTCATGCGCTCGATGAGCGACGTCAGCCCGTCGAACGGCACCGTTTGCTGAACGCCGGCTTTTTCCAGGGTCGTCGCTTTGATCTCTTCGATCGCCGACTTGATGGTCTGCAGCGCCCTAAGCGTCGCGCTGAGGTTGGGAAGATCCGAATTGGCCAAAATCCGCTCGATGGCCCCCGCCTCCGGCATCCGCTCGCCTTCGCGCGCATTGGCGTCGCCGCTCGCGACAAGCCGGGCGCGGAACGTCAACACGCCCTCGCGCTGCGTTTCGGCCAGCGGCGCGTATTGCAGCGGCAGAAGGACGACCGGAGAATCGTTGAGCGTCGCAAGCTGAGCCATGCGAGCCGTGAAGTCGCCATTCTCGCCGCGCGGATGAACTTCGTCCCATTGACGGGTTAGCAATTGTGCGATCGCGCTAACCCACCTGGCGAAGCCCTTAATGTCACGCCGGAGGATGGCGAGCTTAGCCAGCAAGACCAGAAGCCGAACGTCATGCGTGCGGGCGAGCAACTGGACGCCGGTTGCTTCGGCGGCGGTGAAATCGACGGCCTTGACGTCGAAATCGAAATAGGAGGCGGGAAGCTGCCCTTCGGTCGCCGCCAAATAATTCAGGAATTCGGGATCGCCCTCAAAATCGAGGTCCGGGCCGCAGGGCGCCTCGGGCGAAATCGCGGGCAGCGCATCCGATTCCTCGAGAGTGTCGACCATGGGCGGCGCTTGGCTCCGTCTGTCGCGGCCCGACGACAGCCGAATGGCCTCGTTGGACCGATGTCGGCATCATAGCCAAACCCCGAGCGTCAGGAAGCCATTATCGCCGGCCCGCCGGCGGCCGTGGGAGCGTTTTAGCTCGCCTTATTGCTACTCTATCTCAGCCGCGCGAGGCGCAGCCGCAGCGGCCTCCGCGCGCCATGCGCCGTCGAGGCGAACGGTCTGCTGGTCGAAAGCGCAGGCGATGACGATCAACGAAACATTGTCGCTGGCCCCGCGCTGCAACGTCAGTTCGACGAGTTGCTCGCACGCCTGCTTTGGTCCTCCGCCGCTGAGCGCCGTCGCGATCTCTGCGTCATCGACATGGTTCGTCAGCCCATCGCTGCAGAGGAGAAAGCGGTCGCCGGCCGCAACCCTGCCTTCCGCCAATTCGAGCTCCGTCTCGACCGCCACGCCGATCGCCCGCGTCACGACATTGCGCCGCGGCCAGGTTTTGGCTTCCGCCGCGTCGAGAATGCCGCGATCAATCAGATCCTGCACCTCGGAATGATCGTGCGAGATTTGCGCCAAGCCGCCGTCGCGCCAGAGATAGGCCCGGCTGTCGCCGCACCAAAGGCACGCATAGTGCGGCGGGCGAATGAGCAAGGCGGCAAGCGTCGTTCCGATCAGACCTAGGGCGCGCGAGCGGGCGACGGCGCGCACCTCGGCGTTGGCGCGTATCACCCGATGCTCGAATTGCGCGAGCAACTCGGCGGCGGTGTCCGCGCTTCTGATCGTGTCCAGCGCGGCGATCACCGCGCTGCTCGCGAGATCTCCCGCGCCATGGCCGCCCATGCCGTCAGCGACCGCCCAGAGGCCGAGATCCGGGCGCGCCAGCAGGCCGTCCTCGTTCACCGTCCGCACTTTGCCGACGTGGCTCGCGCTCGCGGTGTCGAAGACCAGAGTGCCGGTCATGGCGCTGCCCCTAAGCCGGAACGGCGATGGACCGGTCGAACGAGCCGGTCAGCATTTCGGCGAAACGTTCGGGCCCGGGCAGGCCGCTTTCGATGATGGCTGTCGGCGGGAAGCCTTCGCCGCCGATCGTCCACCAGAACGATTGCCCCGCGAAGGTGTGATGATGACCGAACCGTCGCGCGGCGCGCAAGGCGAGCGGCAGCTCGTCGCCGAAATCGCGCACCAGGATCGAACCTTTCGAAAGGAGGGTAATGCCGGCGATGGACGCCTCGACCGGCGATTGCGCCGGCGCCGGAAGGCCCGCGACCGCCGCTGCGATGCTCTCGAAATCGCGCTCTGGATGCAAGGCGTCGAGCAGGATTGTCTCGACCGCGTCGAACCAGTCCTTGTTAGGCTCAAGCTCCGGCGGAGGCAGCGCGCCCTCGCCAATAAATATCGTCAGCGGGAAATAGCGGCCGACCCCATCGATCGAGGGCATGAAGGCGCCGAGCACGGCCTCGCCGCAAAAATTCGCGCCGAGCCAAAAGCGCCAGATCGGCGCGCTCAGATAGGCGTCGCGCCAGGCTTCGCCGAGAAGTTGGCGCGAGGTCGCAACGCTCCCCTGCAACCAAGGCTCCCACAGGTCGAGAAAGGCGCGCGGCGTATTGGCGGCGACAAAATCGCGTTTGGCGGGGAGCTTGCCATAGAGGCCGGCGTGCACAAGCGCCTCACAGACCGTTCGGGCATTTGAATTGCCTGAGCGCCGGCATGCTCAGGGGATTCTCCAGCGAAGCCGCAGTGAACTGATAAGAAACTTCACGTCCGCCGACGACGAAGCTCGCGCTCACCGCATTGCCTCGCTGCAGG